>CANFLR010000039.1 GCA_947447945.1 Burkholderiaceae bacterium
CCGATTTTTTTTGAACTCATCAATTTACGCCAACCAATCGCGCGGCTGCAAGTAGTAATCGTAGAGTTTGGCTTCGGGGGTATCTGGCTGTGGTTGCCAGTTGTACCACCACTGTACTACCGGAGGCATCGACATTAAGATCGATTCAGTACGCCCCCCAGAGTGCAGACCAAAGATCGTGCCCCGGTCAAAGATGAGGTTGTACTCGACATAGCGACCCCGGCGGTATTCTTGGAAAGACTTTTGGGCTGCGGTAAAGGGATCAGACTGACGGCGCTCTACGATGGGCAGGTAAGCCTTGATAAAGGCATCGCCTACAGCCCGCATCATGGCAAAGCTTTGATCAAAGCCCAGTTCATTAAAGTCGTCAAAAAAGACTCCCCCAATGCCACGGGGCTCTGCTCGGTGTTTTAAGTAAAAATACTCATCACACCATTTCTTGAACCGTGGATATAGATCGACTCCAAAGGGGTCTAGGGCATCTTTAGCGCTTTGATGAAAATGTCGACAATCTTCATCAACGCCGTAATAAGGCGTGAGATCAAAGCCACCACCAAACCACCAGACAGGCTCCTTACCAGGTGCTTGCGCAATAAAGCAGCGCACATTCATATGGGTAGTGGGAATATTGGGGTTATGGGGATGAAAAACCAGCGATACCCCCAGCGCTTCAAAGCTGCGTCCAGCGATTTCTGGGCGATGGTGAGAGGCAGAAGGGGGCATTTGATCACCCCGTACATGGGAAAAGCCCACCCCACCTTTTTCAAGAATATTGCCGCCATCCAAAATACAGGTACGGCCATAACCCTTCAGTTTGCTATCTTCCGGTTTATGCCATTCGTCGGCGATAAACGGCTTACCATCAAGTGCACTCATTGCCAAGGTAATGCGATCTTGCAAACCCCAGAAGTATTCCTTGAGGGCTTGGATATCGATTTGAGGGGGTGCGACTTGCATATTAGGCATCTGTAAATTGTAATTTAGCTAGATGTGAATAGAGGCCACCATGATTGACTAGCGAGGAGTGATTCCCAATTTCTACAATTCGACCGTTCTCCATGACAACAATTCGGTCAGCTTTTTTGACGGTTGCGAGTCTGTGAGCAATTACGATTGTGGTTCGACCTTTCATTGCCTCCTCAAGGGCTTGTTGTACTAGTCTTTCTGACTCTGCGTCGAGTGAGCTAGTAGCCTCATCTAATAAGAGTAAGGGTGGATTTTTTAGTAAAGCTCTTGCGATGGCAATACGTTGTTTTTGGCCGCCCGATAGTCTGATACCCCGATCACCTAAAAAGGTGTTGTAACCATCCGGTAGTCTAGATATAAATTCATCTACAAATGCAATTTTTGAGGCATTCATTACTGCTTCATCACTGGCATTTTCTTTCCCATAGCGGATATTTTCGAATGCGTTTTCAGAGAAAATGCTGATATCTTGAGGCACCACCCCAATGAGCTTTCTTAAGTCATCTAATTTGTATTTTTTAATATCCACTCCGTCAAAAGATATTGCTCCTGACTGAGGATCATAGAATCGTTGGATTAATTTAAATAAGCTTGTTTTGCCTGAGCCTGATGGACCTACGATGGCAACTTTTTCTCCAGCCTGAATATTTAAGCAAATATCTGAAAGTACATTTGCCGGAATGGAGGGGTAGTGAAAGTTTAACCCCCGGATATCGATGCTGATGGCTTGTTGATTGCTTAAGGGTGCGATGTAGGGATCTTTTGGATTTTGTACTTGTGACTGGATGCCCAATAATTCTAAAAGTCGATCGCCGGCGCCAATGGCCCTTTGGACATCGCCAACAACCTCCGAAAGAGCGGCGATAGATCCTGCAACAATGACTGCATACAAAAAGAACTGGGTTAATTCGCCACCAGACATTTCCTGGTTACTGACAGCATAGGCGCCAAGCCAAAGGACCGTGATGATGCTGGTAAAACCCAAAAGAATGGCAACAAAAGTAAGTTTGCCTCGGGCTGCGCTTCTGATTTTAGAGGCCAAGAATGAAGTCTCAATCGACTGGTTAAATGCTCGAATTTCTTTTTGCTCGTTTGCAAATGATTGAACGGTAAGGATGGCATTGATTTTTTCACCTGCAATAGCTGAAGCCAGCGCGATCTTATCTTGTGAATTTCTGGATAGCTGACGAACTTTCTTACCCATTAACATGATGGGGATGACGGTAAGCAAGAGAGTGGCTAGAATGAGTAAGGATAATTTGATGCTCGTAATAAACATCATTGTCATTCCGCCTAACAGTAAAAATGCATTTCTTACTGCCATTGAAATACTTGTACCTATGAGTATCTGGACAATGGATGTGTCATTATTAATTCGAGAGAGAAGCTCACCGCTTTGCTGAGTTTCAAAGAATTCTGGACTTTGCAGGATGATGTGTGAGTAGACAGCTTTTCGGATATCACAAGTGACCCGTTCTCCAAGCCAGGAGACAATGTAGTAACGCAGTGCACTTGCAAATGCTAGAACAAAGGCAGCTAGAAAAAGATTGATAAAGGTGATGTTAATCTGTTCGTGACTGATGTCGCTAAATCCTAGATCAATAATTTTCCGAAAACAGAGTGGCACTACTAAAGTTGCTGATGCAGCAAGAACCAGACTGATTGCCGCTATGAACAGTTGTTTTTTGTAAGGTTTTAAGAAGGGCAGGAATGACTCTATGGACTTCAGCTTTTGAGAGTTTTGGGTTTCTTTTGCAGTCATTAAATTGTTGTTACCAGTCTCTATAAATTGCAATCAGTGATCGAGGCTCTTTTCAATAGATGGACTATCAAATATTGCTGGGATTTAATGATTCTCTAAGCGCTAATCTTACATAGATTCATCAGTAAGAATGCTGGATCTGATCTTTGTGCCCGCACTTCTAAGACTCGGCTCATAATATTAGGGTTAATACTAATTTAACGATATTTATGCAACAAAAACATTCCATTTAAAATTTATTAAACTATTGATTTGTATCAATTAAATATTAATATCTCAATAAAAATGTATATAGATATTGACATAAATCAATGTATTTAATAAATTACATAAGTGGTAATGAGAAATGGTGATTTTGGTCACCACCCTGCGTGCGGGGTTGCACGTTTAGTTAGTCTTTTTTATAGGGGACACAAACTATGTCAGATGGAAAAGTTAGCCTTACTGGGCTAAATGACGAACAGTCAGAGGAGTTGCATCGGAATCTGATTCAAGGGACCCAGTTTTTTGGGATGATTGCAGCATTGGCGCATTTGCTTGCTTATATTTATTCGCCTTGGCTTAAATAAAGGGAAGGGAGATCAATATGATTTACGGAAAAATGTGGACAGTAGTTAAGCCTACCGTTGGGATCCCGCTCATTATTGGAGCAGTAGCAGTTGGATCTTTTAGTGTGCATTACGCAATCTTGACTCATACAACTTGGGTTGGCGCTTTCTTAGAAGGCGGTTCTAAGACTGCAGTAGCGGCGGCACCAGCGGCACCAGCGGCACCAGCTCTTAAGAAGTAAAGCTTTTGTATTCCTTTAAAGGCTGGGTAATACCCAGCCTTTTTAGTTTTAAGCGCCCGCTCATTCCCCTTTGTATTTCTTGATCTAAATATCTTATTCACTAGGGTAGAATTTATAAGATGAATCGAGTGACAAAAAAGCTCATGCAATCTTGGTCAAATCTTGGCCCTCGATATCTTCCTTTTGCAGATGCGGCCTCAGAGGATTTGCCTTTATCAAGGCTGCTCAGACTCTCTCTGTTTCAAGCCTCTGCTGGAATGGCATTGGTTTTGCTGGTCGGAACCCTCAATCGCGTCATGATTGTTGAGCTTCATGTGCCAGCTTCGATTGTTTCAGTCATGATTTCTTTGCCAATTATTTTTGCGCCTTTTCGAGCGCTCATTGGCTTTCGTTCCGATAACCACAAATCTGCTTTAGGTTGGCGCAGAGTGCCCTATATTTGGATGGGCACCCTAGTGCAATTTGGCGGTTTGTCGATTATGCCTTTTGCGTTACTTGTGTTATCGGGGGCGGGGCAATCGCAGCAAGCGCCAGTTTGGGTTGGTTGGGTAGCTTCTGGCCTTGCTTTTTTATTGGTTGGTGCGGGCATACACATTACTCAGACGGTTGGTTTAGCCTTGGCTACTGATTTAACTCCAGAGGTCGATCAGCCTAAGGTTGTTGGGTTGATGTATGTCATGCAACTCTTTGGCATGATTGTGAGTGCTGTGGTATTTGGTATTGCTTTAAATGAATTTAGTCCCGGAAAATTGATTCAAGTTATTCAAGCCTCTGCAGTGATGACAATCGCGCTTAATGTGATTTCGTTGTGGAAGCAAGAACCCAGAAGTCTGACTAAAGCGAAAGCTGCGAGCGAGCCTTCATTTGTAGACTCGTGGCGTACTTTTGCTCAAGGTGGCAATGCCATGAGAAGGTTGGTTGCTCTTGGCTTTGGAACGATGGCCTTTAGCATGAATGAAGTTTTGCTTGAGCCTTATGGCGGGCAGATTTTAGGGATGAGTGTGAGTGACACCACTATGCTCACCGCAATCCTTGCAGTGGGTGGATTAATCGGCTTTAGCTGGGCATCACGTGTACTGAGCAGAGGGACTGATCCATTCTATATGGCCAGTATGGGGGCTCTAGTTGGCATCCCGGCTTTTATCTGTATTTCGCTTTCTGCCCCATTGGCTTTAAAACCCCTCTTCTTGTTGGGTACTTTTTTAATTGGTTTTGGGGGCGGTCTATTTAGTCACGGGACTTTAACCGCAACCATGCAGTTGGCGCCTGCTAACCAAAGAGGCCTGGCATTAGGGGCTTGGGGGGCTGTTCAAGCAACAGCAGCTGGGCTTGCAATCGGTCTAGGCGGGATTATTCGGGATCTGATTGTGGTGATCGGAACAACAAATTGGCTTCCTGAAGGGGTAATAGGGCCCGCCACAGGATATTCTTTTGTATATTGCTTGGAAATTGGATTATTGATTGCTACAATTTTTTCAATGACAAGCTTGTTGCCTAAAAAGAAATAAAGCTTTTTTGTAGTGCTATCAATTTGACTCAAGGAGACCGAGATGAACTTAACAGGAATTTTATTAGCAGCTTGGATAATCGTATGCGTTATCACGATTTCATCTATGGCAAAAAAACTTACCAGCAAATATAAATAAAGAGATTTGTTGTTCTCACCTCATAAGTCAATATGAGGTGATTATTGTGGGCCAAATATTTTGAGCACCACATACTCCATCATGAAATTACAAATGAGTGCGGTAACTAGACCGGTCAGGATGGCAAGACCTGTGCCGCTAATTTCGTAGCCAAACTTAAAGCCATAGGCAAACCCAATAATGGTGGCTAGGCAGTAAGGAATGAAACGCCAAAAATGATTTTTCTTTTTGCTATTACTCATGCGATCTAAAAAATCATGAGCTCAATGTTATTTTTTGAAGAGCTTGCATAAACTTGGCGAGATTGCAGAGAGGAAGTAGCCGCCCATGCCGATAGCAAATAGGGTGTATTGCTGATCTTGAATGGCTAGAACCAGCCCCAATAGCATGATGGCCAGAAAGGCTAGGCTAATGATTGTTTTTGAGAACATGTCTACCTCTTAGTGTTGGATTGGATCAAAGTTAACATACAGGATTAAATCTGGCTATTTTTATACTAGCTTCGGAATCAAATTCGCCGCACCTTGTGCTAGCAAATTTTTTGCCACTGTAAGCCCTAGAGCTTCAGCATCTTCGATGGATTGCACCTTAGCATGACCACTTGCTAGGCATATGGCTTTACCATCAACGCTGGCCACAAAGGAGTGAATCTGCATGTGGTTCTGATCCCATGTGGCATGCGCTGCTAAGGGTACTTCACAAGAACCGCCAAGCTGACGAGAGACCATGCGTTCAGCAGATACAGCATACAAAGTTGGTAAGTCGTTTAAGGGAGATAACCATTGCTTGATATTGGGATGTTGGCTGAGAGTCTCGATACCTAAGGCACCTTGCCCAGCAGCTGGCGTATAGGGGTCATACGGCAAGAGTGCCCGAATGCGGCTTTCCAAGCCTAAACGCTTCAGTCCGGCCGCTGCCAAAATAATCGCCTGATACTCACCCCGATCGAGCTTACTCATACGGGTATCTAAGTTGCCGCGCAAAGGTTGAATTTCTAGATGGGGAAACTTTGCCCGCAGGACAGATTCGCGGCGCAAACTCGAGGTGCCAACAATTGCACCTTTTGGAAGATCTTCTAAGCTTGCATAATCATTTGCGACAAAGGCATCGTGCGCATCTTCCCTGGCCATCACACAAGCTAAATCAAATCCTGCAGGCATCACCATGGGCACATCTTTTAAGGAATGGACGGCCAAATCTGCCCGCCCATCCTCAAGAGCAGTTTCCAGCTCTTTTACAAACAGGCCTTTACCGCCTACTTTAGAGAGCGCTCTATCCAAAATCTGGTCGCCCCGGGTGGTCATCCCCAAAATCTGAACATCACAGCCTGGATAGAGCTTTTTCAGGCAATCTTGGACATGGAGTGCTTGCCACATGGCTAGGCGACTTTCGCGGGAGGCAATTACTAAGCGCCTTGGGGCTTCTAGATTGCCGGATGGGGCTAAAGAATTTGGGGTTTGGGCCATAACATTGAAATAAATGCCAATAATTTATCGGAATCTAGAGGATATTCCTAATGATCAAACGCAACATTAACATTTACTTAGACTAAACTAAATTTTATTTTTCAATACTATTTTGCCTTGGAATAGCAATGACCCTCAATTTTCCATTTACAGCAATTGTTTCGCAAGCAGAAATGAAACTAGCGGTGACGCTCTGCACAATTGACCCCTTGATCGGCGGCGTGCTGATTTTTGGTGATCGTGGAACTGGGAAATCGACCACCATTCGCTCATTGGCTTCTTTATTGCCAACGATGAAATCAATTGCCGGGTGTCAGTACCACTGCAATCCCGAATCTAAAAGTATTTGCACTGAATGTGAGGCTAAAAGAGCTCAAGGTCAAAAACTGAAGACTGAAAATATTGCCGTACCAGTTGTAGATTTACCTCTGGGCGCTACAGAGGACAGGGTAGTTGGGGCTTTAGATATTGAAAAGGCCCTAACTCAAGGGATTAAGTCTTTTGAGCCAGGCTTGCTAGCAAAAGCAAATCGAGGCTATCTCTATATTGATGAAGTTAATCTTCTAGAAGATCATTTGGTCGATTTATTGATTGATGTCGCCGCCTCGGGTGAAAATATTATTGAGCGCGAAGGCTTAAGCATTCGCCATCCAGCTCGTTTTGTATTAATTGGCAGCGGCAATCCCGAAGAGGGTGAGTTGCGCCCGCAGATGTTGGACCGATTTGGTTTATCAACGGAGGTGAGAACCCCAAATGACTTCAAAGAGCGCGTAGAAATTATTAAGAGGCGCGATGCATTTGAAAGAAATCCAGAACAATTTATTGCAGCCTGGAACGATTCGGAAGAAGAATTTAAGAAGAGGATTAGTAAATCCCAAAAACTCCTCGATAAAGTACAGGTCGACGATGACCTACTTGAACTGGCAACCAAACTCTGTGCGCATTTGGGAACTGATGGCTTAAGGGGTGAGTTAACGCTATTGAGAGGTGTCAGAGCCCTAGCAGCATTTGAGGGCAAGAAAAAAGCCGATCTGCATCACTTGAAAAAAATTGCGCCGCTCGCTTTAGGTCACAGGCTGCGACGAAATCCACTTGACGATAGTTCTTCAGGTGCGCGAATTGATCGTGCGATGCAAGAGTTCTTTGCAACTGCATCAAAGTGAAACTAGCTCAAACAGCATGGTTTGATGTCAATTTAATTGCCATACTGCTGGCAATTAATCCCAGAGGTCTTAAGGGAGTTACGGTTAAGAGTCAATTTGGTCCGGTCAGGGATGCGTGGCTTGGATACCTCAAGTATCTAACGCTATCGTGTGGCGTACAAATTTTGAAGGCTCCCGCTAATATCTCTTCAGAGCAGCTGATGGGTTCGTTGGATATCGAAGCCAGCCTGCAGGCAGGCTCATTCATGATGAGTAAGGGGCTCTTAGAGCGCGTCCAAGGTAATTTGCTTTTACTGCCAATGGTAGAGCGCATGGATTTACAGGTCATTGCGCTAATTTCTCAGGCCCTTGATACAAGGGGTGATGTTGATGACCTTACCCATTTTGGTGTGATCGCATTTGATGAGTCCGATAGTGCGGATGAGGTAATTAGTCCGCGGCTCTTGGATCGGCTGGCTTATGAGATTTACTTAGATCCATTCTCGATGGCTGATATCCGTGAATCTCTTGAGGTTGATGTGGAAGATATTCGCGCAGCAAAGAAGCTTTTGCCTTCAGTCAAATGTAGCGATGATTATTTAGAGGTGATGATAAAAGCAGGCCTTAGTCTTGGAGTGAGCTCTATCAGGGCAAATCACTTCGCTCTAGAGACTGCTAGAAGCTTAGCTGCATTAAGGGGCTTAAATGAGGTGGGTCAAGACGAGGTGATTGATGCTTCTCGCTTGGTATACACACCCTCCAAAAGAATGCATATCAACCCAGAGATGGATCAAGCGGATCCTGATTCTGAGGAGAATCAGGATGACTCCAGTCAAGACCCAGGTAGTGAGGCTGAGGATTCGCAAGGCGACTCAGAATCATTGGAGCAGCAAGATCAAGAACAGCCATCCAGCACGGAGCTAGAAGATATTATTGTTGAAGCTGTCAAGGCCTCCATTCCGCCACAACTTTTGCGTCAACCCGTGCAAAGCATGCGGACCGGTAAGTCTGCTGGACACATTTCAGGGAAGTCAGGAGCCATACAGAAAAACTTCTTCAGTGGTCGGCCCTTGACTTCTCGCAAAGGAAGGCCTAATGATGGAAGGCGCCTCGATATTTTGAAAAGTATTCGAGCGGCCATCCCTTGGCAACGGCTACGGGGGGTGATGCAGGGTAGCGATCAACAGCATGCGGCCCGAATCCGGATCGACTTTAGGTCTGAAGATCTGCACATTAAACAGTATTTAAGAAGAAGGGGAACAGTCACTATTTTCTTAGTAGATGCTTCGGGCTCATCCGCAACTCAGCGTTTAGCTGAGGCAAAAGGCGCTTTAGAAGAGTTATTGGCTCAGTGCTATATCCGTCGTGATGAAGTGGCGATGGTTTCAATGCGTGGCGCTAAAGCAGAGATTGTTTTGCCGCCTACTCGCTCACTTGTCAGGGCGAAGAGAAATTTAGCGATGCTACCTGGCGGGGGTGGAACACCTTTAGCAGCTGGCTTTCGCGCTGCCAATGAGATGGCGATTTCTCTTGAGCGTAAAGGTTTAACACCGATTATTGTGATCATGAGTGACGGCAAAGCAAATGTAAATCTTCATGGCGTTGGCGGCAGGACGAGTGCTCATAGCGATGCGTTAATTGCTGCCAAAGAGTTACGTATGAAAAATCATCGACTCTTGTTTGTAGATACCTCGCCTAAGCCTGAGATCCTCGCTCAGGAATTATCTAGTGCCATGGCTGCCCAATATTTCCCATTGCCATTTATGAGTTCTGGTAAAAAAATATCACAGGCAGCCATGCAATTGGCAAATTACTAATTTATTTTCTTTTGCGATAATTTTTTTAAAACTTTTTGACCTTTGAAAGAGGCATTCGCAAATAGCGCTAGGCCAATCAGACCGCCCAAACATAATAAGATATTAACTAGCATGGACATGGCCACCTCCTTGTGTATTTAACGCTGCTTGAATGAATTCAAGGGCCAGTATTTCGTTTGCTTCATGAAATAAATGCCCCCCTTGTATTTCAATGATGTCTGCCCCATTGAAATATTGATCTATGACTTTGCGTAGTGCTTGCGCAGGGATCCAACCATCATCCTCAGTGAGAATAAAGGTGAGCTTAGACTTTATTTGTGCACACTGGGTCAAAAGACTTGGTATATCAGCGCCTGCCATAAAACTCATCGATCCATTGAGATGGTCGGCATTCTTGAACAAGGTTTTATACCTAGCGCGTTTATCAGAACTGAGTTTGGTATTGGTTGAATCAATTAATTTATCAATCATCTTGGTATGTGGCAGCAGATCCGTCAGTACCGCAGTAAAAAAAGATGACGTCACTATTGGATTTAAAAATGGAGCGACAAATTTATGATAAAAACTTGGCAAGCTAATGAGCGAGGGATTTAGGCCCACAATCGTTTTTGCTTGCTTATTTTTGAGTGTGTAACTCAGCGCTAGCGTAGCACCGGCAGAGTGACCGATGATGTGGTCGAAATATTCGATATGAAGCGCTTCTCTCAATTTTGAAAGTTTTAAGGCGAGGGCATCTAAGTTCAGATTTTTCTCCCCTAGGTTTTTGGTAAATCCATGCCCAGGTAGATCTGGTGCCACAACGGTATATTTTTTAGCCAATTCTGTAAACAGATCACCCCAAGTATGGGATGAAGAGCCTGTCCCATGCAGTAGCAGTACATGAATGGGTGAAGTACCCGCAATTTGTACGTGCCAAGATAAATCTCCTTCTTGAATAATGCGACTGCAAGATTTATTAGGCCAGTCTGCCGGAATGCTGTTAATCATCTTTTAAAAGCGCTCTTTATCAGGGTAAACCCTTAAATTTTGGTTTGACATCAACAGAAATAGTGTCTATATTTTTTTACATAGTAAATTGTATTTTAAATTAGACAAAAAAATGCATTTCTTTTGAAGGGGCAAAGAGCATGTCACCACTGAAGCATTTAGATAGGGCGCTTGAGCACGCATTGAAATCTCATGAATCCCTCAAAGGTCCGGCTTTGTTGAGTAAGGCTATCAGACACGCAGTTTTTCCAGGTGGTGCACGCATTAGGCCGCAACTCACATTAGCGGTAGCTCATGCATGCGGAAATGACGACCCACAATTATCGATGGCAAGTGCAATTGCCATCGAGATGATTCATTGCGCATCTCTAGTGCATGATGATTTACCCTGTTTTGACAACGCAGATATGCGTCGTGGTCAAACCTCAGTTCATAAAGAATTTGGCGAAAGATTGGCGGTGCTGACAGGTGATGCACTGATCGTAATGGCATATGAAACGATTGCTTCTGCCTCTAGGCGATCCGCGCAAAGATTGGCCCCGATTATCAGAACAGTATCACAAGGGGTTGGAGCACCCTTTGGCATTATTGCCGGACAGGCTTGGGAGTGTGAGTCTCAAGCAGCTTTAAGTGATTATCAAAGGGCAAAGACGGGCGCACTCTTTGCAGCAGCAACTGCAGCGGGTGCTCAAGCGGCTGGATCCGATGCAGAGACTTGGAAAGGTTTAGGCGAGTGGTTGGGGGAGGCTTATCAAGTTGCTGATGACATTCGTGATGTATTGGGCGACTCTCAGTTCCTCGGGAAACCGAGCGGACAAGATGAGGAGCATCAACGCCCTAGTTCCGCCAAAGAACTTGGTTTAAATGGCGCTGTAGAACATTTTGATCTTTTGGTTGGGAAAGCAATTGCATCGATTCCAAATTGCCAAGGTGATGGCAACCTCAAAAAGTTAGTTGCCTTCGAAGCTGAAAGATTATTGCCTTCATCCTGGTTTGAGCGTGGAGAAAGACAATTGGCCATTGCAACTCAGAGGCAAGCAGCGTAAGTCACTGCAGCAGATCAATGGCGCAAACCCAATCTTTATCTATTGAGCATAGTCAGAGTGACTACAGCTTTTGGGACAGACTTTGCATTCTGAAGGATAGGTGGATTGCAGATACTCGTTTTCAGAATCAAGTTGCAAAAATTCCTTTTATAAAAAATATTGCCAAGAAAAGAGCTAATCAATTATTTGATGTCATGGCAGGGTTTGTCTATACCCAGATTCTGCTTTCATGTGTGCGCTTAAACCTGTTTAATCTTTTAAAAGATGGCCCTTTAAATTTAGATGAGATTAAAAAAGCTTGCAGTCTAGATGCCATACCCTTAAAAAAATTATTGGATGCAGCCGTTTCAATTCGCCTTTTGGAGATGCGTTCTAAGGGGCGTTATGGCCTAGGCATCTTGGGCGCACCAATGGTTGGCAATACTGCGCTGTCTTCGATGATTGAGCACCATACCGTTCTCTATGAAGATCTCCGCGATCCACTGCTACTTTTATCTGGCGATATTGAGATTAAGAATTTAGAGAAGTTTTGGCCTTATGTATCTCCAGATGAAAAAGAACAAGATTCACTAAAAGACAAAGAGCGTGTAAAAAATTATTCTGATTTGATGTCTGCATCATTGCCTTTAGTAGCAGATCAAGTTGTCGATGCATATGATTTTTCTCGGCATGAATGTTTATTGGATGTTGGCGGAGGGCAAGGCACTTTTTTAAAGCGCGTTTTTTTAAATGCGCCTCAACTGAGAAGAAAGCTATTTGATCTTCCCGGTGTTGCAGGTCTTGCAAAAGACAGTTTTTCGTTAACCGCAGATCATCAAGATATTGAAGTGCACGGAGGAGACTTCTTCCAGGATCCGCTACCGACAGGAGCAGACCTCATCACTTTGATTCGTGTGATTTTTGATCATGACGATGAGCGAGTAAAAATTTTATTAAGGTCTATATTTGCCGCCTTACCTCCTGAGGGTAAGTTGTTAATAGCAGAGCCCATGGCTGATACGCCTGATCATCCTGCAATGGGCCACGCCTACTTTGGTTTTTATTTGCTTGCGATGGGCAGGGGTAGACCCAGAACCATTCAAGAAATGAGCAATTTAGCCATACATTCCGGTTTTAGGAGCGTAGAAGTGCTGCGCTGCAACATGCCAATTAATGCCCAAGTTTTGCTGATTAGCAAATAAATTAGGGTAATTACTAATGACGATTACCTGATAAGTGTATAAATTAGTTTACATATAGAAAGTAAATAAAAATATACATATGCAGAGTCAACTCCATTCAACCGCTGTTTTGCTTGAGTCACCACGTGAACTCAGGTTGAAACGTCTGCCCTTGGATGAGCCAACGGAAACAGATGTGGTTGTGCAAATCGAATGGAGTGGTATCAGCACGGGAACTGAAAAGTTATTGTGGAATGGAACGATGCCCGATTTTCCAGGTATGGGTTACCCGCTTGTGCCTGGTTATGAATCAGTAGGACGAGTAACTCGTGTTGGAAAAAAATCCAATCTTGATTTACATCAACGCGTGTTTGTGCCTGGCGCGAAATGTTTTGGAGATGTCAAAGGCTTATTTGGTGGAGCTGCATCCCACGTTGTCGTGCCAAGCGACAGAGTGGTTGCAATACCTGAAGAAATTGGTGAAGAGGGTGTGTTACTAGCACTCGCGGCTACTGCCTATCATGTCACTCAAGGCAAAAAAGCATTGCAACCCGACCTCATAGTAGGGCATGGCGTTTTAGGAAGATTAATTGCCAGAATCGCAGTGTTATTGGGCCATAGGCCTGTGGTTTGGGAGATCGATGCAGATCGCATGAGTGGTGCAGAAGGCTATACAGTTCTTCATCCTTGCGATGATCAAGAAAATAAATATAAAAATATTTGCGATGCAAGTGGTCAAGTAAGCATATTAAACAAGTTAATTGGCCAATTACAAGTTGGCGGTGAGATAACTCTTGCCGGTTTTTACGACAAAGATATTCAGTTTAATTTTCCTAAGGCCTTCATGAAGGAAGCGAGATTCCGAATTGCTGCACAGTGGGCGCCTCAGGACTTAATGGATATAAAGCAACTTATTTCATATGGAAAATTAAGCCTTAGCGGCTTGATCACCCATCATCGTAAGCCATCTTCAATCGATGAAGTTTATCGCACTGCATTTGAAGATCCTAGCTGTCTCAAAATGGTTGTTGATTGGAGAGAAGCATTATGAATGCGCCAAATGTCCCAAAAGAAATCACGATTCAATTTTCACAATTGAAAAAAGAGGCTGCCATCGAGCCAGATAAAGTGCATACAGGTGAGATCAAAAAAGAGACCCAGATTATTGCGATTTATGGCAAGGGTGGCATTGGTAAGAGTTTTACGCTTGCCAACCTCTCTTACATGATGGCCCAACAGGGCAAGAAAGTATTGTTGATTGGTTGCGATCCTAAGAGTGACACCACATCATTGCTGTTTGGTGGAAAAGCATGCCCAACCATCATTGAAACTTCATCTAAAAAGAAATTAGCTGGCGAAGAAGTCAAGATTGGAGATGTTTGCTTTAAGCGAGATGGCGTTTATGCCATGGAGCTTGGCGGTCCAGAAGTCGGACGAGGTTGCGGTGGCCGCGGAATTATTCACGGTTTTGAGACCTTAGAAAAATTAGGCTTCCACGATTGGGGCTTTGATTATGTCTTACTGGACTTCTTGGGCGACGTGGTTTGTGGTGGCTTTGGTTTGCCGATCGCTAGAGATATGTGTCAGAAAGTGATTGTGGTTGCCAGTAACGATTTGCAATCTTTGTATGTTGCGAATAACGTGTGTTCGGCGGTCGAATACTTCCGCAAGTTAGGCGGTAACGTTGGTGTAGCCGGCATGGTTATCAATAGAGATGATGGCACTGGTGAGGCAACGGCATTTGCTGAGCAAGTTGGTATTCCAGTCTTATCCGTTATTCCTGCGAATGACGATATTAGAAGAAAGAGTGCTAGCTACGAAATTATTGGCAAGCCTGATTCTCAATGGGGACCCCTCTTTGAGGGGCTGGCAAGTAATGTTGCCGCAGCTCCTCCGGTTCGTCCAAAGCCAATGACTCCAGATGATTTATTGGGATTATTTGCGGCAAATCAGGTGGGTAGAGATGTCGTTTTGGAGCCAGCAACCATTTTTGACATGGTTGGAAAAAATGAAGTCATTAAGCCCACCCTCGAAGTGATTTACGACAAAGCTTAGAGATCGAGATCCTTGTGAAATCTACTAAAGTCATTCCGATACAAGTGCAGGCTCCTGAAGGCTCTGGAATTTCATGCCATTCTGGGGCGGAAGATATATTGGCGGCTGCCAAGTCAGCCAATAAGAGTGAGATCTTAGGGCAGTACGCCAAAGACTATCCCAAGGGGCCGCACGATCAGCCCCAAAGTATGTGTCCAGCATTTGGTTCTCTGCGAGTAGGTTTGAGGATGAGGCGCACTGCAACGATTTTGTCGGGTTCTGCTTGCTGTGTATATGGCTTAACTTTTACATCCCATTTTTATGGGGCTCGCCGTAGTGTTGGTTATGTACCATTTAACTCAGAGTCTTTGGTTACTGGGAAACTCTTCGAAGATATTCGGGATGCTGTGTATAAAGAAGCAAACCCAGAGCTATATGACGCTATCGTGATCATTAACTTATGTGTGCCGACTGCTAGCGGAGTGCCATTGCAGCTCTTGCCAAAAGAAATCAATGGCGTACGCATCATTGGTATTGATGTTCCAGGATTTGGCGTTCCCACTCATGCAGAAGCAAAAGATGTTCTGGCGAGTGCAATGTTGCGTTATGCCCGCACTGAAATTGAGAGTGGCCCAGTATCGGCACCACGCAATGGTATGTCTGATAAACCCACGATCACTTTGCTCGGCGAGATGTTTCCAGTAGATCCCATCAGTATCGGGATGATGCTTGAGCCAATGGACTTAGCAGTGGGTCCGGTGGTACCTACTAGAGAATGGCGTGAGCTTTATCAGGCCATGGACTCCAAGGTGGTGGCTGCAATACATCCTTTTTACACGGCCAGCATTCGTGAATTTGAGAGTGCTGGAAGAGCTATTGTGGGATCTGCCCCGATTGGCTATGAAGGTACAGCCCAATGGCTAGAAAATATTGGCGCAGCATCAGGTGTTAGCGCAGAAAAAATTAGTAATGCTAAAGCGAAGTTTTTGCCAATGATTCAGGCGGCACTCAAGGCGAAACCGATCAAAGGCAGAGTGACTCTTAGTGGTTACGAAGGATCGGAATTGTTAGTGGCTCGTTTATTGGTTGAGAGTGGGGCAGATGTTCGCTATGTGGGTACTGCATGCCCCAAAACAATCTGGAGTGCTAGTGACTTAGATTGGCTAGAGCAACATGGTGTACATGTTGAGTATCGAGCATCTCTCGAGCAAGATCTTGCGGCGATGAATGAGTTTGAGCCAGATCTAGTGATCGGCACAACACCAGTGGTTCAAAAAGCCAAGGAATTAGCAATCCCTTCTTTGTATTTCACTAACTTAATTTCAGCCAGACCTCTGATGGGGGCAGCTGGAGCAGGTTCTTTGGCTCAAGTCATCAATGCCGCTTTAGCAAATCAAAATCGTTTTGATGCAATGAACTCGTTCTTTGAGGGAGTTGGAAAAGAGCATGCAACAGGTGTTTGGGAATCGGTGCCGGTTGATCGCCCTGAATTCAAAGCTGATGTAAGGCGTCGCATGGAAAAGGCAAGGGCGAAACAAAAAGCTGAGGAGATGGGCTGATGTTAGTCCTAGATCACGATCGTGCTGGCGGCTATTGGGGCGCTGTGTATGTTTTCACTGCTGTGAAGGGTTTGCAGGTGGTGATTGACGGCCCTGTTGGTTGTGAGAACCTGCCCGTTACATCGGTGTTGCATTACACGGACGCCTTACCTCCCCATGAATTGCCAATAGTAGTAACGGGACTAGCAGAAGAGCAGTTGGGTAGAGAGGGTACTGAAGAATCGATGAAGCGGGCCCATAAGGTTTTGGACCCAGATTTACCTGCAGTTGTAGTGACCGGTTCGATCGCAGAAATGATTGGTGGTGGCGTCACTCCGGAAGGAACTGGAATCAAGCGGTTCTTGCCGAGAACCATTGACGAAGATCAGTGGCAATGTGCTAACCGTGCGATGAATTGGTTATGGACCGAGTACGGTCTTAAAAAAATTCCAGAGCGTAAGAGAGTTGCCGGTGAAAAGCCTAGAGTCAATATTATTGGGCCCTCATACGGCAGCTTTAATTTGTATAGTGATTTAGCAGAAATTCGACGATTAATTGAAGGTATTGGTGCTGAAGTCAATATGGTGTTTCCACTTGGATCACACCTTGCCGACATTCCAAAGTTAGCTGATGCCGATGTAAATGTCTGCATGTATCGAGAGTATGGACGTTTATTGTGCGAGACATTAGAGCGACCTTACTTGCAAGCCCCAATTGGTATGCAGTCTACGACAGCATTCTTAAGAAAACTAGGCGAGTTATGTGAAATCGATGTGGAAGGTTTTATTGAAAAAGAAAAACATACCACTTTAAAGCCGATATGGGATTTATGGCGCTCCGTAACCCAAGACTTTTTTGGTACTGCTAGCTTTGCCATTGTTGCTAATGAGACCTACACCAGAGGCATTAGGAATTTCTTAGAAGAAGAGATGGGTCTTCCTTGTAATTTTGCGGTGCCTAGAATGCCAGGTAATAAAACCAATAATGTAGAGATTCGAGAATTGGTGCAGAAGAAAACTCCACTAGTGATGTTTGGAAGCTATAACGAGCGTATGTACGGAAGCGAAATCGGAGCCCGTTTTTCGTATATCCCCGCTTCATTTCCTGGGGCGATTATTCGTAGACATACCGGCACTCCATTTATGGGCTATGCAGGTTCAGTCTATTTGATTCAAGAGGTATGCAACTCTTTGTTTGATGCCCTATTTAACATTCTGCCGCTAGGCACAGAGATGGATCAGGTAGATCGGACACCAGCTAGGGTTCAGAGCTCTATTAAGGCGATGCCCTGGGAACAAGAGGCGCAAGAGTTGCTCAATAAATTAATTAGCAATCAACCTGTACTGACCCAAATCTCTGCTGCAAAAAGAATGCGCGATGAAGCAGAGCTCGAGGCACGTAAACAGAATATTGCAAGAGTCACAGTAGATTGTGTGCAAAAGTCATCCTTCTCCATTACAGCAGGGGAAGTTGTATGACGTCAGCACAAAAAAATTACCCTGATAAGGGGTTAAATCAATATGGCTTTTCCAGGTCATATCCTCAAATCTACAGGGGTGATGTAGAAAAGACCGTAAGGTCAGTTTCAAGGAGTTGTCATCATGAGTGAAAACAGATCTATATCTGGGCTTACCGATGCAGAGGCTCAAGAATTCCATGCATTTTATGTGCAA
>CANFLR010000040.1 GCA_947447945.1 Burkholderiaceae bacterium
CTTGCATTTGCTTTTACTCAGAGTTTGCTAACAGCAACGTGCTGCAGCAGATTAATAACAGCTGGATGAATAATGTCAGTAAAAGGTTTTGGATATACCCCCATACCAATCACGCAGATGGTCAAAACAGCCATCATGAAATATTCACGGGCATTGAGGTCTTTGAGTTCTTCCACATGGTGATTTGTTACGGCACCAAAGAACACGCGCTTGACCATCCATAAGGAATAAGCGGCACCTAAAATCAAGGCAGTTGCAGCCAAGATGCCGATTACAAAATCGTAGTCCACTGCCGCAAGAATCACCATGAACTCACCTACAAAACCAGAGGTTGCTGGTAAACCACAGTTGGCCATCGCCATCAATACAGCAAATGCAGTGAATGCAGGCATGCGATGCACTACTCCACCAAAATCAGCAATTTGACGAGTATGCATGCGGTCATACAGCACACCGATACAGAGGAACATTGCGCCGGCCACAAAGCCATGTGAAATCATTTGAACAATCCCGCCTTCAATACCGAGCGGGCTGAACATAAAGAAGCCTAGGGTGACAAAACCCATATGCGCTACAGATGAATACGCTACCAGCTTCTTCATGTCTTTTTGCACTAGGGCAACAGCACCAACATAAATCACCGCAACCAAGGATAAGAAAATTACAAATGGGCCCAGATACTGGCTCGCGTCAGGCGCAATTGGCAGAGAAAAACGCAAGAAGCCATATGCACCAAGCTTCAACATAATTGCAGCCAAAACTACCGAGCCGCCCGTTGGTGCCTCAACGTGGACATCAGGCAGCCAAGTATGCAAAGGCCACATTGGTACTTTTACCGCGAACGCCATAAAGAATGCAAAGAATAGGAGGATTTGCTCAACGATATCTAAGCGGGCATTTTGCCAAGCAGCGATATCGAAGGTATTGGTCACGTTGTACAGATAAAGCATGGCAACCAAAGTTAATAAGGAGCCCAATAAGGTGTACAAGAAAAACTTAAATGCCGCATAGATACGGTTATGACCTCCCCAGACGCCGATAATGATGTACATCGGAATCAAGGTCGCCTCGAAGAATACATAGAAAAGCAAAGCATCTAGAGCGGCAAATACACCAATCATCAATCCGGACAGGATCATAAAAGACGCCATGTATTGCGAGACCTTGGTATCAATAACCTCCCAAGCGGCAATCACAACAAAAATATTGATCAATGCTGTAAGCACAATGAACCACACCGAAATGCCATCAATCCCTAAATGGTAGTTAATGTCATAGCGGGGAATCCAGCTTACCTTCTCGACAAATTGCATACCGGCATTAGCAATATCAAATTGGAGCACCAATGGCAGGGTGGCGATAAAGCCAATCACGGCGCCAACGAGGGACAGCCAGCGAACTCCAGCAGAAGACTTCTCTGACCCATAAAACAAAATGATGAGTCCGAAGAAAATTGGGATCCAGATGGCGAATGAAAGAATCATAGTGGCTACTTAAGTAACAAAGTCCTAGCGAACAAAAGGCAGGTAAGCGTACAAAACCCAAGCTAACAAAACCGCCAAGCCCGCGATCATCGCAAAGGCATAGTGGTAGAGATAACCGGATTGCAAATGGCGGATTACACCAGCAAAGCGCCCTACTACATGCGCACTGCCATTAACAAAGAAACCATCAATCACTTTCTGATCCCCGCGATGCCATAAGACACTGCCAATCCAGAGTAAGCCCTTAGCAAAAACGGCTTGATTCAAATCATCAAGGTAGTACTTGTTGTCTAGCAGCTTTTTCAGTGGGGCAAAGGCTTCGGCAAACTTGCTAGGCAACTTAGGCATCCACAGGTAGCCAATGGCTGCCACTAAAACACCAAGGGCCACTAGCAAGAGTACCGGTGAATTAAATGCATGTATCGCCATCGCCACTGGGCCATGGAACTCTTCTGCAAGTTCTTTCATAACCGGATGTCGGGCCAGATCAATAAAAATTGAGTCTCCAAAATACGTGCCAAACAAGAGCGGTGAAATCGTATAGAAACCGATAATCACCGAAGGAATAGCCAAAAGAATTAATGGCAATGTCACTACCAGAGGTGACTCATGTGGTTTTTGACCGGGCGCTAAGCCATGATGCGCGTGATCATCGCCCTCCTCGGCATGATCATGATGGTGGTCATGCGCATGTGAGTCAGCGTGACCCCAGCGAGCTTTGCCATGAAATACATAAAAATACAGACGGAAGGAATACAAAGCTGTAACAAAGACGCTTGCCATTACGGCAAAGTAAGCAAAACCTGATCCAGGGATATGGCTTGCTGCTACCGCCTCAATGATGGAGTCCTTAGAATAAAAACCAGAGAAAAATGGTGTGCCGATCAAAGCCAGATTACCTAACAACATCATGAGGCAGGTAATCGGCATGTATTTCCAGAGACCGCCCATCTTGCGCATATCTTGTTCGTGATGCATACCCAAAATCACGCTACCTGCCGCAAGAAATAAGAGTGCCTTAAAGAAAGCATGGGTCATTAAATGGAATATTGCTACGGGATAGGCTGAGACACCCAAGGCAACCGTCATATAACCGAGTTGAGAGAGTGTCGAATACGCTACTACCCGTTTGATGTCATTTTGCACAATACCCAAGAAGCCCATAAAGAGTGCAGTGATAGAGCCAATCACCAAGATAAAACTCAAAGCGGTATCAGACAACTCAAAGAGGGGTGACATCCGAGCCACCATGAAGATGCCTGCAGTTACCATCGTGGCCGCATGAATCAAAGCAGAAATTGGGGTTGGGCCTTCCATGGAATCAGGCAACCAAACATGCAATGGGAACTGTGCAGACTTACCCATGGCACCAATAAAGAGACAGATACAAGCAACGGTAAGCAAGTTCCAGCTAGTCCCCGGGAGAACTTGCGCTGCCAAGTTGCTGTTTTGCGCAAAGATCGCATCGTAGTTCATGGAGCCAGTACTAGCTAGCAATAAGCCGATACCCAAAATAAAACCAAAGTCGCCCACGCGATTCACCAAGAAGGCTTTCATATTGGCAAATACTGCTGACTGACGCTCGAAGTAGAAGCCAATCAACAGATAAGACACAACGCCCACAGCCTCCCAACCAAAAAAGAGCTGCAAGAGGTTGTTACTCATAACCAGCATCAGCATGGCAAAGGTAAATAAAGAGATATAGGAGAAGAAGCGGTTATAGCCCTCCTCGCCTTTCATATAACCAATGGTGTAGATATGGACCATTAACGATACAAAGGTCACTACACACATCATGGTGGCTGTTAATGGGTCGATCAAGAAGCCAATATCTAAGTTGAGCTCACCCAACTGCATCCAGCGGTAAACCGTACCATTGAAATAAAAACCATCCAACACCTGCACGAGTACGTTGCAAGATAAAACAAAGGCAATCATGACACCTAAAATCGTCACAAACTGGCATGCGCCATTGCCAATCCGATTGCCGCCCAACTTAGTACCTAGAAAGCCGGCAATGGCAGAGCCAAATAAGGGCGCCAAAGGAACAGCGCAGAGAACGGGGAGAGTTAGGGTCAATTGCATGACTAGCCTTTTAAGTGGTCAAGGTCATCAGCATTGATGGTGTCAACCTTGCGGAAGAGCACTACCAGGATTGCTAAGCCGATTGCTGCTTCAGCAGCTGCCACGGTCAAAATAAAGAATACGAATACTTGACCAGCCATATCTCCCAAGTAATGAGAAAAGGCAACAAAGTTCATGTTCACCGAGAGAAGCATTAATTCAATTGCCATTAACAAGACGATGACATTCTTACGGTTTAAGAAAATACCGATAACGCTGGTCGCAAACAAAATGGCGCCCAAAACGAGATAGTGAGCTAGGGTAATGTTCATTTTTTCTCCCCTCGGCTATCTTGTTTTGCAGCCATATCGGTATCCATTTGGACCATCCGCATACGGTCAGCAGCTACGACATTGACCTGATAGGCAATATCCTGGGATTTGGCATCTTTACGATTTCTGAGTGTTAACGCTACCGCGGCAATAATTGCCACCAATAGAATCACGCCAGCAACCTCAAAGGCATAGACATAGTCCACAAAAATCAGCATGCCCAGCGCATGGGTATTGCTATTGGTAGCCTCTTCAAGCATTGGCTGCACTGGGGTACTGGTACCGATAAAGCTTCGAATCAGCACGATCGACAATTCCAACACAATGACTGCACCCATCAAGAAGGCTACTGGTAAGAACTTTTTAAAGTCTCTGCGTAAATGTGCGATATCTAAATCTAGCATCATGACCACAAATAAGAAGAGCACCATCACCGCTCCAACATAAACCAAGATCAAAGCCAAGCTCAAGAATTCAGCTTTGAGCAACATCCACAAACCAGAGGCACAGAAGAAAGCAAGCACTAGAAATAAGGCTGCATGAATCGGGTTGCGAGCAGTAATCACTCTCAAGGCAGAAATAACCAATAAGCCTGCAAAGGCGTAGAAGAAGATTGAGAAGAGGAAAGAGGTATCGAATGTCATATAGATAGTGGTCTGATTCGATTAACGATAAGGCGCATCAACAGCGCGGTTAGCGGCAATATCTTTTTCATAGCGATCGCCTACAGCCAGAAGCATTTCTTTAGTGAAATACAAATCGCCGCGCTTATCACCAAAATATTCAAAAATATTGGTCTCAACAATCGCATCTACTGGACAAGCCTCTTCGCAGAAACCACAGAAAATGCACTTGGTTAAATCGATGTCATAACGCGTTGTGCGACGAGTACCATCATCACGTTCATCACTTTCAATCGTAATGGCATATGCTGGGCATACTGCCTCGCATAGCTTGCAACCAATACAGCGCTCTTCCCCGCTCTCATAACGGCGCAAAGCATGCAACCCACGGAAGCGTGGTGATAAAGGAGTCTTTTCTTCTGGATATTGAATCGTAATTTTGGGTTTAAAGAGATAACGGCCAGTAATCGACATACCAGTCAAAATGTCTTTTAGCATCAAGCTATCAAGGAATTGGGAAATTTTCTTAAACATGATTGATCAACTTATTTCCAAATATTCCACGGGGATACGACCCACGCACCGACAACCACCACCCAGAATACGGAGATGGGAATAAAAATTTTCCAGCCTAAACGCATGATTTGATCGTAGCGGTAACGTGGCAAGGTAGCGCGCAACCAAATGACACAAGACAGCAAGAAGAAGGTTTTACCGAATAACCAAAAGAAACCTGGAATATCGCGCAAGATTGGCAAATCAACAATCGGCAACCAGCCGCCCAAGAACATGGTTGAAGCCAATGCAGCAATCAAAATCATATTGGCGTACTCAGCCAAAAAGAACATCGCAAAAGCCATGCCGGAATACTCGACCATATGGCCGGCAACAATCTCCGACTCCCCCTCCACCACATCAAACGGATGGCGATTGGTTTCAGCAACACCCGAGATGAAATAAATTAAGAACATGGGCAACAAAGGCAACCAGTTCCAAGAGAGAAAATTGAGCCCCATACTAGCAAAGAAGCCTTGTTCTTGGGACGCAACGATGACGCTCAAATTCAGTGAACCTGAGGTCAGTAAGACCGTAACCAAAGCAAAACCCATTGCAATCTCATAAGAGATCATTTGGGATGAGGCGCGCATTGCACCTAAGAAAGGATATTTTGAATTGGAAGCCCAGCCAGCCAAAATAACGCCGTAGACCCCAATTGAAGAAATCGCCATCACATATAAAAGGCCAGCATTCACATCCGCTAAAACCATTTTGGCCTGAAAGGGAATCACAGCCCAAGCTGCAAATGCAGGCATGATCACCATCACAGGGGCGATGATATAAAGTACTTTGCTGGCCTGTGCAGGAGAAATAATCTCCTTCATCAGTAATTTCAATGCATCTGCAATCGGCTGTAAGAGTCCTAATGGACCAACACGATTTGGTCCAAGACGAATGTGCATCCAACCAATCAGCTTACGCTCCCATAAAGTCAGATAAGCTACACAGCCAAACATTGGTAAGACGATAATGACAATCCGCACTAAAGCCCAAACAAGCGGCCATAGGGAACCGAAGATGGCTTCGCCCTGGGTAGTAACGAGGTTCAAGAAATTATCCATCTCTTCTTATGCCTTGCTCACTGTTACAGAACCGAACATCGGACCTAATTTCGCACTAGCCGGAGTACCCGCAGAAATCCTTACAGCACCAGGCGCTAAGTTTGCTTCTAACGTTGCAGGCAGGTCAACTGATTGAGATCCCTGAGTCACGCGCACTGTATCACCCTCTTTTAATCCCAATTCCTGAAAGAGTGCTCGACCCAGGCCCACTTGATTGCCGCGTTTCGCATCACGCGTTAATTGCAAGGCTGGAGAGCGACGCACAATTGGATCGCCTGCATAAATATTGACGTCAGCTAAACGCTCTAAACCATTTAATGGGGCTAAGTTGCCATTGGATAAAGTATTGGTAGTTGGCTGATTGTCTAACTTGGTGCAGTAGTTATCGCCAAGCGCATCGCCCAATACTTCCTCTGGCATGTTGTAGAGGAAACCGTCCAAATTGAGGAGACCTCCAAGTACGCGTAAAACTTTCCAGGCTGGGCGAGCGTCACCCAAAGGCTTGACTGCTGGTTGAATCGTTTGAACTCTGCCTTCAAGATTCACAAAAGAAGAGACTGTTTCAGTATAGGTAGCAATTGGTAGGATGACATCTGCCACCTCCAAAAGATCGGCACTCTGGTAAGCACTCAAGGCAATCACCGTATTGGCCTTAGCTAAAGCAGCACGAGCTTGGGCTGGATTTGGTAAGTCAGAGTCTGGCTCAAGATTCATCAAAATCACAGCACGGCGCTCACCTGAAAGAACAGATTCAACTCCGGCCCCATTGACGCCAACTAAGCCAGCGCCAACTGCATTTCCGCCAACCGGCAAGAATCCTAAAGTAGCGCCCGTGTGTTCAGCAATAAATTGCGCCAAGACATGTAGATCACTCGCATGCGGGTGGGCAATAGCGCTTGAGCCCAAGAGTACAGCCGTTGTTGCACCAGAAATCAAACTCTCTGTAATCGCTTGAGCCGCAGTAGAAATTGGCAAGTTAAACGTACCGGCTGGCACCGAAACAGATTTTGCTTTTGCAACTGCTAGAGCAACTTCGCTCAAAGCATTCAACCAGGTACTTGGCGTTACTGACATACTTACGGCAGTGGGTATTAGCCAATCATCACCACCGGCATCGATCCGATGAACCTGTAAACCTCGCTTAGCTGCTGCGCGTAAGCGCGCAGCGATCAATGGCTGATCTTTACGTAAGAAACTTCCAATCACTAAAGTGCGATCAAGCTCGCTCAATTTAGTCACCGTCATACCTAACCAGGGTGCGAAGGCTGAAGCCTTTACATCAGTTTGATGTAAACGAGTATCTACTTGATTGGAGCCAAGACCACGAATCACTTTTTGCAGAAGATAAAGTTCTTCTGTACTTGAGATAGGATGCGCTAGAGCAGCCACTGCATTAGGGCCGCTTTCGGCTGTAATGGTTGTGAGGGAGTGTGCGACGTAATCGAGGGCAGATTCCCAGTCGGTTTCTAACCACTGCCCACCCTGCTTAACCATCGGCAATGTAACGCGATCTGCACTATTTAAACCTTCATAAGCAAAACGATCACGGTCACTAATCCAGCACTCATTAATTGCTTCGTTTTCCAAAGCAACGACACGCATCACTTTATTGGCTTTTGTTTGTACAGTCGTATTAGCACCCAAGCTATCGTGCGGACTAACTGAACGCTTACGAGCCAATTCCCAGGTCCGTGCAGCATAACGGAAAGGCTTACTTGTCAATGCGCCCACTGGACATATGTCGATCATATTTCCAGATAACTCTGAATCTACAGTCTGTCCAACAAAGGTAGTGATTTCGGAATGCTCACCACGATTGACCATTCCCAATTCCATCACGCCAGCTACTTCCTGACCAAAACGGACACAGCGAGTGCAATGTATGCAGCGAGACATCTCTTGCATCGAGATGAGTGGTCCAACATTCTTGTGAAAAACCACCCGCTTTTCTTCGTTGTAGCGAGATTCAGACTTGCCGTATCCAACAGCCAAATCCTGTAACTGGCACTCACCACCTTGATCGCAAATTGGGCAATCCAATGGGTGGTTAATTAAGAGGAACTCCATCACTGAGCGTTGTGCTTCGACAGCTCTAGCGGAATGGGTAAACACTTTCATGCCCTGTGTCGCAGGTGTTGCGCAAGCAGGTAATGGTTTAGGAGCCTTCTCTACTTCTACTAAACACATCCGGCAGTTAGCAGCAATAGATAATTTCTTGTGATAACAAAAGTGAGGAATGTAAGTGCCGAGTTTGTTCGCGGCATGCATCACCATCGAACCTTGCGGAACCTCTACTACCTTGCCATCTAATTCGATTTCAACCATGCTCACTTTATGAAGTCCCGTGCTCAATATCTTTTATAAGGGTTGTGCAGAATCTAAGCAGCGCTTATGTTCTACGTGATACACAAATTCATCCATGTAATGCTTCAACATGCCACGAACTGGCATCGCAGCTGCATCACCCAAAGCGCAAATCGTGCGACCCTGAATATTTGCCGCGACATCATTCAATAAATCCAAATCTTCTGGCCGACCTTCACCATGTTCGATCCGGTTCACAATGCGCCATAACCAACCAGTACCTTCACGACAAGGAGTGCACTGACCGCAAGATTCTTCATGATAAAAATAAGACAGACGCAATAAAGAGCGCACCATGCAACGAGTGTCGTTCATCACAATCACTGCGCCAGAGCCGAGCATCGAACCTGCTTTAGCAATGCTGTCGTAATCCATTGTTAAATCCATCATCTGAGCCCCAGGAATCACTGGAGCAGAAGAACCGCCTGGAATAACCGCCTTAAGTCCCTTGCCATCACGCATGCCGCCGGCTAATTTCAAGAGCTCAGAAAAAGGTGTGCCTAATGGAATCTCATAATTACCTGGATACATCACATCACCAGATACGGAGAAAATTTTGGTGCCGCCATTATTGGGCTTGCCCAGCTCCAAATAGGCTTGGCCGCCCATTGCCATAATAAATGGCACAGCAGCAAATGTTTCGGTGTTGTTAATCGTTGTTGGCTTGCCATATAAGCCAAAGCTCGCCGGAAAAGGAGGCTTAAAGCGAGGCTGGCCCTTCTTGCCTTCAAGCGACTCTAACAAAGCAGTTTCTTCACCGCAAATGTAGGCACCCCAACCTGGAGATGCATGCAATTGGAAGCTAAAGTCACTACCCAGAATATTGCTACCCAAGTAACCAGCAGCGCGAGCCTCTTCTAGAGCCTCTTCGAAAAGCGCGTAAGTCTCCCAGATTTCACCGTGGATATAGTTATAGCCAGTTCCAATGCCCATGGTGTAGGCGCCAATAATCATGCCCTCAATCAATGCATGTGGGTTGTAACGCATGATGTCACGGTCTTTAAAAGTCCCCGGCTCTCCTTCGTCACTATTGCAAACTAAATATTTTTGCCCTGGAAATTGACGGGGCATGAAGCTCCATTTCAAACCCGTTGGAAAGCCAGCACCACCTCGACCACGCAAGGAGGAGGCCTTTAATTCAGCAATGATGGCATCTGGTGCAACTTTATCCTGAAGGATGCGACGCAGTTGTTGGTAGCCTCCACGACTCTCGTAGTCCTTTAAGCGCCAGTTATCACCATTCAATCCAGCAAGAATGAGAGGTTTTATATGACGACCGTGCAAGCTGGTCATGATGCTTTCCCTTCTGCACGCAACTCATTTAAAAGGGAGTCAATTTTCTCTTTACTCATAAAACTACACATGCGCTTATCGTTCACCAACATCACAGGAGAATCACCGCAAGCACCCATGCACTCCCCTTCTTTTAGGGTGAAAGTGCCACACGGGGTGGTTTCATTAAAACCAATACCCAAAGTCTCTTTGAGATAGCGTGCAGCAGTTTCACCGTGACTCAATTGACATGGCAAATTGGTGCAAATCACTAACTTGTACTTTCCAATTGGCTTGGTGTTGTACATATTGTAAAAAGTAGCCACTTCATCAACAGCAATCGTTGGCATACCCAGAATGTTGGCAACTGTTTCAATCACTTCTGGAGAAACCCAACCTACTTCTGCTTGAGCAGCAATCAAGGAGGCCATCACAGCAGATTGTTTTTGCTCGGGTGGATATTTCGCGACATTGCGCGCAATGTCTGCGAGTGTGTTGTCAGATAGTTGAAGGGTTGTTGTCATTAAATAATCCTTGGCGCGCTTTTAGCGGTCAATCTCCCCGAATACGATGTCTTGGGTACCAATAATCGTTACAGCATCAGCCAACATATGACCACGTGACATCTCATCCATTGCAGAAAGATGCACAAATCCAGGCGCACGAATCTTCATGCGATAAGGCTTATTAGCGCCGTCAGAAATCAAGTAGATGCCAAACTCACCTTTGGGGTGCTCAACAGCAGAGTAAGCCTCGCCATCTGGCACATGAATTCCTTCAGTAAAGAGCTTAAAGTGATGAATCAACTCTTCCATATTGGTCTTCATATCCACGCGCTTTGGTGGAGATACTTTATGGTTGTCGCTCATCACTGGGCCATCATTTGCTTTAAGCCAAGCTACGCACTGCTGAATGATGCGATTTGATTGGCGCATTTCTTCCATGCGAATCAAATAACGATCGTAGGAGT
Organism: Burkholderiaceae bacterium; assembly: GCA_947447945.1. GTDB lineage: Bacteria > Pseudomonadota > Gammaproteobacteria > Burkholderiales > Burkholderiaceae > Polynucleobacter. Next base: position 10,729 of record CANFLR010000040.1, read on the forward strand.
CACCATTTACGCCCACTGGAATATCAAAGTCGAGCTTGTCATAAGTTTCGTAAGGTTGTTTTTTACGCAAATCCCACTCGATACCAGAGCCTCGTAACATTGGGCCAGTAAAGCCAAGTTGCAATGCCCTCTCAGGTGATACAACCCCGATGCCTACTAAGCGTTGCTTCCAAATTCGGTTGTCAGTTAACAGGTTGCAATATTCATCGACGTTAGCATCAAAGCGACCCGAGAAATCTTCAATAAAATCGAGTAGTGTGCCGCTGCGGTTTTCATTTAAACGTTTAATGGCTGAGTCGCTTCGAATCTTATTCTTGGTGAACTGCGCCATTTGATCTGGCAGATCTCGATATACGCCACCCGGACGGTAATAAGCAGCATGCATCCTTGCGCCTGAAACCGCTTCGTACATATCAAAAATGTCTTCACGATCGCGGAAGGCATACAAAAAGACAGCCATTGCGCCAACATCAAGACCGTGACAACCAATCCACAATAAATGATTGAGCAGACGGGTCAGTTCATCGAACATCACGCGGATGTATTGGGCCCGCAAAGGAACATCCACCTGCAGCAACTTCTCAATGGCCATCACATAAGCGTGCTCATTGGCCATCATCGATACATAATCTAAGCGATCCATGTATGGAACGTTTTGAATCCAAGTACGAGTCTCTGCTAATTTTTCAGTAGCGCGATGCAATAAACCAATATGTGGATCGGCGCGCTGAATCACTTCACCATCAAGCTCTAGGACTAAACGCAATACGCCATGCGCAGCAGGATGCTGAGGGCCAAAATTGAGGGTGTAGTTCTTAATATCTGCCATGACTTAGACCGGTTCTCCGTACTGCTTTTCCCGAATAACACGGGGCGTAATTTCTCGCGCTTCAATAGTGACGGGCTGGTATACAACACGCTTAAGCTCTGGGTCGTAAATCATTTCGACATTGCCGGTGATGGGGAAATCTTTTCTGAATGGATGCCCTACAAAACCATAGTCAGTCAAAATACGGCGTAGATCTTCATGACCATCAAATAAAATGCCATAGAGATCAAAGGCCTCTCGCTCAAACCAATTGGCACTACTCCACACAGGAGTCACGGAAGCAAGCACCGGATAACTATCATCCGGTGCAAATGCACGCACTCGTAAGCGCCAGTTGTGCGCTATAGATAGCAAATGGGAGACTGCTGCAAACCGTTGCCCAGCCCAAGCGCCATCCCGAAAACCTTGGTAATCTACACCACACAAGTCAATGAGTTGCTCAAAAGCTAGAGATGGGTCATCACGTAATAAGAGTACAGCTTCGTAATAAGTATCGGCATTGAGTGTCACAGTGACCTCACCCAAAGCAGTCTCAATAAAATGAATTCGCGATCCTAAGACGCGCTCTAGGTTTGCTGTAAGTTGGTTTAAGCGATCTGACATCTCAAGCCTTCCGCGCAATAGTGCTGGTACGAGCGATCTTCGCTTGCAACTGAATAATTCCGTAGATCAGCGCTTCTGCAGTTGGAGGGCAACCAGGAACATAAATATCGACTGGTACGATGCGGTCGCAACCGCGAACGACAGAATAAGAATTATGGTAATAACCGCCGCCATTGGCGCATGAACCCATAGAGATTACCCAGCGTGGCTCAGGCATCTGGTCATACACTTTACGCAAAGCGGGAGCCATTTTGTTGGTCAAAGTACCAGCAACAATCATTAAATCAGATTGACGCGGGGATGGACGAAACACCACCCCGAAGCGATCTAAATCATAACGGGATGCACCAGCGTGCATCATCTCGACTGCACAGCAAGCAAGGCCAAAGGTCATAGGCCAGAGTGAACCATTACGAGTCCAGTTAATTAACTGGTCAGCTGTAGTGGTAACAAAACCTTCTTTTAGAACGCCTTCTAATGCCATCTCTATCACTCCCAGTCGAGAGCGCCCTTTTTCCAGATATATACAAATCCCACAATGAATTCCAGGAGGAAAATCACCATAGAGGCGTAACCAAACCAACCAATATCACGAAGCGCAACACCCCATGGGAATAAGAATGCGGTTTCTAGGTCAAATAGGATAAAAAGGATGGCAATGAGGTAATAACGCACGTCAAATTTCATCCGCGCATCTTCAAAAGCCTCGAAACCACACTCATATGGAGAGAGCTTTTCAGCATCTGGTCTCGAAGGAGCCAGAATTTTTCCGAGGAACATGGGCACTAATCCCACCCCAATACCTACAAGGATAAAAAGTAATACAGGAAAGTAATTAGCGAGATTCAAAATAGTCCTGTGTTAATTAACTAAAACACCCAATCAATAAAGCAAATTATCAATGATTCTTAAAGCGCACAAATTGATCCAAAACAAATTACCGCTTTAATTTGGTGCCGACGGCGAGACTCGAACTCGCACAGCCTAAGCCACTACCCCCTCAAGATAGCGTGTCTACCAATTTCACCACGTCGGCATATTCCAAAACCCGTCAATTCTACTGCATTGCACAACATAAACCACCTAAAAATTTAGGCTTAAAACTGGCTAAAACCCACTTTTTTACTTTGGAACTGCAGGTTTTGTTGGATCCTGCACTGGTGCGGCTGGGGCGGCCACGGGAGCGGGTGCCGGAGCAACGGTTCCCGAAAGAACACCAGTTGCAACTTCCTTTTTATTGCCAACCCAGGTAATACCAAGGGTGCAAAGGAAGAAGACAGCCGCAAAAATCGCAGTGGCATGCGATAGGAAATTGGCCGAGCCGCTAGCGCCAAATAAACTACCTGAAGAGCCAGAACCAAAGGCGGCGCCCATATCAGCACCCTTACCCTGCTGAAGTAATACCAGCAAGATGATCGCCAAGGCAGAAATAATCTGCAAAACAATCAATAAAGTCTTAAACCATTCCATGATTTATCTCCAAATAAAAAATTTATGCCTGACAGATGGCCAAGAAATCCTGTGGGCTCAAAGAGGCACCCCCAATCAATCCGCCATCAATATCAGGCATTGCAAAAAGTTCAACAGCATTGTCTGGCTTGACACTGCCGCCATACAAAATTCCCACATGGGAAGCAACATCTTCATCAAATTCTGCCAACTGCAAACGAATGGCGCGATGCATATCCTGCGCAAGCTCTGCACTAGCTACCTTGCCGGTACCAATAGCCCACAAGGGCTCATAAGCAATCAAGCAATCCGCTAGTCGATCTTGTAAAACAGTAACTTGTTTGGCAATTTGACTACGGACCACCTCAACCGCCCTACCAGAATTTCGCTCATCAAAGGACTCACCCACACAAATTACTGGAGTGATACCGTGATCAAGGGCCTGCAAAGCCTTTTCAGCGATTAATTCATCGGTTTCATGATGCATTTGGCGGCGCTCTGAATGCCCAACAATGACGTAGGAGCAAGCTAACTCCTTAAGCATCGATGCCGAAACCTCACCGGTATAAGCACCAGAGACATGCGGTGAAACATCTTGAGCGCCTAAACTCATAAACGCCAAAGAACACTTCTGAATCAATGCGCTACATTGGGCCAAGTAGGGTGTAGAAGGACAGACCGCAAACTGACGCCCTGCTGGCATCCCCTGCTCCATCCCTTTGCAAACCGCTTTAATCCAGCGCTCATTACTAGCTAGACTGCCGTTCATTTTCCAGTTGCCAATGACGATAAGTGGGCGCATGAATGTTAAATTAACCCTTAAACAGTCAGCACAATTTTGCCCACGTGCTCTGAAGATTCCATCAAGGCATGGGCAGCAGCAGCCTGCTCGATTGGGAAAGTCTTGTAGATCGAAGGCTTTAACTTTCCAGCATTCAACAATGGCCAAACATGGGAATGCAATTGCTGAGCAATCTGCTTCTTAAACGAAACTGGGCGTGGACGCAAAGTCGAACCCGTAATGGTCAAGCGACGCCGCAAGATTTGATTGGTACTGACTTCCGCCTTTGATCCACCCTGAATGGCAATGATCACAATACGGCCGTCATCAGCCAAGCAATCAATCTCACGTTGTACGTATTCACCTGTCACCATATCTAGAATGACGTTAACGCCCTTGCCATCAGTTGCCTTCTTAACTTCCTCAACAAAATCTTGAGTCTTATAGTTAATAGCAACATCAGCGCCCAACTTGAGACATGCGGCGCATTTTTCATCACTGCCAGCCGTTACCAATACTTTATGGCCGAGAGCTTTGGCAATCAAAATAGCAGCAACACCAATACCGCTTGAGCCACCCTGCACTAGCAAGGTTTCCCCTGCAGACAACTCACCGCGCATGAAAACGTTGCTCCATACCGTGAAGAATGTTTCAGGCAATACAGCAGCTTCTTGATCTGTAAATCCTGTTGGATAAGGCAAGCACTGCGCAACTGGGGCAACACACAAATCTGCGTACCCACCACCTTGCACTAAAGCGCAAACCTTATCGCCCAGTTTGAGACCAAAACCATTGTCAGCGTGAGACAAATCACCGCCGATGATTTCGCCAGCAACTTCCAGCCCAGGAATATCTGAAGCGCCTGCAGGAACAGGATAAAAACCTTTGCGTTGCAAAACATCAGGACGATTGATGCCTGCAGCCAGCACCTGAATCAACACCTCTCCAGTGCCAGCAGCAGGAACTGCCGGATCTGGGCGGGTGCTGGGCACCAAGACTTCTGGCGCTCCATACTCTTTGATCTCGATGACACGCATATAAAACCCCGCTAGATGAATTAAGCTGTTTCGTCAGTAGATGCGGTAACTTCAGCAGTTGCTTCAGAAGCACCAGCCAAAGGAGCAATCGTGCCACCTTCATCAGCCATCGCAGCTTTAAGAGACAGGCGTAAACGACCACGCTCATCCGCAGCAAGCAATTTCACGCGAACCACTTGGCCTTCTTGCAGGTAATCTTTGACTTCTTTTACACGCTCATTAGAAATTTCTGAGATATGCAGAAGACCATCTTTCCCCGGAAGAATGTTGACCAAAGCGCCGAACTCAAGCAATTTCACTACTGGACCTTCATAGATCTTGCCTACTTCAGCTTCTGCCGTAATGCCTTCGATGCGTGCTTTTGCTTCGGCCATGCCTTCAGCGCTAGTAGAGGCAATCGTTACAGTACCGTCATCTTTAATATCGATGCTGCAGCCAGTCTCTTTGGTCAAGGCCTGAATAGTGGCGCCGCCCTTACCGATGACTTCACGAATCTTGTCTGGATGAATCTTAAAGGAAACCATTCTTGGTGCATGAGCAGACAATTCAGTACGCACTGAACCCATTGCTTCTTGCATTTTGCTCAAGATGTGCAAACGACCTTCTTTAGCTTGGGCTAAAGCAACTTGCATGATCTCCTTGGTAATGCCTTGAACTTTAATATCCATTTGCAAAGCAGTAATGCCATTGGCAGTACCGGCTACTTTAAAGTCCATATCGCCTAAGTGATCTTCATCACCCAAGATATCGGTCAACACTGCAAAACGATTGCCATCCAGAATCAAGCCCATTGCTACGCCAGCAACGTGCGCTTTCACTGGCACACCAGCGTCCATCATTGCCAAACAGCCACCACAAACGGAAGCCATGGATGAAGAACCATTTGATTCAGTAATTTCTGAAACTACCCGAATGCTGTAAGCAAAATCTTCAGCGCTTGGCAATACTGGAATCAACGCGCGCTTAGCCAAACGACCGTGACCAATCTCGCGACGCTTTGGGCTACCCACACGACCAGTTTCACCAGTAGCAAACGGAGGCATGTTGTAGTGGAACATGAAACGATCACGGTACTCACCTTCGAGCGCATCAATAATTTGCTCGTCACGTGCGGTACCTAAAGTAGCCACAACAAGAGCTTGAGTTTCACCACGGGTAAACAGTGCTGAACCATGGGTACGCGGCAAAACGCCATTCCGAATTTCGATCGGACGAACAGTACGAGTATCGCGACCATCAATGCGTGGTTCGCCATTCAAGATCTGACTACGAACAATCTTCGCTTCGATTTCAAACATGATGTCGCTTACTGCAACAGCGTCAACATCACCCTCTTCGGATAACTTGGCCAAAACTTCTTTAGAGATTTCTTTGAGCTTGTCTGAACGTGCGCCCTTTTGGCGAATCTGATAAGCCTCGCGTAATGGTGCTTCTGCCAGTGCAGCGACCTTAGCAATGAATGGTTCATCTTTAGGGGCAGCTGCCCAATCCCACTCTGGCTTACCAGCTTCAGCAACCAATTCATTAATAGCGTTGATCGCGGTTTGCATTTGGTCATGACCAAATACAACCGCCCCTAACATTACCTCTTCGGACAACTGGTTGGCTTCAGACTCAACCATCAAAACTGCTGCTTGTGTACCAGCAACAATCAAATCCATTTCACTAGTTGTTTGCTCAGTACGAGTTGGGTTCAACAAGTACTCACCATTTGCATAACCCACGCGAGCTGCGCCAACAGGACCACTAAACGGGATGCCAGAAACTGCCAACGCTGCTGATGCAGCGATCAATGCAGGAATATCTGCAGGAACATCTGGGTTGATAGAGAGCACATGCACTACCACCTGAACTTCGTTCAAGAAACCTTCTGGGAATAAGGGACGCAATGGGCGATCAATCAAACGGGAGATCAAAGTCTCGCCTTCTGATGGACGACCTTCACGACGGAAGAAACCGCCAGGGATCTTGCCTGCTGCGTAAGTTTTTTCTAAATAATCAACCGTCAATGGGAAAAAGGATTGGCCTGGCTTTGCAGACTTAGATGCCACTACTGTGCCCATTACTACGGTGTCATCAACGTTTACGATGACAGCGCCACCTGCTTGACGAGCAATTTCACCAGTTTCCATCGTTACTGTATGGTTGCCCCATTGAAAACTCTTTACTGCCTTTTTAAACATAGTCATTCTGATCTTCTCCAAATTGTTCACGCAAAATTCACATGAATTTCACGCTTGTCGCGGGATAAAGCAGTGTCACGACAACACTGGAGCGTTCTAAGATCAAAAGGGATGCCATTCCAGGGAGACTCTGAATTGATTTTCAGAAACTCATTGGAATGACACGATCCCCTACACAAATGATCGAAAAGCGCCCAAAAAACATGCCATCTGCTTAAGACTGGTTCTATTCAGAAACAACCCTAAGAAAGATGGCATTGCATACCAATAAGAATTACTTGCGGAGACCTAATTTGTCGATCAAGGCGCGATAGCGATCCAAATCTTTGCCCTTGAGGTAATCCAAGAGGCGACGGCGACGTGAAACC
>CANFLR010000041.1 GCA_947447945.1 Burkholderiaceae bacterium
AAATCTACAGGGGTGATGTAGAAAAGACCGTAAGGTCAGTTTCAAGGAGTTGTCATCATGAGTGAAAACAGATCTATATCTGGGCTTACCGATGCAGAGGCTCAAGAATTCCATGCATTTTATGTGCAAGGTCTTTTAGGGTTTGTTGCTATCGCAGTCGTCGCGCACATACTTGTATGGGCTTGGCGTCCATGGTTCTTTTGATGCAGTAGTAAGTACATAGTAAATAGCTCAGCTAAAAGGAGTAATTCTTATGAAGACCAATACAGATTTAATGAATAAAAATCATCTTCAGGACACCCTGTCCTTCAAGTTTATTTTTTTAATTAGTTATGTCGTGATCTTTGTGGCGGCTCTCATTTTGGTTGTGTTACCTGCCTCCCAGAAAAGTTGGTTATTTTCGGAAGCTGACGGCACTTCATTCTTTAAGTCAGTTGAGTCAGGCGTTTACAGCTTTATGTCTTACTTAAATTAGGAGAAATATTATGTGGAGAGTATGGAAGTTATACGACCCGTTACGTGCGATGGTTGCACAGGGCGTTTTTCTTTTTGCTTTGGCGGCTATGATTCATCTGATTTTATTGAGCACTGCTCAGTACAAATGGTTGGATGGAATGAGTCAAGAGCAGTACAAAGCAGCAATTGCAGCAGCGAAGAAGTAATTAGATGTACAAATCGTAGACGAATCGCTAGAAATAGTCATTCGTCTACGTACGATTAATTAGTTTTGAGAAATATTCTCATAATGTTAGGAGCGCTATATGGCCATGCTCAATTTTGAAAAAAAATACCGCGTACGTGGTGGGACTCTCGTAGGAGGAGATCTTTTTGATTTCTGGGTAGGCCCGTTCTACGTCGGATTTTTTGGAGTTACAACCATCTTTTTTGCGTTCTTAGGAACTGCAATGATTTTCTGGGGTACCTCACAGGCAGGTGTTTTTAATCCCTGGCAAATTAATATTGCGCCACCCGATCTGAAATATGGACTGGGGGTAGCGCCTTTGATGGAGGGTGGTTTATGGCAAATCATTACGATCTGCGCCTTAGGTGCATTTGGATCATGGGCCATGAGAGAAGTGGAGATTTCTCGCAAACTGGGCATGGGTCTTCATGTGCCAGTTGCTTTTAGTATGGCTATTTTTGCTTACTTCACCTTGGTAGTGATCAGACCAATTCTGATGGGGGCCTGGGGATATGGTTTTCCATATGGCATTTTGAGTCACTTAGATTGGGTTTCAAATACTGGCTATCAGTATCTGCACTTTCATTACAACCCTGCGCATATGATTGCAGTGACATTATTTTTTACAACAACACTAGCGCTCGCACTGCATGGCGCATTGATTTTGTCTTCAACGAATCCTCAACCTGGCCATACAGTGAGAACGCCGGAACATGAAGATACCTTCTTTAGGGATATTGTTGGCTACTCCGTTGGAACATTAGGCATCCACCGCTTAGGCTTATTTTTAGCCTTAGCAGCGGTATTTTGGAGCGCTGTTTGTATTGTGATTAGCGGACCATTTTGGACTAAAGGATGGCCTGAGTGGTGGACATGGTGGTTGAATTTACCAATCTGGGGATAGTTTTAGCTCAATTGAAAATGCGGAGAGCATGATGGAATATCAGAATCTTTTTACACAAACGCAAGTGACCGGTCCCGCTAGTCATGGCGTTCCAATTAACGCATACGATATGCGCGAGAGAACTAAAACGATTGGTTTTAGTCATCTCATGGGTCGAATTGGTAATGCGCAACTTGGCCCTGTGTACCTTGGACGTCTTGGAGTTGCATCCTTAATTTTTGGCATGACCGCTTTTTTCATTATTGGTATGAATATGCTGGCCCAGGTTGGCTGGAATCCACTGCAGTTTGTAAGAAAACTATTTTGGTTATCGCTAGATGCGCCAGCACCTAAATATGGACTGACCTTTCCGCCCATGAATGAAGGGGGTTGGTGGTTAATTGTTGGCTTGTTTACAACGATCTCCATTATGTTGTGGTGGTTACGTACTTTCCGCAGGGCGCAAGCGCTAGGTATGGGTACTCATGTACCTTGGGCATTTGCATCAGCAATTTGGTTGTTTTTGGTACTAGGTTTAATACGCCCGGTATTAATGGGCAGCTGGAGTGAGGGTGTACCCTTTGGGATCTTTTCCCACTTAGATTGGGTATCAGCTTTCTCAATTCGTTACGGCAATTTGTTTTACAACCCGTTTCATATGCTATCGATTGTGTTCCTGTATGGATCGGTACTCTTGTTTGCGATGCATGGAGCAACCATCCTTGCTGTGAGCCGCTTTGGTGGCGAACGAGAAATCGAACAGATCGTTGATCGGGGCACAGCCTCTGAGCGAGCTGCATTGTTTTGGAGATGGACGATGGGCTTTAACGCAACAATGGAATCTATCCACCGTTGGGCCTGGTGGTTTGCAGTATTAACTCCATTAACAGGTGGAATTGGAATTTTGCTCACTGGTACGGTAGTGGATAACTGGTATTTATGGGGTGTAAAACACAATATTGCTCCTGCATATCCAGCGATCTATGGGACTGTAGCTGACCCTGCCTTAAATGCACCAGCAGCCCCAGTAGCAAAAGGGGATAAGAAATGAAAAATATCACTCGCCTTATTACGATTCTATTTGGCATCTGCGCTCTGATGCTATTGAGCGCATGCGAAAGACCGCCTATAGAATCAAAGCAAACAGGCTACCGCGGAACTGGTATGGACCAAGTTAGTAATCCAAGGACCGATGCGCAGTTAGCGAAGATAAATGAATTGCCTCCCGCAATGCCATCTTCACCAGATGGCCCTAAAGCTTCAGCAGTCTATAAGAACGTTAAAGTTTTAGGTAACCTGAGTACTGCCCAGTTTGGGGCATTTATGGTGTCGATGACTTCCTGGGTTGCCCCTAAAGAAGGTTGTACTTATTGCCATAACGTCCAAAATTTCGCTGATGATTCTCTTTACACTAAAACGGTAGCGAGAAGAATGATTCAGATGAATCAAAGTATTAACGGTAACTGGGGTGATCACGTGAAGACAACGGGGGTTACTTGCTATACCTGTCACCGTGGCAATAACATTCCACAAAACGTTTGGTTCAATACCGTTGAAAAACGCGGTGGTAATATGTTGGGCAATACGAATGGTCAAAATGATCCACTGAAAACCAGTGCGTATTCATCATTGCCAAACCAGCCTTTTAGCAGTTACTTCGTCTCCAATGCAAGCGCTGCTAGGGTAATTGGTGACACAGCACTACCAAATGGTCATAAGGCTACCTTACAAAGTACAGAAAATGTCTATGGTGTGATGTCGCACATGTCTAGCGCTCTTGGTGTTAACTGTACCTACTGCCATAACAGTCGTGCCTTTACCAGTTGGGAGCAGAGTACCCCCCAACGTATTCAGGCTTGGCATGGTATTCAGATGCTCAAGGATGTTAATAGTAACTTTATGACTCCTTTGGCCTCGACCTTTCCTTCAAACCGTAAAGGTCCGGACGGCGATGTTGCCAAAGCCAATTGCGCTACCTGCCATCAAGGTGTAAACAAACCTCTATTAGGCAAGAGTATGTTGCAGGATTACCCCTTTCTTGCTCCTAGTAATAGCAAGCCAAAAGATGGTAATCAAATTGCCAAGAATTAATACCCAAATCCATGTTGATCGCCTTGATCAACATGGATTTACCTTGGAGGTGGTCTGATGGACCAGAAGGTCGATCAATTTAAGATTCCAGAAAATGTTGTGGCTTATAGCCATGGCAAACATTCTGAACGGGCGATAGTGATCGGCTCTGGATTTGGCGGGCTTGCAGTTGCCATTCGATTGGCAGTCAAGGGCTACGATGTTCAGATTCTTGAGAGGCTCGGTAGCGCAGGGGGACGAGCTTATGTGCATCGTCGACATGGTTTTACATTTGATGCAGGTCCAACCATCATCACAGCCCCGTTTCTGTTAGAGGAATTATGGGATCTATGCGGTAAGAAGATGTCAGATGATGTTGATCTGCGAGCAATGGACCCGTTCTATCAAATCCGTTTTGCCGATGGGCGGGTATTTAACTACACCGGTGATTTAGAGCGAATGAAATCAGAAGTTGCTAAATTTAGCCCAAAAGATTTACCGGGCTATTTACGTTTTTTAGACGAAGCAGAGAACTGCTATAAGCTCGCATTTGAAGATCTCGGTGATGTTGCATTTGACGGCATTCAAGATTTAGTTAAAGCCATGCCAAATCTCATCAAGATGCGTGCTTGGAATAACTTATATAGTCTTGTGGCCAAGTATATTAAGGATCCTCAGCTACGAGAGGTCATGAGTTTTCATCCCTTGCTTATTGGAGGCAACCCATTTTCAGTGAGCTCTGCGTATGCACTGATTAATTCATTAGAGCGAAAATGGGGTGTGCACTCAGCGATGGGGGGTACCGGCTCAATTATTAAAGGTATGGTAGGTCTATTAGGCGGACTAGGGGTTTCTATACGCTACGCAAGTACGGTTAAGAAAATTAACATTTTTGATAATAAAGTCACTGGAGTGACCTTAGAAAATGGCGATGTTTTATACGCCAATAAAGTGGTATCTAATGCGGATACTGCTTGGACTTATAAAAATCTGATTGATCCACAATATCGAAAAGTTTGGACTGATAAAAAGATCGAAAATGGCAAGTATTCAATGAGCCTGTTTGTCTGGTATTTTGGGACAAAAAAACAGTATCCAGAAGTGCCGCATCATATGATGCTTTTAGGTAAGCGCTATAAAGAGCTATTAGAGGATATATTCAAGCGCCACCACTTAGCCCAAGACTTTAGCCTCTACTTGCATCGCCCTACCGCTACCGACCCGAGTCTCGCCCCCGAAGGATGCGATACCTTTTATGTTTTATCGCCAGTTCCTCATTTAGATAGTGGCACTAATTGGAGTGAGCTTGCGGAGTCCTATAGGCAGTCGATTGCTAAGATGTTGAGTGAAACAGTGCTGCCTGGACTGGAAGAGAATTTGGTGGAATCTTTTGTGATGACGCCCCAAGATTTTCAAGATCGATTACTTTCTTACAAGGGCGCAGCATTTGGACTTGAGCCCCTATTAACTCAAAGCGCTTGGTTTAGACCTCATAATCGCAGCGAGGATATTGATGGCCTCTATATGGTTGGGGCCAGTACGCATCCAGGCGCTGGAATACCTGGCGTACTGTCTTCCGCTAAAGCCTTAGATTCACTGATTACACCAGCAAAATTGGAAATCCAAGCATGATCGATAGGGCTATTACCTCAGAATTTGGATTTCAGATTGACCTAGAGACTTGCGAGAGTTTGATGCGAGATGGATCCAAATCATTTTTTTCAGCTGCGAGAATATTGCCTACTAAGATTCGTGATTCAGCCATTGCTCTATACGCGTTCTGTCGCATGTTGGATGATATGGTGGATGATCAAGATGCTCCACAGAACGTTATTAAGCAAATTGAGTATCGTTTAGATCGGATTTATGCCAAAAATCCAGTTGATATCCCGGCCGATAGGGCGCTTGCTATTGTCGTTGAGCGCTTTTTAATTCCACGCGAGATCTTAGAGGCTTTGGTAGAGGGCTTTAGATGGGATCGCAATGGAAGGCAGTATCAAACCATTGATGAATTATGTGACTATGCAGCTAGAGTGGCTTCTACAGTAGGGGCCATGATGACTTTGATCATGGGGGTTCGCGATCGAGATGTTTTAGAGCGCGCCTGTGAGCTGGGCTTAGCAATGCAGTTAACTAATATTGCCAGGGATGTCGGAGAAGACGCTAGAAATCACCGCTTATATTTACCGCGTGAATGGCTTGAAGCTGAGGGGATAGATCCAGATCAATGGCTACAAAATCCTGAGTTTAACGATGCTATCTCGAGAGTTATTCAAAGGCTAATTTGTCATGCAGATACTATGTATGAACGTGCTTCTTACGGTATAGCTGGCTTGCCCCGTAATTGTCGCTCGGCGATTTCTGCTGCGAGCCTTATTTATTCTGAAATCAGTCGGCAAATTGAGCGACAAGGATTAGATAGTATTGGTACTAGAGCTGTAGTGTCGAAGAAGAAAAAAATACTATTACTGTTAAAAGCTTTGCAATCAAGCATCTATAGTGCTAAATCAAATCAAAGTTTAAGCAAGATTGCCGCAATTCAATTCTTGGTTGATGCCGTTGAGCCCGAAGCCCCTTATGCTCACTATACTGGCTCAGTGGAAGATAGGTTGATATGGGTAGTCGGCTTAATGGAAAAGATTGAGCGCAGAAAAGTGCAATCTTTTGAGTCTTTAGCTCAGCATTAAGCAATCTATCATGCTGTGATTTAAAACAGCCGCGTCGGATTTCTGGGCATTCTCCAAGGCAGCATCAATTGGATAATATTAGACTCCAAGCGATTTACATTCAGGGTTTCATGCATTGAAATTACTTCTTCACCGAGCAGGCGTGATTTCAGCATTGAGCGCGCATAAAAAGGGGTGTCTTCAAAGGTATTGAGTAAATCGATTGTGGTTTGACTATCACTCTTTTCAGAGCGCATATTGCGTTTGATACCCCAGCCTGTTTTGCGCAGGAGCACCCTTTCAGGTGGTACAAACGACTCGATAGTCCCATTGGGATTAAATTTGCTTGCAATAATGCGCTCATTGCCATTCTTTTGTCGAACGTCATAGATAACTGCAGTGCTGCCATCTTTTAGATGTGCTCGTGACCAATCCCATTCGCTAAAGGGTTTACTGATTGCTTCATCACCCTCATTAGAGTCAAAGTAGGCATTTCCTTGCCACTGCAGCGAAGGATTTGTGAAGGAAACCTCTGCTCTAGCCGATGGTGCTATTGGTCCCCAGCGATGTTTTTGATCATCATCGAGCGCTACTACATGATGGAAAAGTTGTTCGGGAAATACTTTAATGCTGCCTTGAATTTTTTTCCCCAATAGTGGGACGCGTTCGTCAATTTGAATCGTGAGTACATCATTTTCCCACTGCAAATGACTAGGCCCAACCGTAAATTGATGAGCTGTTCTCTCGACCGCATTTTGACCTCGCTCAGTCATGGTCCAGTATTTCTTTGTAGGCGTGTAAAGCGCTACGTTGATAGCGCAGTAGTCATCTGCTGGCGCTAGTTTTCTTTTATTAGCCCAGGCGTAATAGGGGGAAAAGACACTTCCCACAAATGCAATGATGCTAAATCCATATTGCCCATCATCACTGAGGCCATCGATATACCACCAGAGGTAATTACCAGGGTCTACTGCTTGATTAAACCGAGGTGTGCCATCAGCGTTGCGGCCGCCAGTCGCCCGGACATAGCTGCCATAGGAACCCCGGGGCCCGGATGAGTGCTGCCCCCCGTCAGAAGAAGATTGCTGATTTGCGACTGAGAGCCGAGTCGTTGAAATGAGCTCATCCAGCCGTGGGTAGCCTGACCATACAGAGCTCCACCGCGCCCCGGAAAGAGCTTGGAAAATTCCTGGGGTGATGTACGGGTGATCTGCGCATCCTGGAGTTGAAGGCCATACTGGCGCATGAGTGAAAACGCTTTTTGTTCGCATCGTTCTATTTCCTCATAGTCATAGAATTGATTATCACCATTAGCTGGAGCATTGACTAAGCAAAGGAGTCTTTCATAGTCATTATTGTTGCTTGCTAAATCCGTTCTGTCTTGAGCGCAAATATAGACAGTAGGGTGCATCGGCAATTTTTTCTTCTCAAATATATCCGTAAATTCACTTTTATACGGTTGGTTAAAAAATACGTTGTGCCTCACTAGCGGAAAGCCTGAAGTTTTAACGCGCATCGACCAAGTGATCGCAGAAAGCGAGTCTGTTTGTTTTAGGTTTTGCGCAATAGCTGTATTTGCGCCTTTACCAAGTAAGCCCTTCTGAAGGGCATTCATATCGCCATTGAAGATCAGATAATCACATCCAATGACTTCACCAGAACTCAGTTGAACTCCGCTGACCTTTGTCCCAGCAAACTGAAGAGACTCAACTTCGGCGCCATATTCAAACTGACAGCCTTTTTTCTGTGCTAAGCGCGCCATTACCTCTGGGATTTTAGCCATCCCTCCTTTGATGGACCATACGCCTTCCATTTCAACTTCGGCAATCAGCATTAAGGTGGCTGGAGCTAGGTAAGGGGAGGATCCGCAATAAGTGGCATAGCGTCCAAATAGCTGATGTAAGCGGGGGTCTGGAAAATAGCGCTCCAGAGCCGACCAGAGATTGCTAAATGGCCCAATATCCCAAAGTGCCTTGCTCTTTTGTAATCCTAATGCAGACATCATGCCAAACATACTGGGGCGCGGAGATTCGATAAACGGTCCTTTTAGCGCCTGATACACTTTCTTGGCTGTTTTGCAAAACTCTAAAAATAATTGGGCTTGTCGGTGGCTGCTAAATTGACCAATAGCATCAGCGCTCTTTTGGGTATTGGCGTATAAGTCTAGTGGTGTCTCTCCCCAACTATGTCTAGCAAGGATATCTAAGGCTTCTAATTCAAACTCTGTATTAAAGTTTTCATCACAATCAGCAAAAAGACTTTCAAATATCCAGCGCATCGTAAAAACGGTAGGGCCAGAATCAATGAGCGCACCATCTAGATTAATTTGGCGTATCTTCCCTCCCGGATACTGACTCTTTTCTAATACAGTGACATCAAGCCCATGATGTGCAAGTTCAAGGGCGGCAGTGATTCCGCCAATGCCTGCACCAACGATCAGAATCTTAGGAGATTTGGACATGCTTGCCTTGCCAAGTTCCCTGAGCCTTGAGGACTCTGAAACGAGTAAACATAGATTCAGAAAAATAAGCTTGGCCATATGCGGCTTTAATTGCTGTCAAATGAGCGCCTTGCTGTGCATATTGCTCGAGGGATTGAATGTCATTCCATATAGTGAAGGTTGCTTGACGAAAGTAGGGCGCTTCCCCAATGCCTGCTGTTAGAATTTTCCCAGACGCCAGTTCAATCGCATCTTCCGCTGGTTTTGCTTTGGCCCAAAATTGCCTTGCCTTGCTTGGCTTGATGGAGGCTCTTGTGAGCGATGCAATCGGAGCATTGATTGGCGGGCAAGTATTTGTACATGACATCGAGAATCCAGACCAAGAGCCCCGACTAGAGTAGGCCTGTACGCTAGCCAGGAAAAATTCATGAGCATGATCTTCATAAGCTTTAAGAATAGATGAAGATTCTTGAAACCGCGCAGCATTCTGGGCACTATCAAAGACGCAGAAGAAGCCTTGTTTAGTAAGACTAGGTTTAGTGCTAAAGCCCCCGTTAAAACCTGAACCCAATACTTTGCAAAATTGAAGACCTGGATTGTTCTGAAAGGGAGACTTACCGAGGATGTATCTTAAAAACCCCCAAGCTCTAGAATGAGAAGCAATATCAATTAAACCCAATACTGCTGTCTGATCATTCATTCGATCTTACGCGTCAATATCATCTGTAGCATTGCTATCTACAATGCCAAATCGCCTCATTTTGATATAGAGACCTTGTCGCGATAAGCCGAGTAGTTCGGCTGCGGAGGCCCTATTGGACATGGTGAGGTCAAGTGCAGCCAAAATGCACAATTTTTCGATAATGTCAGTAGTCTCTGTGACGATTTGTTTGAGCGGCACCTTGCCAACCAATTGCGTCAGTTCTTTGGCATTCTTGCCAAGATTATCAGGCTTATCAGCTGCTTGAGTTGAGGTTTTAGAAACTTGATGAATACCAATTGCTACCAATGAGAGCTTGGCACTGTTAAAGCTTACAGCAGAAATTCGAACATCTATTGGTGAGCTGCCATCATCTGCCGTAATGGTACTTGCGTAGTTCTTAATGGAGCCATGTTCGCGTACGGTACCCAAAATAATTTTGAGATCAACACTGGCCCTGCCAAGCCATATCTCTAGGGATTTTCCTAAGATACCCTCTTTTTGGGTTGATTGTGACATCGAGACAAATGTGTTATTGGTCGTGAGGATGACTCCATTTGTACTGCAAACAATAAAGCCATCTTGAAAATCTTCCATTGCTTGGGAGAGTAATGCGGCTTGCTCATTCGTGCTACCGAGATTGGTGGCTTGAGACTTGGGCTTAATGGATACTAAGCAAACATTTTGATTGCCCTCACGCAAAAGCGAGCTAGAAATTTCTACATTTTCCTTAAGATTTTCGAGGGTAGTTTGGAAAGCGGTTTGTAGTATTCCAGATTTAGATTCCAAGAGATAGGCTTGGATGGCTTCATGATCTTTGGCTGGAAACAAGTTCACAAAAAATTTGCCTTGAATTTTTTTCAGATCACCCACTAAAAAACCAGCAGACTTATTCACCTCTACAATTTTTAGAGTCTGACTATCCACAATCAGGTAGGCTTGATCAATACTGTTAAAGAGTTGTAAGTAGCGATTCTGAATAGCATGAAGATTTGCATAATCACGCTCAATTTCTTGCTGAGACTCAACCAATTTTTGCTGCAGCACAGAGATGCTGCTGAGATCTTTACCAATGGCAACTAATTTGTTTTGCTTGGGGAAAAAGATGGTGCTGAACTGAATGGGGAGTGAAGTAGCCCCATCGATTTCTTGGTTCACTTGACGCCATTTTTGCTCGTCTTGATCTTCGCGTGTCTTGAGGAGTGCGTTTACTTTTGGCTGACTATCAATGGCCACAGTATCTAACCATTTTTTCCCAAGCAAAGAAGATGTATTTGGCGAAATGGGTTTTGAGCCGTCAATAACTTTTTCAATGATGCCAGTGTTATCGAGGATAAGTACTAGATCTACCGAAAGAGCTAATAGCTCAGCCGCCAATGTTACATCTAGGGTATTTAGTTCAGAAGAATCTAAATTATAAATTTTAGTCACGTTTCATTTTCTACTTATTTCTCTAAGTATTATTTTCGAATTGGCTGAGATGTTGCTCAAGTTTTTGAACGGATTCCTCAGGACTGAAAGCCATGACTTCTGCCTGAATATGATCAAATGCATCGGGCGCCTTATTATAGAGCGGGCCACCAATAAGAACAATCATTTTTGGGTTCTTAGATTTTTCTCTGAGTAGATCTATTAGGTTTGGAAGTTGCTCTAGTTGCTCGTTCGTTGCAACTGAAATAGCAACAGCTTGGAGCATTTTTGAGGAGACTCCATAGACGATAGATTCAATCGTGACTTGAGTTGGGCGATGAACCTGCCAACCCGAGAATGTTAGGAAATTAGCAAAAATGAGGCTACCTAGGCTGTGCTGAGTACCTGGAAATCCTGAAATAAAAATAGCTTTATTCTGTTGCCGATCTAGTTGATTGGCCTGAAACAGGTAATCAAGCTTGTAGATCACTCTTTCGAGTTTATTTACGCCAATGGATACGTCTGCAAAGCTAAGACTATCGTCTTCCCATTGCCGCCCCAATTTTCTAGCAATTGCTGGAATGAGATCTAGAACAATGTAATCAATCGGGGCGCCATGCGTTTTTAATACTGTGATGGCAAGCTCAAATGAACCTTCTTCAGTATCCAGCAAAAGATTAGTGAGTTTGTTAATTTCTTCGTCATCTAAGGTGTTGCGATATTGGTCTTGTTTAGCTCGGGGTAATTGAACCCAACTTTGATTGGATGAAGCCTTGGGTTCGAATTGATCGACCTTGCGTTCGATCTCCTCAATTAAGCTAGGTAATTGAGTGCTGAAAACTTCCCTGATGAGTTCTTTTTTAGCTAATGAATTCACTAAATAGCCCTTAGGATCCTACCTACCTGATAGATGACAATTAAATGTAAAATAATTATGACACTTATGATAGATTTAAAGCAATAATTTTCTATAAATCAGGGTTTATACTGATATATATTAGGGAAAGTACTAGTTTTTGTAGAGCATTTTTGGCGTAAAGTTTTGTTTACACATTCCTAACAAAGCAGCGTCAAAAATGAAGATGAGCAAGCCCCTTTACAACCAAGAACAGCGTGCAAGACGAGATGCCACGGTCTGGACCTTAGTTCAGGGAATTTTGGCCCCAATTCAATTCTTGGTATGTCTGATTAGCCTCTCTTTAGTGTTGAGATACCTCCTTACTGGTGGGGGCTATGAGTTGGCGGCTCTTTCAGTGGTGATTAAAACCGCATTTCTGTACTTGATCATGCTGACAGGCAGCATTTGGGAAAAAATTGTTTTTGGTAAATACCTCTTCGCAGAGAGTTTCTTCTGGGAAGACGTATTTAGTATGTTGGTTATCTCTCTTCATACTATTTATCTTTACTTCCTTTATGCGGGGGATATGAGTCAGCGTGGATTGATGTACCTGGCTCTGGCTGCCTATGCGTCGTATTTCATCAACGCGGGTCAATTTCTCTACAAACTCCGCATGGCCCGATTGCAAATAGGCGAGGGGGTCGCCGCATGAATGCAATTGTGGACCTACCAAAAGATCGCTTAAGTAGCGTTGGAAAAAATATTCCGATTTATAAAGAGCGCGGCCAACGAGAAGTATTTTGCGGGCTTACAGGAATCATTTGGCTGCATCGCAAGATTCAAGACGCATTCTTTTTAGTAGTGGGCTCTCGCACTTGTGCTCACTTAGTCCAATCGGCTGCTGGGGTAATGATCTTTGCTGAACCGCGCTTTGCTACCGCGATTATTGATGACCGGGATCTTGCTGGAATAGCAGATGCGCATGAAGAGTTAGATCGCGTAGTTAAATCCCTTCTCACCCGTCGCCCTGATATCAAAATGCTATTTTTGGTCGGTTCATGCCCTTCAGAGGTCATTAAGCTTGATCTTTCTAGGGCAGCGCAAAGACTCAATAAAGAATTTTTGAATCAATGTCGTATCTTGAGTTATTCGGGCAGCGGCATTGAAACGACCTTTACTCAGGGTGAGGATGCATGCCTTGCTTCATTGGTAAATGAGATTCCAAAGCCGGTAGCAGTTGGTGAGAAAAACTTATTGGTTGTTGGATGCTTGCCAGATGTAGTAGAGGATCAATTTCAGAGGCTATTTACCGAGCTAGGGATTGAACGTGTATCCTTTTTTCCGCCTAGAAATTCGCAGCAAACAATTGAAATTCATAGCAATACACAGTATTTACTTGCGCAGCCATTTTTAGCTGATACAGCAAGATTTATTGAAGAGCGGGGTGCAAAAAGAATCTCCGCGCCATTCCCCTTTGGAGTTGATGGAACAACAGCTTGGCTCAAGGCAGCGGCTAATCAATGGGGAATTTCAGCAGCCCGTTTTGAAGAGATTACACAACCTAGAATCGAGCGCGCGAAGAAGAGTTTGGCGCGCTATATGACTGTGTTGGAAAACAAAACCATCTCTTTTTTCCCTGATTCTCAGCTCGAAATTCCGTTGGCACGTTTTCTGTCTCAAGAGTGCGGTATGAAAGTGATGGAAATCGGCACACCTTATCTTCATAAACAGCACCTTGAAGCAGAGTTGGAATTACTTCCTGAAAACTCCAGAATTGTAGAGGGTCAGGATGTTGAGAAACAGTTGGACAGATGTCGTTCAGATAAACCGGACATTGTTGTTTGTGGCCTCGGGTTGGCGAATCCTTTGGAGGCGGAAGGCATTACGACAAAGTGGTCAATTGAGTTGGTATTTAGTCCTGTGCACGGCTATGAGCAGGCTGCTGATTTAGCAGAGCTCTTTGCGCGTCCTTTAAATCGAAGTATGAGATTAGCGGCTTAAGGGAAACAGATGCAATTAACTCTATGGACATATGAGGGCCCACCACATATTGGTGCAATGCGTGTCGCTACCTCTATGACGGACTTGCATTATGTACTGCATTCTCCACAGGGCGATACCTATGCAGATCTTCTATTTACGATGATCGGACGGTCGCGCAAGCGTCCGCCAGTGACTTACACCACATTTCAGGCAAGAGATTTGGGCGGTGATACCGCTCAATTATTTCAAGATTCAGTGACTGATGCATATCAACGCTTTCAACCAAAAGCAATGATTGTTGGTGCTTCATGTACGGCCGAGCTGATTCAAGATGACCCAGGCGGCTTAGCAAGAGCATTGAGTTTACCTATTCCAGTCATCCCGCTGGAATTACCTTCGTATCAGAAAAAAGAAAACTGGGGTGCTTCAGAAACGTTCTATCACATTGTTCGTGGTTTAGTAGCTGTAGATAAATCCATTTCAGCACAACAGCATCAAGAGCAGCGTGCTGCTAGTAAGCAAGAAAGTCAGAAGCCTAGCTGTAATATTTTGGGGCCGACAGCCCTAGGTTTTAGAAATCGTGATGATGTTCAAGAGATTTGCGGACTATTGGAGTCCATGGGCATTGAAGTCAGAGTGGTGGCTCCCTTAAATGCTTCTGTAGAAGATTTAGTGAGGATTCCAGAAGCAGATTTCAACGTGTCGCTTTATCCTGAAATTGCACAACTCACTAGCACTTGGCTCAGTAAAACTTTTGGTCAGCCATTTACAAAGACTATTCCAATTGGTACTAAAGCAACCAAAGCATTTATTGAAGAGGTGGCGCAGCTTGCCAATCTCAATCCTGCGACTGTTTTAGCTAGTCAAGAGGAGCGGGCACGCTGGTATGCAAAATCAGTTGACTCTACTTATTTAACTGATAAACGGGTATTTATTTTTGGTGATGCAAGTCATGTGATTGCAGCAGCCAAAGTTGCTGCTGAAGAAATTGGCTTTAAGGTAGTTGGTCTAGGAACCTATAGTCGCGAATTTGCCCGTGAGGTACGTGAGGCCGCGAAGTCTTACGAAGTAGAGGCGCTGATTACGGATGACTATCTCGAAGTAGAGCAAAAGGTTGCTGAATTGGCTCCCGATTTGGTATTGGGTACCCAAATGGAGCGGCATATTGCCAAAAGGCTAGGTGTTCCTTGCGCAGTGATCTCAGCACCGGTACACGTGCAAGACTTTCCAGCACGCTACTCACCTCAAATGGGTTTTGAAGGTGCTAATGTTTTATTTGATACTTGGATTCATCCTCTGATGATGGGTCTAGAAGAGCACCTCATCATGATGTTCCGAGATGACTTTGAATTTAGCGCTAAAGCAGCACCTTCACATCTTGGACATGCTAGCGCAACTGAAAAAGAACGGGCTCCTGCCGCGATTAATAGCAGTGAAAGCGAGATTTCTAAACCAGCGCAGGTAAATACTGAAGTATTTAATGGCGCCAGTCCAGTAAATCTTTGGGATTCTGCTGCTGAAAAAGAATTAGGGAAAATCCCATTCTTTGTAAGGGGTAAGGCGCGGCGTAATACTGAAAAGTTTGCAGTGGAACATGGCATCCGCCAAATTACGATTGAAACCCTTTACGATGCTAAGGCCCACTATGGCAGATAAGCTTCCTCCAATGAGGGTCACCATCGTGACTATGGATACGCACTTGGCGAGCGCAACTGAGAGAGCTCGCTATGCACTGAAAAAGAAAATCCCTAGCTTGGAGTTAACTATTCATGCAGCGTCAAGCTGGACAGTGGATAACAAGGCTTTAGATAGTTGTCTTCAGGATATTCAATCGGCAAATATCTTGATTGTGACAATGCTCTTTATGGAAGATCACTTTAAACCAGTGATCGAAGCCCTAAAAGCAAGACGTGACCAGTGTGATGCAATGATTTGTGCAATGTCAGCTGGAGAAGTAGTGAGCCTGACTCGCATGGGCGGATTTGATATGGGTAAACCTGCTAGTGGCTTGATTGGTTTATTAAAGCGACTGAGGGGAAATAAAGAAAAGTCTCAAACTGGCGGCGCTGCTCAAATGCGCATGTTGCGTCGTTTACCAAAAATTCTTCGTTTTATTCCTGGGGGTGCGCAGGATGTAAGGGCTTATTTTTTAACGCTGCAATATTGGCTAGGTGGCTCCGAAGAGAATCTTTACCACATGGTTAAGAATTTGGTGAATCGCTATGCCGCGGGTGAGCGTGAGGTATTAAAAACCAAAGAGAAATTAGTAGAGCCAGTGATATACCCAGATAATGGGATCTACCATCCCCGTCTTCAGGGGCGCATGAGTGAATCTTTAAGTGATTTGCCAAAGTTAGTGAGCGATAAAAAGTCTAAAGGTAGAGTGGGGCTGTTATTACTCAGATCTTATATATTGGCCGGCAATACGCTGCACTACGATGCAGCAATTGCTGCACTAGAGGCGCAAGGTTTGCAGGTATTACCGATATTTGCAGTGGGACTAGATGCCAGACCTGCTATTGAGCAATTCTTTTTCCAAAATGGAAAAAATATTGTCGATGCTGTAGTTTCCTTGACGGGTTTTTCTTTGGTTGGAGGTCCCGCCTATAACGATGCCAAGGCAGCGGAAGAAGTTTTAGCATCACTCGATGTTCCCTACCTAGCAGCCCAACCTTTAGAGTTTCAAACCTTGAACGACTGGGGCAGTTCTGATCGTGGCTTGTTGCCGGTTGAGAATACGCTCATGATCGCCATTCCTGAGTTAGATGGTGCAATTGTTCCAATGGTGTTTGGTGGTCGTGCTGGTGAGGCAGATGTCCAATGTACTGGTTGTCATAAGGCATGCGTATTTGAGGCTAGTATTAATCGCCATGATATGCACACCTGTGTGGAGCGGACTGCAATGTTGGCTGCTCGAGTCAGCAAACTCATTGCACTTCGTAAATCAGAGCGCGCGAATCGCAAAGTTGCTTTAGTAATGTTTAATTTCCCACCCAATGCTGGAAGAGTAGGAACCGCTGCGCATTTAAGTGTTTTCGAATCAGTCTTTAATACTCTCAAGAGTTTGAAAGCAGAAGGTTACACGGTAGATGTGCCAAATTCTGTAGATGAATTTAGGGATCAAATCCTAGCCGGAAATGCTAAGCAGTTTGGTACCGATGCAAATGTACATGCCCAAATTAGTACGGATGATCACATTAAGAAAGAGTCCTGGCTAAAAGAGATTGAGGCTCAGTGGGGCCCAGCACCAGGCAAGTTCCTAACGAATGGATCATCACTCTTTGTCTTGGGCAAGCAATTTGGAAATGTGTTTGTAGCGCTTCAGCCTGGATTTGGTTATGAGGGTGATCCAATGCGCTTGCTACATGAAAAAGGATTTGCACCTACTCATGCATTCTCTGCGTTTTATCGTTATATACGCGAAGATTTTGCTGCGTCAGCAGTGCTCCATTTTGGGACGCACGGCGCCCTTGAGTTTATGCCGGGTAAACAATCCGGTATGTCTGGCGCATGTTGGCCCGATCGTTTAATTCATGATTTACCCAATTTATATATTTATGCATCCAATAACCCCTCAGAGGGGGCTATTGCTAAGAGACGTGCTGGAGCAACTCTGATTAGCTACTTAACTCCGCCAGTATCACAGGCGGGTTTATACCAAGGCCTGTCGGAATTAAAAGAGGCCGTAGAACACTGGCGTAAATCAGCGCCCAAGGAAGAGGCCCAAGTTTGGGATGCCAATACGCAGGAGCTTTTAGATTCTCTGCAGGCACAAGCAGTTGCATTGGAGTTTGTATCTGCAGAACCCGCTTGGAAAACTTTGAATGTAGATACAGTCAATAAAGCAGTCATGCGTTTAAGTGAGCAAATACTAGAGCTAGAGTACACATTGATTCCTTATGGCTTACATATACTGGGTAGTCCAATTAGTACGGAACAGAGCCTAGATATGTTGATGAGTTATGCATCTGTACAAGAAGGACAGATTCAACATTTCTCTAGAGATGCGATGGATGCATTGATTCAGAGCCAAAGTCTTGAGCAGTATGCTAAAGACCAAGGCCTTACTTTGACGCCTAGCTTGAGAGAAGAGCTAGAACAGGTATTAAATATGCATCGCGATATGCAATCTGATAGTGAAATGCAAGGCATCCTGAAGGCGTTAGAGGGTCGTTATATCCGCCCAGCACCAGGCGGTGATGTATTGAGAAACCCCCAAGTGCTACCCACTGGTAGAAATGTGCATGGCTTTGATCCATTCCG
>CANFLR010000042.1 GCA_947447945.1 Burkholderiaceae bacterium
ACAATCACGCCTTTAAAGCTGTCATCCTGGTTAACAATTTTTCGAGCAAGATAGAGTGTCCAGACTTTTGTCTGAGAATTGAGCACCGGCTTGCTAATAAACAAGCCCTTATCTGCATGACCCAAAAAGGTCTTAAAGTAATCTAACTTACTGATATCTACTTTTTTAACCTCCTGATCAATGGATGAGTTCACGATAAAACCATTTGCATCTACCAAGTACAAAGCATCCATCTGGCGCATTCCTAATACCCGGGTTGCCAGCAATATATGGACTTCAATACTGTTAAGGGGGAATTGCTTGCCATACGTATTTTGTAAACGATCTTGAACCCCCCTCAGAACCAAATCAGCACTTTCGAAGCTCCGTTCGGTCTGCTCGACAAAGATCTTCGTGATCCCTACTGTCTCAGTACGGGTATGGGCCAATTCCCTTTTGCGCAAGTCCCATAGCAGCAAAGTGGTAGATAAAGCCACAATAACAATGGTAATGGTGGCAAAAAAGCCGATAGGATAGGCTGGACGCCCATAGAAATTCATGGTTTTATCTTTTACCTAATTGAAAAGGTTTGACTCATATCAAGCCAGCAACCCTCGGTTACACCTCGGATCAAATCCCTCTTTTGAGGATGCTAGGCAAGGTACTGAGCTCTCTCTTTAAGGCATCCACTTTCTTTTGAATAAATTGATCGATCAACTTCAAGTTCTTATCTTGTAACTTGACCAAGGTTTTAATTTCCGCTTCTGTAAAGGGGGCCTGTTTGAGCCTCTCCTCAACCACAAAAGTTGGCACAGAAAAGAATCTGCGACTACCTTCTGCCTGAACTAGTTTTCTATATGACAGCGCCAAATTGTGTAACTCGTTTTTTTTAATCGAACCGGATACACAGCCTAAATAAGCATTCCCATATTGCTGAATCAACTGCGCATCAGTCTCTAATTCAATAGGCAATACCAATAACAAAGCAGATTGATCAAACTTACGAATCCAACAGTACTTCAATAACTCAATTAAGCTAAAACTTCTGATCGGCTTTCTGGAGCAAAATGCGTTATCACAAAAATAACGAGGAATCACCTGCGTAGGCAAGTCAAAGAGAGTTAGCAAGACGTCTTCAAGACTGTGCTTGCGATCATCTAAGGTCGACTCAAAAAAAAGGTACATTTCAGACTCCTACTGGTCTTAAAAAATGTACTCCCAATATCGCCTTCGGTATTGATATAGCTCAAATTTATCCCCGATACTTGCCGATACTACTATTTAGGTCCAATCGAAGCATCCTCTACCAGAACTTCGTATCGATAGCCATAACCAAAGTCTTTATCTGTGCGTAAGACGCCCTTAATAGTGATCACTGAACCTACCGCCGCCTGCTCTTTGGTGGTAACGACTAAGTCATTATTCTTGGCAACTATCGACCCCGATCCATCGCGTAAATGAAGCCAGTTTTTCTTCATAATGTCAGGGCTAATCTTGACGACTTTAGCCCGTATAAGCACCTGTTTATCTTTGAGGCTTTTTGACTGATCAATTACCTCAGCAACCGTATAGGCATTCTGGCCAACTGCTTTACTGACATTGACATCACCGATATCAGCAAGGTTTGTGATAGCACCGTGTAGTGAACTTCCATGGGGGTTTACGACTGAAGCATCAGCGGCACAAACAACTGAAGTAAAACCCAATAAGAAAATAAGTAACAGTGTTTTCATAATATCAATCGTTAAAAGTGAACTGAAGCCCTTGCCACCAAACTCATCCTCAATCAACAATGAGAAACCATTAATAACCCCTTCTAGGTTAGTAATGTGGTGCGAGACCTCAGTATCGGTTAACTTGGGAGCAAGCAATTTGATTTAGAACAAACTTTAGCGCACTGCACTATCACTTTGCGCCCCCAAGAAAACAAAAAAGCCACCCTAGGGCGGCTTTTTGATAATCAGGACAGTATCTCCTTCTAGTGGATTTACATTAAAACTGAACCGTTTCACCCTCAGTCATGGTGATAATCTTAATGGGACTACCCTTCATTGCAGCCTGGAACTCTGCTGCCGTTCCTTTAGCCATTGGATTAGAGTTGTAATGCATTGGGATCACCATTTTTGGCTTAACCCATGTGCGCAAGGCATAAGCAGCGTCTTCTGGCGCCATGGTGAAATTACCACCAATTGGAATCAATACCAAATCAGGCTTGTAATGTTCACTAATGAATTTCATATCACTAAAAAGGCCAGTATCACCCATATGCCAAATCTTAAAGCCATTCTCTAGCTGAATGATATAACCCATGGGCTCACCAGCTGGATGAGCTTCCATTTTTTCAGTAGCAGGATTTTTCCAGACCAATAATGAAGAATGCTCTGCCTGCACCGCAGTCACCTTAATGCCTGGCAATGGTGTAACGCTTCCAGTTTTATTGAAACGGTGGCTAAGCTCAGCAGGCACAATACCTAGAGTATTTAAAGGCGTAACCATATCTGCAGGGCCATAAAGTTTCGTGTTAAACATCTTGGCAATAGCAGGGGCGTCACCCAAATGATCAACGTGAGCATGTGTAACCAACAGCACATCGACTGGCCCAACGGCTGCTAAATCATTCTTATACATAGGTGGAGTTTTAGGTCCACCAGTAATCCATGGATCAATCAAAATCGTTTTGCCATTGGGGCTTTTAATCCGAAAAGCGGCTTGTCCAAACCACAGCAACTCTGTCTTGCCTTGTGCACCACTGCCACTAGGAGTCTGAGCTTGTACCGCAGACATTGAAGCAAGTAAGAAAGTCGCAGTCAGCATCACGCCAAGCGGAGCTTTAAATAGATTGATGCGCATGAATCATCTCCTGAAGTATTTTTATAAGACTTGCAAAACTATATCCCAGAAAATGCTGTCTGGGATATATGGCGGTGCACCAAATTGCTTTCAACGCCGAAGGTGCCCCTGCCCATCATTAATTGACTGGAATATAGGACTGCGGCTTATCCAAGCTGTAGTACTTGATTTCTTTTGCATTGAGATCGATTTTTTTCAGATCGAAAGCTTGCACATTGGTAGTCTCAAACATTTTGACGTAGTACATCAAATTTTTGTTATCAGCCACCACAGTCCACTCAGTGGTTTCTATCCCGCCAGCTCCGCCCCCATAGGCATTACTTGCTGGCAGGCTAATTGCCCCCGGAGGTATGTCAAAGCTTCCCAATATATGCCAAGCGGTATTGGTATGTTGGGCGGTGCTATAAGTCGTAGGAACTGACTTGGTCAAAAATAGTGCTCGAATAAATCGACTAGGACTCAAGTAATCTCCCGGCAAGCCATGCAAGCCACTACCAGAGCTTGGCGGAACAAATGTTGCGCCATTAATCACCATGGGCGCTTTTTCAACACTCGTCAAATTTGCGTAAGTACCAATATTATTGAGTTGATCCCTAAAGGCAGGATCGTTCGTCATAACGCCAGTGGGATTATCAGTGATCACTAGCTCACCCTTAAGATACTCGATCACGATACTCTTGCCTTTTGCATCATGCAAAGTCATCCTTACTGGCGCAGAGCTATTGTGATAAGCGGGGATAATCGAACGATTAACATAAATCTTTTTAAAGCCTTCTTTCACTTCATCTACAGAAGCAAAATTACTTAAGGCATATAACAACATCTGAATAGAGGCAATACTTTTTGCGGAATCTGCAGGGCTGACTACTTGATAGACCGCGGTATTGGGGGCATTGAGTAAACCACCCACTAAACCTTTTTCATTCATACCATCTACCAATACAGGCATACCTAAACCATTCATACCCGCTACAGCATATTTTGTTTTCCAATTTAAGCCTGAGCCAGGCTTACTATCAACACCTACGCCAGGAACTGTAAAATTTCTCGGTATGACGGTTATTTGGGATTTGAGTGGCAAGCCAAACTCCATCGTACGTCCATAAACAAAACCACCGTCATTGCCTCTCAATAAAAAACTAGTGCAAGCATTACTGGTAATAGGAGAAATCGCTAAAGACACGGTAAGCGATACGACCAAAATATGTTTAATGAACTGATGATTCACTGATACCCCCAAAAAAGATTTACTTCAAGTTTGCATATTACAACTAGAGCCACTCAATAAAAGAGCCTCGTCATCGTGCGAGGCTCAGTTTAGGCATCCAGACTTGGAAAAGGGCTTTCAGGGAACCAGAATAATGGCGCCAGAAACCGATCTACTCTCAGCAGCCTTATGAGCATCTGCAGCCTGCTCCAAGCCAAAGCTTGCCCCAATTTGCACTTTGACAGCCCCACTGGCAATTGCTTCAAATACAGCACGTGCATTTTCTTGCAGTAACTCCGGTGTTGCATTGTGAGGAAAAACTGAAGGTCTAGTTAAGAATAGACAACCTTTTTTATTCAAAATCTCAGGTTGGATTTCTGGAGCCGGGCCTGAAGCAGCACCAAAGAGAGCCAAGGTTCCAAATGGCGCAACACAGTCTAAAGAGCCCATAAAGGTATCTTTGGCAACCGAGTCGTAAACAACGTTTGCCTTGCGGCCGCCTGTGGCTTTAAGAAACTCTTCAACCCAGTTGGGCTTGGAGTAATCTACTACAGCATCACATCCTGCAGATTTTGCTGCAGCCATTTTGGCCTGAGAACCCACGGTACCCACTACAAATGCGCCCATAGACTTTGCCCAACCGGCGACGATTTGACCAACGCCACCGGCAGCAGCATGAATCAGCACCACATCACCTGCTTTAACCTTATAGGTCTTTTGTACAAGATATTGAGCAGTCATTGCCTTAAAGAAAATTGCGGCTGCTACTTCATCAGAAACATTATTCGGAATAGCAACCAATTTATCGACTGGCACATTCCGATGGGTTGTGTAGGCACCAATTCCTGCGTTCATATACATCACGCGATCGCCAAGCTTAAAGCGCGTCACACCCTCGCCCAGCCCCTCGACTACGCCGGCAGCCTCATGCCCTAATCCAGTGGGCAACTCTAGTGGGTATATGCCAGAGCGCTGATAAACATCAATAAAGTTAAAGCCAATCGCCGTTTGACGAATTTGTACCTCGCCCTTACCAGGCGTTGGCAGCTCTTTATCAATGAATTGAATAACATCAGCACTTCCCAATTGATTCAAACTTACCATTCGAGCAGTTGTCACGTGTCACCTTATGTATTTTTATGGAAAAAAATATCATACCGCAAGAACATTGAAGGCGTCATTCCTGATCGCCATAGCGCAATCAAAGCACTATAGGCGCTTTTTAGTTGAGGCTTCGGGCCGATTGCTCTGAGCGTCTAAATTAGATAAGCCCTCTACGCTCTTTTCAAAACTATTAAATGAATCTGCCATGGCTGCTCGTACCAATTCAAAGTTCTGTAAGGCGGTATTAAAAGAAGTTTTGAACACCGAAACATAGGCTTCAGAGCCTGGAGGTGCATTATTTGTCGCTTCATTTACAAAATGAATGAGGTCAAGTTTTGATTCCTCAATCATCGATTGGGCAATCTGACTCAACTCTTGATTGCCACTACTCAATACACTCATTAACTTAGTCCGATATTGTGATACTTCTTTTGCGGCATCTTGCAGAACTTCAGCATGGACATGATCAAATGCAGTCTTTGGGTCTTGAGTCTTCAATAGCTCGGCCACCTTCTTCTGAAAAAGACCCGCTAGTTCTTGAGCGGCTTGCTGATTAATTTGTGTAATTGCTAGGGCACTTTCTGCAGCAACTTGAGCAAGCGCCTTCGATGTCTCTATGGTCTTTCGTGGATTATTGCGCATTAAGGAAACCTCCTTATTTCAGTCGATGGATATGATCTTGATTCAATCTACTCTTGAATGAGCATCATGCTTATAGAGAAATACCACTAGTAAAGATCATGATCGGTACGCTATCCAAAGACGCCTAAGGGAATACCCCTGAACCTGAATTTAGAGGACTGTTTTCAGCTAAGCTTCTCTACATAAACAACCAAACGGAGACTCCTTGATGGTCGCATTCATTCGCTTTTCACTATTCACCCTAGCTCTTGCTATGGTGGGACTGACTGCTGCCCAGACTCAGATGATTACAAAGGCCCCCCAATACAAAGTTGATCCTTATTGGCCCAAACCGTTACCTAATAATTGGATTTTGGGACAAGTGTCTGGAGTGGCAACTGATGCAAATGACCATATTTGGATTATTCATCGCCCACTAACAACCACGGATGATGAGAAGGGTGCCACATTAACGCCTAAGCGTTCTAAATGCTGCATCCCTGCTCCACCCGTTTTAGAGTTTGATAAGCAAGGCAATCTATTGCATGCTTGGGGAGGCCCTGGAATAGGTTACGAGTGGCCAAAGAATGAGCATGGCATTTACATAGACCCCACCGGAAACGTATGGCTTGGTGGTAATGATGTCACGGATCATATGATTTTAAAGTTCACTCCTCAGGGTAAGTTTCTTCTCCAAATTGGCTCCTCAGGAAAAAGTTTGGGAAGTAATAATGGCACCCAACTTGGCCGTCCAGCCCATATGAACGTCGATCCAATTGCCAATGAAGTGTATGTCGCAGACGGATATCTCAATAAACGTGTCATTGTGTTTGATTCCAATACTGGCGCCTATAAACGTCATTGGGGTGCCTATGGGAATATCCCTAGCGATGAAAAACTACCCGACTTTAATCCTAACTCACCTCAATTTGCTAACCCCGTACATTGTGTTCGCCTCATGAAAGACAACACGCTTTTTGTCTGCGATCGCGCCAATAATCGTATTCAGGTTTTTGAAAAGACCGGCAAGTTTATTCGTGAGATGGCATTCGAACCAGAAACCAAGGGATCTGGTTCTGTTTGGGATCTAATCCCAGCAGATGCTAGTCAAAAATATATTCTGATTGCTGATGGCACAAATAATGAAGTTAGGGTGATTGTCCGAGAAACTGGGCAACAGGTAGGATCATTTGGAAGAAGCGGTCGAAATGCCGGTGATTTTCATTGGGTCCATAATATTGCCGTTGACTCAGATGGCAGTGTCTACACTACTGAAGTAGATACTGGTAAGAGAGCTCAGCGCTTTATTAAGTCAAAATAGAGGCTCGGCTTGAAATACATTATTGGCTGTATCACCCTCATATTCACCACAACTGCAATGGCACAACTTACAGTCATGATCTCCGGCGGCTTTCAAGGCCCCTATCAGCAAATGCTCCCCCAATTTGAAAAAATGACTGGGATGAAAGTCACCACCTTGTCGGGGGCCTCACAGGGTTCGGGTCCTAAGACTATTAAGGCGCAGCTCGATCAAGGTGTTAAGGTTGACCTCGTGATTCTTTCAAGAGAAGGATTAACCGAGCTCATGGGGCAAGGAAAAATCATGCCTGGTACGGATATCGATTTGGCCATTGCACCACTTGGCGCAGCAGTCCCTACCGGAACTCCTAAGCCTGATATCGCCACTATTGCAGCGCTGAAACAAAGCTTGCTGTACGCAAAGTCAATTGCGGTACCGGGCAGTACTAGTGGCATCTATTTGACAAATCAAC
Source organism: Burkholderiaceae bacterium (assembly GCA_947447945.1). Classification (GTDB taxonomy): domain Bacteria; phylum Pseudomonadota; class Gammaproteobacteria; order Burkholderiales; family Burkholderiaceae; genus Polynucleobacter. The sequence goes on from CANFLR010000042.1 coordinate 7,534, forward strand.
TATTTCCTCAACTTGGCATTGCCGATCAAATCTTAGTCACGGTTACTGAGCGCGGTAGTCAAGCCACTGCCTTATTGGCCGCTGGAAAAGTATCTATGGCTGTCCAGCCAACCAGTGAATTGGTCAATATCCCTGGCATTGAATTTATCGGGCGACTTCCCAAAGAAACTCAGTTGATGCAGACTTTTTCTGCCGCCATCCTAACTGGATCAACAGCATCTGAAGCTGCTCAACAATTGATCCAGCTTCTGAGCTCAAGCCAGGCAACCCAAGCCATTATTCATAGCGGCATGGACGTCATTGAGCACTAAGAAATAGCCCATGTAGCTAGGGCAGTTCGCTGAAGCGACCAAGCTCAAGTAATATTAGTGTTATGAGCACGCGCACCCCCTTTATATCCAAGCTCCCGGTCTGGCTAACACCCCTTAAATTTCCAGCCTTTCGGGCGCTCTGGTCCACTTGGCTTGTTGCCAATATCTGCATGTGGACGAATGACGTAGCGGCGGCATGGATGATGACTTCGCTCACCACCTCAGCAACCCTGATTGCCTTGGTCCAAACCGCTTCGAATCTACCAGTACTTTTATTGGGTGTACCTTGTGGCGCTTTAGCGGATATTTTGAACCGTAAACGGTTTTTTGTCTTTACTCAGCTCTGGGTAGCAGTTACTGCCATCATATTATTCGTCTGCGCTACTTTTAAGTTGCTTGACCCAAATCTCTTGCTGATATTAACGTTTATTAATGGCATAGGCTTAGCAATGCGCTGGCCAGTGTATGCCTCGATTATTCCTGAAATTATTCCTAGAGATTCGCTCCATCTTGCGCTGGGCTTGAACTCCATTGCAATGAACACCTCGCGCATTTTGGGTCCATTGATTGCTGGGTTCATTATTGCGGCCATCGGTACTGAGTTTGTCTTTGCCCTCAATATGATCCTCTCTTTGCTAGCCACTTGGATTGTGATGCGCTGGAAAAATCAGAGTTATGTTTCGACGTTACCAGGCGAACGCTTTTTTGGCGCAATGCGCCTTGGCGCGCAATATATTCGGCAATCTCGGCCAATGCGCTCGATCTTGCTCAGATCATTTTTGTTTTATACCCAATCGTCATGCTTGCTTGCTCTGCTTCCAGTAATAGCGAAAGATCATTTTGAAGGTAACGCGAATACTTTCACCTTGCTATTGTCCTCTTTAGGATTGGGTGCAATTGTGGCCGGCTCCCAACTACAGCACCTCAGAGTGCGGTGGAGGCCACAAGAATTAGCAAGCTACGGCATTATCATTTTATCTACCAGCTCTGTGGGTGTTGTGTTAGTGCCAAGTATTTGGTATGCACTCCCCTTAATGGTTATTGCCGGCATGTCTTGGTTCTGTGTTGCTAATACTCTTGGTACGGCATCTCAACTATCGTTACCAAACTGGATTCGGGCTCGTGGCATGTCCTTCTATCAAATGAGTCTCATGGGCGGCAGTGCAATTGGGGCCTTTTTATGGGGTGCAATTACTAGCTCCAGCAATGTCACTACCAGTATCTGTATCAGCTCAGTATTTGGCTTAGTGGCTCTTGTCTCCATTCGGAAGCATCGCTTAGATGGCCATACCTCAGAAGATCTCAGTCCCGTTTGCCCCATCGAGCGCCCTCACCCCTCCCGAGATATTGATCCTGATGAAGGGCCTGTGATGATCTCCATGGAATATCACATCAATAAGAGTCATGTAGATGACTTCAAGAAATTAATGGTGAAGACGAGGAGATCTAGACTGAAGCAAGGTGCATTATCTTGGAGCCTCTTTGAAGATGCCGAACACCAGGGGAAATTTTTAGAATATTTTGTCTTCGAGACTTGGGCAGACTATCTCAGAAGGTTTGATCGCTTTACGGCGGATGATCTCTTGATGCAAGAGGAACGTCACCGTTTCCATATTGACTCCAGCCCTCCAAAACTAACGAGGCGCATTGCTGCTGCCATCAAGAGCTAACATCGTGGCATTCAAATGAAAGTATTCAATACCAGCGAGCTGCTGGCGATAGCACTTAGCAGCAATCCCACTTCAGAATGCAGCACCTGTAATCCTCTCATGCATCCAGGCTGGGAATCTGTGCCAGGTAGTTTTGATCTCGCCCTATTGAAATATATTGGCACACTGCGTTCTGAAAATGCTTCTGAAGTTTGGGAGGAATACCACCCCAATGGGACCCATTCATGGTCATTAGATGCTCCAATAGCCGTAGACTACTATCCTTATAACCGCTGCGATGTGGTTGAATGCATTGACTGCCAGCGCAAGTACCTCAGATATGGAGAGTACGGGGGTTATTACGTTGATCAGCGCATTAGACCCCTGAACCCCAAATTCATCATGCAGCCTTAGTCGTTATTAAGCCTCACTGCAAAATAGTTTCAATAAAGTGCTTGCTAATATGCATTTGAGAAATATTCCCAGTCTCCTTGTATAGTTTTGTAAATCCCATTACAAATACAACATTCAACAGGAAAACCATGAAAAAGCTTCTCCTAGCAATCCTCATCAGCATGAGTAATTTATCCTATGCGATTGACTACCCCTCCCAAAAGGAAGGAGTATGGCTTGCCAATGATTTTCAGTTTCATACTGGGGAGCGCTTCAAAGAACTCAAAATTGGTTACGTCACGCTTGGCGACCCCAATAACCCTGCGGTACTCGTTTTGCATGGCACCGCAGGATCTGCAAAAGGAATGTTAAATAAAGATTTTGGTGGGGACCTCTTCCAAGCCGGACAGGTGCTTGATGCGAATAAATATTTCATTATCATTCCTGATGCGATCGGTGTTAGCAAGTCAAGCAAACCTTCTGATGGTCTAAAGACCCAATTTCCACAATACAACTATGACGATATGGTGCAAGCCCAATTCAGGCTGGTGTCAGAAGGGTTAGGCATCAAACATCTCAAACTCGTCATCGGCAATTCCATGGGCGGCATGCAAACTTGGCTTTGGGGAACCCAATATCCACAATACATGGACTATCTTGTCCCGCTGGCTTCAACTCCAAGCGTAATGTCTGGAAGAAATTGGATGATGCGCCGGTTAATCACCCAGATGGTTCGCCAAGATCCCAGCTGGGAAAATGGCAACTACACCGAGCAGCCCAAGACTCCTCAGCTGGCCAGCATTTTCACGGCCTATATTTCCTCAGGCAGTGTTAGACACTTACAGATCACTGCACCCAATAGCGAAAAAGCAGATGCTTTGATTAATGAAAAGCTCAATACGCCTTTCGCAGTTGATGCCAATGACTTTCTATACCAATGGGAATCATCAAAAGACTTTAATCCAGGAGACCAGCTAGAGAAAATTCAGGCGAGAGTGTTAGCGATTAACTCAGCAGATGACGAAAGAAACCCCCCTGAACTAGGCATCATGGACAAACAATTAAAAAAAATAAAATCAGCCCAACTCTTTTTAATTCCAGCTAGCGATCAAACTTTGGGGCATTCCACTACAGGACAAGCAAAATGGTGGAAAGATAGCTTGAAAGTATTTTTAGAGGCTCGTTAACTCGATTCCTCAAACCACTGAATCAGCGAGCAATTAACTTGGTCGGGTTTTTCATACATGACCCAGTGCCCCGCATCTTTGATGAGTTCTATAGAGCGCCTAGGGTGCCCTTCAATGATCTTTTCAATGACGTACTCAGGCGTGCAAGTGACATCATGCTCGCCATAAATCATTAAGACCTTTCCAGCATAACCCTCAAGGGCTTGCGCCAGACCACCAGCTCGGGAAAGATGACGACTTCTAAACCGCGTAGCCAAGCAAGCATCTTGATGAATCCGAATTGCAAGATCATCAACTCTCTCGTCTGTGCTAATCATGTGCAGAAATAAATTCTTTCGCATCACCTCACGTAAACCACCCCAATCTTGATTGGCATATAAATCCCTCCAGGCCAAAAGATCTCCACGTGGGCGGCGTGGACCGCCATGGCCAGCACCACCCAGTAATGCTAATTGATGAATATTTTGTCTCTGATTGGTCAAATGGGCAGCAACAAAACTGCCAAATGAAAACCCCGCAATATTGACGGCTTGATTAACCCCCAGCAATGAATCCATTGTCACCTTGAGAGGATCTAGCACTCCTGATTGAAGCTGACTATCAAAGAGAGAGGATGCCCCATAGCCTGGCATGTCTGGAACTAAGACATGAAAGTGCTGAGATAAACCTTCGACATTGTGAAACCAGTGCTCCCAACTACCATGACCACCATGCAGCAAGACCAGAGGAAGCTTATTCGAAAGAGGTTTGCCAAACTCATACCAAGAGACATGCCCATCCTGATAGGGAACTTCGTGAGTCATCTTCGATAAGACTTGCTTCATATGAATTTCAATAAATACACTTATTTCTTGCTAAACCTAAAAATCTCAGCCTGAGAAAACATTAGTCAATCTTCAAATTGTTTTCTTTTGCAAATTTCTGCCAGTAGATAATTTCTTGTTTAAATGATTTTTCAAACTTATCCGGAGGAGTGGCAATAATATCAAAGCCTTCATCACCAAATTTCTTGCTCAGCTCAGGACTAGCCAAAGCTTTAGTAATGGCCTGATAAATCCGATCAACAATGGGCTTAGGGGTTTTTGGTGGGGCAAAAATGCCGAACCAATTACTAATATCGTAGCCCGGTAGCACCTCCGAAATACTGGGAACATTTGGTAGTGAGGGCATTCTTTGGGCGCTTGAGACGGCAATCGGAATAATCTTGCCATTACGAATATGCTGCATGAGACCAGGAGCCGTTCCAAAAGACATATTAATTTGGCCACCAAGTAAATCCGCTAAGGCGCCACCACTCCCTTTGTAGTGAACCATGGTCATTTCGGTGCCGCTCGATTTGGCAAGCATCTCGGCTGCTAGATGGGAGATTTGACCAGCTCCAGCAGTGCCTATTGTGACCTTACCTGGGTTGTCCTTTGCATAAGACAATAACTCCTTCAGATTTTTAAACGGCACACCCGGATATGCAACCAGCAGTTGCGGGGCATTCGCAACTTTAGTAATGCCTACTAAATTCTGTGTATCAAAAGGTAATTTGAAAAAGGTTGGGTTACTCGTGATAGCGCTATTGGTCAGCAAGATGGTGTAACCGTCTGGAGCAGCCTTATATACAGCTTCCGTGCCAATAATACTGGAGGCACCAGGCTTGTTATCGACAATCACCGCAACCCCCAGTTCACTAGAGATTCTTTCGGCCAGCACTCGGCCCAATGCGTCCGATCCACCTCCTGGAGCAAATGGGATAATCATCCTGATCGTCCGATTAGGATATTCGGCAGCTTGCGCCGGGGTGACAATCTGCACTAAAGCAGCTAAAAAGAAAGTAAAAAATAGTCTCATTTAGTCCTGTTACCTTGTATTAAAAAGTGCTGACAAGTAAGATCTCTGTTATTCATCTAACTATAAAGTAAAAAGCGGAGACATCATGTTTAATGCACCCCCTGCCCAAGGCACAGAGGTGTTTGCTCGCATTCCCGATCAGTATCGCAAAGCTGGCCAACTTTCAAATGAGCGGATTCAGGCTGGAAAAGGGAATCCCAAAACAGATAGCTATATAGAAGGCCCTGCTTTTGATCGTGATGGTAACCTTTACATTGTGGACATTGCCTTTGGATTGGTTTATCGAATCAATCCTCAAGGATTAGTCCAATTAATTGCCGAGTATGACGGAGAGCCTAATGGTTTAAAAATTCATCGAGACGGGCGTATTTTTATTGCTGATCATAAAAATGGCTTAATGCTTTTAGATCAAGCCCAAGGGATAGTTAAACCTCTTATTGAGCGTTATAAGACCGAATCCTTTAAAGGCCTGAATGATTTGGTATTTTCAAAAGAAGGTAGCCTCTACTTTACGGATCAAGGTCAAACCGGTCTGCAAGATTCTTCTGGTCGTGTCTTCCGCATGGATAGCTCGGGAAATGTCAGCTGTCTTCTCAATAATGTCCCCAGTCCAAATGGAATTGCCCTAAACCCCCAAGAAAATGTTCTCTACATTGCCGCAACGCGAGGTAATAATATTTGGCGTGCCATGTTATTACCTGATGGCTCGATCACCCGTGTTGGCAACTTCATTCAAATGTCTGGTGGCTCTGGTCCCGACGGTCTTGCTATAGACCAGGCCGGCAATCTTTATGTTGCGCATGCAGGCTTTGGTGCTGTGTGGAAATTCTCTCCACAAGGCGAGCCGCTACTGCGCATCAACACTTGCGCCGGACTCATGACTACAAACCTAGCCTTTGGTGGCAAAGATTGCCAAGATCTTTACATCACAGAATCTGAATCAGGCAGTATTCTTCGGACACGCGTCGATACCCCTGGGCTCCCTCTCTACTCTCATCAATAACATGACTAATTCAAATTACATCAAACCTGAAGACCTTATCCGCTTTACTCAAGCCGTATATGAAAGCGAAGGCGTTCCCCAAGAAGACGCTTATCTAGCTGCCGATACCTTAGTTCAGTCTGAGCTTTGGGGTCATTCATCACATGGATTACTAAGGCTATCTTGGTACTACGCACGACTACGCTCTGGCGCTATGAAGGCTAAAACTAATACCACCTTGCTCGTAGATTCTAAGGCCATTGCAGTTATGGATGGTGGCGATGGAGTGGGTCAAGTCGTGGCGAAGCGCGCTATAGAAGAATCTATTCAACGCGCAAAACAACACAGTGTGAGTGTTGTTTCCGTACGGAACTCAAATCACTATGGCACTTGCATGTACTTCACCAGAATGGGCGCCAAGAATGGCTGCATCACGATTCTCATGAGTAATGCCGGTCCCAATATGGCGCCATGGGGCGGACGTAAAAAGAAAATTGGTACCAATCCTTGGTCAATTGCCGTACCTGCAGGTAAGCACGGTGCCGTTGTGATGGATATGGCTAACTCAGGCGTAGCGCGTGGCAAAATCTATTTAGCCCAAAAACGTCGCCAGCCCATCCCCAATGACTGGGCCATTGATAAAGAGGGACGCCCTACAACTGACCCTCAAGCAGCCATTGAAGGCTTCATTTTGCCGATGGCAGGACACAAAGGCTACGTCATGGGTGTGATGGTGGATATCTTGTCTGGCGTGCTCTCTGGCAGCTCATTCCTCGATCAAGTGCATGGCCCTTATGACCCAGTAAATCGAAGTGGTGCTGGCCATTTTGTTGTATCACTAGATGTGGCAGCCTTTCAACCTCTTGCAGAATTTGAAAGTCGTATTGATGAATACATTCATTCATTAAAAGACGTGCCGCTAGCAGAAGGTCACAAGCAAGTCTACTTCCCAGGAGAGATGGAGGCGCAAGCGGATGCTCAAAATCGTCGACTAGGCTTACTATTGCCTGAAGACACTATGCAAAGCTTAAGACAAGTTGCCATTGAATCTGGACAAGAAAAGCTACTCCCTTTTTAAATCGAACTATTTAAGAGATCCATGAAAACCATCCAATATTTATGCTTGATCATCTGCTGTGCATTGAGTCATCCAGGATTTGCACAGTCGACAACGCAATGGCCTACTCGAACAGTAAAGATTGTTTCTGGATTAGGTCCTGGCAGCAGTATGGATTTGGTTGCCAGAACAATAGCCCCGACCCTTTCTGAGATCTGGGGCCAACCGGTCATAGTAGAAAATAAAACTGGGGCCGCGGGTAATGTCGCCGCTGCTTATGTAGCTGGAGTTGAAGATGATCACACTATTTTGATTGCGCAAAATGCTATTACGATCAGCGCCTCTTTTTACCCAAAACTTTCTTACAACCTGAAGAAGGATTTGAAGCCTGTTAGTCAAATTACCTCAATGCCTCTAGTGGTGGTGGTGAATAATAACCTCCCGGTTAAGACTCTTAAAGAGTTAATAGAGTACGCAAAACAACGTCCAAATGAGTTGAACTTTAGCTCTGCTGGTATTGGTAATGCTGACCATATGGCAGGAGAGTTACTAAATGCTCAGGCTGGGATCACAATGACTCATGTACCGTTTACTAGTGGTGCCTTAGCACTGAATGCTGTAATGGCCGGCGATGTACAGATGTACTTGCCTGGACTGCCAGTAAGCATCCCTAATATTAAAGCAGGCAAAGTCAAAGCACTTGCTGTTACTACTAGCAAGCGTGCGCCTATTTTAAGTGAACTCCCCACCGTAGCCGAAGCAGCCATCCCAGGTTTTTCAGTTCCCCTCTGGTACGGGATCTTTGCCAATCAAACGATGTCAGATGCTTCCATGAAGAAGTTAGCAGGTGATTTAAATAAGGCGCTTAAAACGCCTGATATTCAAAACAAGATCGGCTCAAGCGGCATCGATTTGGTTGGAAGCACCCCAGAAGCATTCAAATTATTTGTAAATAATGAAATGGATCTGTGGGCGCAAACTATTAAAGCCAGAAATCTTAAGCCGGATTAAATTGCACCACGGGATTAGTGAGGGTGCCGATACCCTCAATCTCTGATTCCACAATATCGCCAGGCAGGTTATAGCCTTTAGCAGGTATTAGCTTTTCGCCATCCTCTGGGGGCATCCAATTTCCGCCCAAGGATTTATCCGAAGACCATGCGGTCCCCGCTGGAGTGCCAGTGATAATCACCATTCCCGGCCTCAGGGTGAAATTCATTGAAAAGAAGTGGACTAATTCAGCGCATGTCCAGATCATGTCTCTCGTATTTCCTGATTGACGAAGTTCGCCATTAATTCTGGTTCGCAGATTTAAGATTTGAGGATCTTTAATCTCATCAGTCGTGACAATACAGGGGCCCAAAGGTGCAGATGAATCAAACGCTTTGCCCCTACCAAGCTCATACCAAGTACTGCCATCAGGCTTAAAGCGGACCTGACGATCTCGTGCCGTGACATCATTGACGATGGTGTAGCCAAAAATGTGATGCATCGCCGACTCAACCGGAATGTGTTTTCCTGGCTTACCAATCACAATCGCTAGTTCGGTTTCAGAATCTAACTTCTGAGTTAACACAGGGTCGTAAACAATGCCTTCGTTGGGACCAACAACGCAATCTCCCGTCTTCACAAAGAACTCAGGCTCCTTGCCAGATAAGGGAGCATTGGCCTTCTCTTTATTGTGAGAATGGTAATTACTTCCAGAGCACAAAATAGTACTTGGAATCATGGGGGCTAATAAAGTCACCTGATTTAATGCATATACTTTTTGCTGATCCAAAAAAGCATGTTTCTGGATTGCCAGCAAATCCATTTTCTTTTCAATGGATAATTTGATTAGGCCGGCCATGTCCCCAGGATATATAGCACTGCCATCCGATGAAGCATGAATTTCAGCTACTTGATTATTTAATAGAAAACCAAGCTTAGGCAAATCCGGTTGATTGACTGTTGAAAATCGAATTAATTTCATAACGGCTTTCGCTTACTCTAGTTTGCCCATTTTTTTAACCACTACCGCAAGTCGTTTCTGATCTTGAGCAAGGAACTTATCAAAATCAGCGCCTTCAAGATATTTGATCGGCGTATTCATACCAGCCATTGCCGCAATAAATCCTGGATCGTTAATGGAATTTTTTGCAGCCTTACGCAATTGGATCAGCTTATCTTGAGGCAATCCTGCTGGAGCAAACAAGCCAGACCAAATATAAAACTCAACGTCATAGCCCTGTTCTCTCATGGTTGGCAAATCTGGATAAGCCTTTAAGCGCTCTGCGCCCCAAGTACCTAAAAATCGAACGGTTCCCGCTTTTTGATGTGCAGCAGCAGTGCCTGGAGCCTGAGCGACGACATCAACTTGGCCGCCCAGCAAAGCAGTCATAGAAGGACCACCGCCGTTATAAGGAACATGAACCAGATCCACTCCCGCAGCTTGCCATAGCATTGCCTGTGCAACATGGGTAGTGCCATAAATGCCAGAGGAGCTATAGGAATATTTACCGGGATTTGCTTTGGCATCTTTAATCAAATCACCAACCGTTTTCCATGGGCTATCTGCTCTCACTACTAAAACAGTAGGATCAGCAGAGACCAATGCAATCGGCGTGAAATTTGCCATCGTATAAGACTGAGGCTTGCCAGATACCTTTTCTGCCTCAGGAATAATCAAAATGCTAGATAGGGCCATTAAAAGCGTATTGCCATCCGGCTTTTGTTTTGCCGCATAAGCCATGCCCACGGCTCCACCAGCGCCAATTTTATTTTCAACGATGACTGGTTGACCCAAATCTTTAGACAATGGAACCGCCAACGGTCTAGCGGTGATATCTGCTATGCC
>CANFLR010000043.1 GCA_947447945.1 Burkholderiaceae bacterium
CGATCTAAAAATCTCAACACCTCATTCAAGACTATCTCGCGCTCATTATCAATAGTGACTATATGATAACTATTCCCAAGCCAAATGACTCGGCGCAACTCTGATTGAGTAAATCGCAAAATTTCCCGCGCAGACCATACCGAGCAGGTGTCATCCTCAACCGATTGAATTATCAATAGTCGATTATTAATGTTATGTAAATATGACTGAGCAAAAGACATGAGGCCTTTTGCCTCATGTAGATGTCTTGCTGTAATTGTTGCGGCACCAACAGCAGAGACTTCAGATGTTTTAAATTTTTCACCAATGCGACGCCGCAGCTCAGCATTTTTAACACCATAAGGCTGCCTCTCAGCATACTTCCAGTTCCGAACCCCAAGCATATAAAAGAAGTCTAAGAAAGGGCGATACCAGGGCACTGACCACCCATCATATTTCAAAACAGGAGACATCAAAATTAAATTACCAACATCAGATCGCTGTGAGGCTATAGCCAAAGCAAGAGTGGCGCCCATGCTAATCCCGCCAAGGTGAATCGAGTCATAATCTTGAGATTGGAGGTCAATTAAATTATCTAACTGACTAAGCCAGCTGTTGAATTTACCTGGAGGGCTGCCATATAAATACCCTTCAATTTCTGGAACCAAAATATCATGCCCATTTGTTTGTAGAAAATGGGGTAATTGGCCCAACTCTAATCCACTACCATTTAAGCCTGGGATGAGGATTATTAGGGCCTTATTTGTAGGGTTTTCAACACTCTCTGGCATTTTATTTCAAGATTTTCATAAGGAATTAGGTTAGGATACAGCATCTATGAGACACAACCTAAATGCTAAAAGATGGTGCGCCCATAAGCGCTACGGTTACATCATTGCGCTTGTTGGTGTATTAATTGCCTTTGCTCTGCGTCATGCCTTACACCCCGTTCTTGAGGATTCCCTGCCGCTCTTTTTCTTTCAGATAAATACTATTCTGATTGCTTTTTTCTTTGGATTCGGGCCTGCGATTTTCACGGTTTTACTAAGTTCGCCGCTTCTTATCTATTTTTTCTTACAGCCGTTTAATGAGTTCTCAGTACTTGACCAACGCGATTTAACTACACTTTTTGTCTATATCTCCTATACCGTTGTCGCTAGTGTTTTAGTGGAATTATTGAGAAGAGAGCAGTACAACGCAGAAATGGCCGCCCTAGTGAGCGAGTCTCGCTTTAGGTTGATGATTGAGGGCGATCAAAAGATTCGTACTTTGTTGAAAAAAGCCGTTCATAAATCATCGAATTAATACCCCCTACAAATGCGGACCTGGCTTTGGGGCTGCCTTATAGAGAGGCTCAACTGCTGGCATTAATGCCGTTAATTGGTCGATGCGCGTCTCGCCCGAAGGGTGGGTCGATAAAAACTCTAGTGATTTTTTGCCATCAGTCGCTTTAATCATCTTTTGCCAAACACTAATAGCGGCCTGAGGGTTGTATCCTGCTCTGGCAGCCAACTCTAGGCCTATTGCATCCGCTTCTGACTCGTTTTGGCGTGAATTTGGCAGCACTAGAGCGTATTGAGCCACTTGGTTAGCAGCGCTGACTGCTGACCCGTAGCTACCTGCCGCCGCCATGGCAATATTGACGAGCGCACCCTGAGCCATTGCCTGAGAAACCCGCTCCCGACCATGCTCGCGAACGGCATGGGCAATTTCATGACCCATAATTGCTGCAATCTCATCGTCAGATAAATTTAGTTGATTAATGATCCCGGTATAAAAAATAATCTTTCCGCCTGGGGAGCAACTTGCATTGAGTACTGGGGATTCAATGAGCGCTAGCTGCCATTGCCAGTCGCGGGTGTCATCCCTAAAAGCTCCCGTTTGAGGAATAAGTCGATTGGCAATACGCTTAAGACGTTCATAACTAGGCCCAGAGTTAATCAATATGTTTTTCTCTTTAGCCTTCTGCACTTCTTCGTTGTAACTGGATGCAGAAAGTCTGTTCACCTCTGAGGTAGAGATCAACATCAACTGGGACCTATCAACGCCAACCGCTCCAGGTCTTGTGGTGTTAGCGCAAGCCGAGAGGAAGATAATTAGTGTAAAGCTAACGCAAAGCTTAACAATCAAAGGTTTTTCCTGCATTTACTAATTAAGCACCAATACTAATTATTTTTTAGGGGTAGTAATCGAAGCAGCCATTGCATCCGTGTAAATCACTTTTACCTGCTCACCAACTGCAACATCATTCAATAGGCTGGGGTTTTTGACAAAAACGGTAGTTACTTTTCCGCTGGGACCTTTAACCGAAACCAATTTTTTGTCTCGATCTACACCAATGATGTCAGCAATGATTGTTGTAGTATTCGTAATTTTTTCAGCAGGTTTATCGCCTGGTTTCGCGTTGCTGATAGATTCGGTTTCAACCTTACTGCGAATGCCGGTGCTTTTAGTTTTAATTAATTCAATCGCCATACCTAATTCATAGCTGACATTTAGATGGTCTCCCTTTTTGATCTGAGGAAAATTGGTGATTTCCGGGCCTGCAACGAACTTAGATTCACCTTCTTTATTCTTAAAAGTAATAGTGCGGGTCTTCTTATCCACATTTGTTACATCGCCTTCATACAGCTGATAGCGGCTACTAGTGACAGCAGCATCGATCACCATCGGCTTGTCGTTGGATTTTGTTTGGGCTACAGATAGAGATGCGCCAGAGGCTAAAAGGAATGAGAGGAGGGCGATTTGTATAAATTTCATGAGAATATTTTCCTATTAAGGGGATCACAGCTTGATATTAGCTTACTTTTTATGAATTTTTGACCTTACCTAAACCTTAAACCTCACAGTACCAATTTTGTTAATATGACAGACTCTTATTCAAATAGAAGTGAGATAAACAATGAGCACTAAACTAAAACTCGGTTTTATTGGGCTTGGCATCATGGGCGCACCCATGGCTGGCCAGCTAGTCAAGGCCGGTCATGAGGTATTTGTGTACACGCGCAGCAAAATTGCTCCAGAGATTTCCCAGTCATCAGCTATTCAATGTGCAAGTCCAAAAAATGTTGCCCAAAATGCTGACATTATTTTCACGATGGTACCTGACACACCCGATGTTGAGCTTGTTCTTTTTAGTGAGAATGGTTTAGCAGAGGGCTTGTCAAAAGGAAAAATTGTGGTGGATATGAGCTCAATTTCTCCTATTGCCACCAAAGTATTTGCCCAGAAGATTAATGCACTTGGCTGTAACTACCTTGATGCGCCAGTTTCTGGTGGTGAAGTAGGAGCTAAAAATGCCACACTATCCATCATGGTTGGTGGGGATGAAAAAGTCTTCGAAAAAGTTAAGCCCATCTTTGAGTTGATGGGAAAAAATATTAACTTGGTGGGGGGCAATGGCGATGGTCAAACGGCTAAGGTAGCAAATCAAATCATTGTTGCATTGAATATCGAGGCCGTAGCAGAAGCTCTTCTATTTGCCTCCAAGGCCGGTGCAGATCCAGCAAAAGTTCGTCAAGCATTAATGGGTGGATTTGCAGGCTCAAAAATCTTAGAGGTTCATGGTGAGCGTATGGTTAAGCGCACATTTGATCCCGGGTTCCGCATTGAACTCCATCAAAAAGATTTAAATCTCGCACTAAATAGCGCCCGGGCCTTAGGCATTTCTTTGCCTAATACCGCAACAGCACAAGAGTTATTTAATTCTTGTTCAGCCCACGGCGGAAAAGCTTGGGATCATTCTGCAATGGTCAAAGCGCTTGAAATCATGGCAGACTTCGAAATTGGTCAAAAGGCCTAAGGCGTGGCATCCATACTCGTTGTATATCTGCATGGATTTCGGTCATCACCCAACTCGAGTAAGGCTGTAATGACGGGAGATGCCCTCAAAAAAATTTCCAACCTCGCAAATCCTATTGAGTGGTATTGCCCGCAACTACTGGCCTCCCCAAAAATGAGTATGGAGATGGTTATTGAGCATATTGAGAAATCAAAGGCCGACGATATGGTTGTGATTGGATCATCTCTTGGCGGTTTCTATGCAAACTTTTTAGCAGAAAAGTATGGCTGTAAGGCAATCACTTTGAACCCTGCGGTTAGGGCTCCTAGAGAGCTAGCGCCACATGTTGGCATGATGACCGCCTACGATAGTGATGAACCTTTTCATTTTCGCCCGGAATATGTCGATGAGCTAAGTGATTTACAGGTTGACTCTATTACTAATCCATCCAGATATTTTTTGCTTGCCGCCAAAGGCGATGAGTTACTTGACTGGAGGGAAATGGTTGGCTTCTATGTGGGGGCTCATCAATTAGTTCTCGAGGGAGGCGATCATGGCATCTCAGACTATGCCATCTATCTACCTCAAGTCCTGAACTTTATTGAGCACAGTACTCCACCATTCTCTAGCCCCTAGTTATTACCACAGGGAGAAGGGATGAAGAATACATTTCTCAATGATCAATCTCTGCGCGTATTTTTTGCAGCCCTAATATTTTCTCTATTGGGCCACTTCCTCCTTTTTTTTGGGATTCCTTTATTTAATCCATCATTACCCAGCATCATTTCTGATGAGCTCATCATCAAATCAGATTTATTACCAGAGTTACCAAAAAAAATTCAGATGGGAAGTTTGTACAAAAAGAAGCTGCCAATGCCTTCTGATCAAGGAACTGCAACATCGGATGAGTCTAATGGGCAGGTTGGCGCAGTAGAGCAGTTTGGCCAAGCCTTCCGATTGCCAGAATCAGGCATCCTGTATTACGACGCCTATGTTGATGGGCAAAAATATCAAACCGGAGAGCTACAGTGGACTGCTGAAGGGAGCCGCTATCGCTTGTATATCAATATTCCATATGCGTTTGTTGGCCCCTTTGTATTTGAATCTCGTGGTTCCGTTGATGCTTATGGCTTAGCTCCAGATATCTACTGGACACAGCGTGGCACTAATCCGCCACGGTTTTCACGCTTTGATCGAGATGAAAAAGGGGGAGGGAGGATGTTCTTTTCCGAAAAGCCTGATTTCACCCCAGATTTATTGCCGGGCACGCAGGATCGTTTTAGTCTCATGTTCCAATTTGCCTCATTACTTAATGGCGATAGCAAAATCGATGAGGCTGGCAGCATTAGGGCTATACCGGTTGTTGACTACAACACCTTAGATCTGTGGCAATTCAAAAGTTATGGAGAGACTGTTTCCGAGGAGGTGCCTAGTCTTGGAAGGACTACAGTACGTCGCTATGCCTTAATGCAACGAGAAAACGATACTTACAAGCGTCAGGTAGATATTTGGCTTGCCAAGGATCTGGAATGGCTTCCTGGTCGCATTCGCTCTCAAGATGCTAATGGACGCGTCCTGGAGCTGGTCTTTAAGCAAAAGAATCCAATAAAACCGACCTAATTTATTAGTGAGTCTGTTTGCGTCTGATTTTTTTGATTTGTTCGACTCAAGAGCGTACCCATCATAGAGTACAGGGCTGCTCCAGACATCGATACGGCAAAGATCCCAGAGAACGAAATAATGATCGGTAGAATACGCCATTGCTCAGAAAGGGTGTAGTCACCAAAGCCCACAGTTGTGTACATTTCACCGGCAAAGTAAAAAGTCTGAGGGTTTGATGGGAAAACCTTTAAAGCTATACAAAGGTATGTCCAGGCGACTATCTCCGCTAAATGACTGCAAACAATTAACAGTATTGCTATGAAATAGGATAGGAAATTAGCGCCATAGATTCTTCGATGTTGGAGTCGACTATCGATAGCATGAAATGTTCCCGCTATGACCAACACTACAACACCATGAATTGTTAGCATCAAGCATGCTGAAATGATCATCATCCAGATTTGGGTATTTCCAATATCTGCATTTAATTCCGAGAATAGGGTATTTAAACTCGGTAAATTGTTAAAGATGCTCAAATCCATGGCGTTCTAACTAGATCCATTTCTTGTTTGACATAATAATGATTATACGCAATATATAACTATTTGCTATCTGCGGATGGTCGCTGAATGGGATCATAAGGCTCTCTATAAAGCCTTTGCCAGCGTGATCTAAGACCATCCCCAATCCAAGGCTTTTGATAGAAATCTGCAAAATCAATAGCCGTTAAGCCTTGTTGATTGCGAATTTTAAGATCTGCGCCATTGTCTAAAAGGAATTTGACGAGATATTCATTACCAGACATAACGGCCATCATTAATGCAGTTGTATTGCTTGGACTTAAGGCATTAACCTTTGCTCCATTAGCAACTAATAATTCTGCAACCTCTAATTGACCTCTGGTACTGGCATATTGCAGAGGCGTCCAGCCGGGCGTGTTTATGGCCGCCTTCTTATCTAACAGCAAGAACTTGACGATTGGCATATTCCCGTTGATAGCTGCAATCATTAAAGGAGTCTCACCATTTTTATTAGGTAAATTAATATCGGTACTTGGTAAATTGGCAAGATAGTCTATGACTTTGCTGGAATTATCATTCACAGCCAAAAAAAGCATGGGATTACCCTTTGGGTCCAAGGTATTGGGGCTGACTCCTTGTTTTATCAACGATTTCACCTCTGAAATATCATCGAATTTGGCGGCCTTAGTAAAACTGGTAACTTGATCTTCGGTTTGGCTAAATACAAGGCAAGAGTAAGTAAACAAGCAAATAGCAAAGAAGCTAAATAAATTAAAGCTTAACTTCATATAACTTTTCTATCTATATGAAAACATTTAAAAAAATTATTAGAAGTAGTATTTGCTAGATGCTCTACTGAAACTCCTTTGAGGTTAGCTATAAATTCTCCAACCTTGGCTACCCAGGCGGGCTCGTTAGTCTTCCCGCGATACGGAATTGGTGCTAAATAGGGAGAATCCGTCTCAATTAACATCCGATCGAGCGGTACTTGCCTACAAGTCTCTTGTAGGTCTTTAGCACTTTTGAACGTCACAATGCCAGAAAAAGAGATATAAAAGCCCATTTCCATAGCGGCCTGAGCAATCTCTAAGGATTCTGTGAAGCAATGCATTACGCCGCCAATCGTCTCAGCACCCTCTTCTTTAAGGATTTTAAGGGTATCAACAGATGCAGCACGAGTATGGATGATTAAGGGCTTGCCCGATGCAATTGCAGCTTGTATGTGGACTCTAAAGCGGTTTCTTTGCCAATCCATGGATTCGTAGCTCCGATCACCCATTCGATAGTAATCCAGGCCAGTTTCTCCAATAGCAATAATTTTGGGGTGCTTTGCTGCTTCTACCAAGAATTCCACTGTTGGCTCAGGTGTCTCCTCATAGTCTGGATGAACGCCAACAGAGGCATATAGGTGTGAGTGCTCTTCCGCCAGCTTGAGAACTTTGGGGAAGTCTGGTAAATCAACTGAAATACAGAGCGCATTCTGAACTTTAGCCTCGGCCATATTGGCCAGGACCTCTGGTAAACGGGTCTGAAATTCAGGGAAATCGAGATGGCAATGGGAGTCTATAAACATGACTCACCATTTTAGTCTGCAAATATCTGCTGGTATTGAGAAAGTAATGCTTCCAACTGAATGCGCGTGGCTAATGGGTGATTTTCAGAGCGACGGGACTGAAGCAGGGTTTTCCAGAAACGTAGTAATTTTGGAATGCGAGCTTGTTGAGCTAGTCCCTTTAGCGTTATTTCATGTTTAGGGTAATAGCGCGGTGAGGAGTCATTGCCAACAGCTTGGATGTCAGAAACCCAGCGTTGCATGGTGGCCAGCAAAATAGAAAATTGAGCCTTATGGGTTTTTTCTGCCGTATCAAGCCAGTTTATGCGCGCACCTTGTGCCATTGCCTGAAGTACATAGCGGGATGCTTGGATGGCAATCGTTAGTTCATCTTTTTCATCTTGATGATGCCTGGCAACAAGAGAGTCAAAAACTGCATAGGGCGCCCCGCCCTGTTCATCATAAATGGATTCTATATCTGCATCATTGATTTTTACTCCATTAATGCGGGATAGTTCAGCTCGTAACCAATTTAAACCAGCAGCCCTATTTGGTCGAGGAGCACTTAATAAGCGACAGCGTGACCGTATTGTAGGGAGGACACGGTCAAGACGATCTGCTAACAAAATAAAAATGGTATTAGTGGGCGGTTCTTCTAATGACTTTAATAAAGTATTAGCAGAATCTGGACGTAGCATCTCTAAAGGATAAATCAGGATCACTCGGTTTCCGCCACGATGCGTACCAATAGAAAGGCTCTCAATCGCGTTGCGGGTTTCCTCAATCGAAATATTTTTCTTTTCTTTTTTCTCGCTAACGTCCCCATCTACCTCATCGCGTGTTGATTTGTTTTTTTTGAGGGTCTCGCCATCACCCTCGAAATCACTATGAGGCAATAGCTTTCGATGGGTCTCTGGCACCAAAGAAATGAAATCAGGATGATTGCCGGAATCAAACCAATGACAAGCCTCACATTGATTGCATGGTTTAGTTTGAGCCCCGCCTGAACTCTCGCATAGCAATGCTTTGGCTAGCTGAATAGCAAATTCGAATTTGCCAATACCAGATTGCCCGTGAAGCAAAATTGCATTTGGAAATGTTTTGAGATCGAGGCTATCCCAAAGTGGCGCTAACCAAGGGGCAACTTTGGACTGATTGGTTTCAGGGTGCATTACTTGATTCATTTAAAGGCCAAGTGGAAGCAACTTCAGCTCTTCCCAAATGGCCTCGCGTGTTTGAGTTGCATCAACTAAATAAAAACGCTTTGGATCTGCCTTAGCGCGACGAAGATATTCTTGCCGAACACGTTCAAAGAACTCTAAATCCATTTTCTCAAACTTATCGGGTGCCCTCACTTGTGATCGACGAGCTTGTGCAATGGCGCCGGGTAAATCAAATAAAATCGTTAAATTGGGTTGAAGTATTAAGCCATCCGCCCTGCCCTGCACCCAATTTTCTAATGTATTAAGCTTTTCTAAACTCAAACCTCGCCCGCCGCCTTGATAGGCAAAGCTCGCATCCGTAAACCGATCTGAAATCACGATCTTGCCATCTTTAATGGCTGGCTCAATGACTTGAGCAATATGCTCGCGCCGCGCCGCGAACATCAGTAATGCCTCAGTTTCTAAATTCATTGGTGCATCGAGTAAAAGCTTTCTTAACTGCTCGCCAAGGGGTGTGCCGCCTGGTTCACGCGTCATTAACACATCACGATTTGGATGCCGCTGTTTTAATAACTCGCTAAACGCCTCGATATGGGTGCTTTTACCAGCCCCGTCTATGCCTTCAAAGCTAAGAAAATATCCTGGGTACTGAATGTTCATGATCGGTAACTTATTCGTATAGTTTTAAGTAAATTATGGATTTACAGGAGTCTTAGCAGTCCTGCGCTGATACCGATCAACTGCTGCCTCATGCTCATATAAAGAACTTGAAAAGTGGCTACTACCATCGCCTTTTGCAACAAAATACAGAGCAGCACTTATCGCTGGATGTGAGGCAGCCTGCAAAGAGTCTTTACTTGGCATAGCTATAGGAGTCGGTGGTAAACCTTTGCGCATATAGGTATTGTAGGGACTGTCTTTCCGAAGGTCTGCTTTCCGAAGATTACCGTCGAATTGACTGCCGATTCCATAAATTACTGTCGGATCCGTTTGAAGCAGCATGCCTTTTTTGAGGCGGTTAGTAAATACGGCAGCTATCAAATCCCGATCAGACGATCTACCAGTCTCTTTTTCAACGATTGAGGCCAAAATAAGGAGCTCATAAGGTGTTTTTAAGGGGCTACTGGCTGCTTTCCCCTCCCAAGCTAGAGTCAACTGTTTTTGCATGGCCTGAATAGAGCGTCGATAAATATTGATATCGACTTCGTCGGGGTCAAATATATACGTATCAGGATAAAAAAGACCTTCTGCTCCCGGGTAATTTAGATGAAGGATCTTAAGCAGTTCTTTCGAGCTCATTCCCTTGGTCTGATGTAGTAATGATGGATGGGCATCCACTAAAGCCCGAACTTGCCAAATAGTCATCCCAGGGATAATTGCAATACTTTCTCGCACCCTGTCACCACGAGCTATTTGCAACAGCACCCCACCCAGGCTAGCACGAAATTCGAGTAAATAAGTACCGGGTTTAAGCTTCCCTGCTACTAAAAGAGAACTGGCACCGAACTTCAAAAGAAAGGGCGTGACCCTTAAACCCTGCCCTGATAATTGATCTGCAATTGCAGAGAGACCAGACTGGGGCTGTATTTTGACTTGGTAGCCCAGACTTTGAGAGGCATTCGGCTGGCTCGGCACAACCGGGAAAAGAAATAGTGCTCCGAAGAAAAGCAAGAGGCAGAGCAATAAACCAAGGATCATTTTTTTCAATGTGTGCCACATACCCCCCGAATTTCGGTTTTGGCTAAAAAGACCCCTTTTGTGAAATTTTCTGCTCATCAGGCTATGATAAAAGCGTGATGACAATTACCGCCAAAAACCCCTTAATTGAACCAATAAATTCTTCTTTTGGACCCGCCCCCCTTTCGGATTGGGGGCTGATCTTTGTTGAAGGCGCTGATGCAGCAACTTTTCTGCAAAATCAACTAACAAACTCAGTGTTAGGCCTAGAGCGCTCTCAACCAGGTGAAATCGCTGCGGGATCCTCTGCTGTGAGACTGATTGGTTACTGTAGCCCCAAGGGTCGCTTATTGGCTAGCGGTTGGCTTGGTCTTTTTCCTCAAAATGAAGGAGCCGATGATCGTTTTGCCATTTTCATATCAAAAGATATTGCCGCCAGTACCGCAAAGCGTCTATCAATGTTTGTCTTACGCTCGAAGGTGACAATTAGTGATGTTTCCGACAACTGGAAAATCTCAGGCTTTTATGGTTCTGATACTGATTTGTACATCAATAGTGTGGGTTCATTATCACTGAGAATGCCCGATGTTTTAGTTCAAGGAAAATCCATTGCACGCATTTTGATGGCAACACCGAATACAGTGGAATGCGCGAAAAATCAGGAGGCACTATTGCAATGGAATCTGCTCGAAGTGTTGAGCGCTATTCCAAGGATCGTTCAGGCAACTCAAGAGCAATTTGTCCCACAAATGATTAACTTTGAATCTGTTGCAGGAATTGACTTCAAAAAGGGATGTTATCCAGGCCAGGAAATTGTTGCTCGCAGTCAATATCGCGGAGTGATTAAGCGGCGCTTGCAACTAGCAGTGCTCAAAACGAATGTAGCGGATTTAAGCATCTGCAAACCGGGCGTTGAGTTATTTTATTCTGATGATGCTTCGCAGCCAGCCGGTATGGTAGTACTTTCGGCTAGAGACCCTCAAGAGCCTGATTCAATTAAATTACAAATCGAGTGTAAGCTAGAAGCGCTTGAGCATGGAGAAATTCACCTAGGTAGTGCGGCCGGACCTGTGTTAAAAATGAGCGTACTGCCCTATCAATTGCTTGAGATATAGATCCTTAATTCCCCATGTGCCTGATCTTATTTTCCTGGAAATCCCACCCTGATTACCCCTTGGTGGTAGCCGCTAATCGTGATGAATTCTACGAACGCGATACCGAACAAATGAATTGGTGGGCGGATCATCCCCATGTGTTAGCCGGAAAAGATAAGGCTGATGTATTGGGCAGTCCAGGAACATGGTTGGGATTTTCAAAATCGGGGCGTTTTGCAGCACTGACAAATGTCCGAGCCCCCAGTGAGAAAAAGCCTGATGCGAGAACGCGAGGGGAGCTATCTTCGATGTATCTGACGGGAAATGAGCGCCCGAATGAATTTATTCAATCAAATTCAAAACGTTTCCAGCAATACAATGGCTTTAATTTATTAATGGCTGATTTAAGTGATCCAGCAAATGCAGAAATGCATTGGGTTAGCAATCGCCTGATGATGGGGCAAACTATCCGTCCTCGCAAAATCTTTCCTGAACAAGCCCTAAATCCAGGGGTTTATGGCCTCTCTAATGCTATGTTAGATACCCCTTGGCCAAAAGTAAATCACCGTGTAGCTGCTTTTGCGCAAGCCCTAGCAATGGATAATGGCGAGTTAAAAAATGCCGATCATTACTTACGAATACTGGCTGATACCCATGAGGCCAGTGACCATGAGCTACCGAGCACTGGCGTCAGCAAAGACTGGGAAAAGGCTCTCTCCCCCGCATTCATCAAAACCCCTTCTTATGGCACTCGCTCAAGTACGGTCTTGAGGGTTCGTAAGGACGGGACTTTTGAGATGGTTGAGCGACGTTTTGATGCTAAGGGCACTATCGGTCATGATGTTGTCACCGGCGAGTTAACTGCTGCACCAGGATCTAACCTAGCAGTTTAATAATTCTCAGAACTCGCGTAAGTCGTCATTGACTACCCGTTCACCTTTAGCATTGCGCGTTGCTAGACGCCTAAGATACTTAAAAGTTCCAGTGGACATGCAGCATACTTCGCCTTGATCGTTGTAGAGCTTAGCTTCACAAAACGCCATCGTAGCGGTATGACGGACAGTATCCGCTTTAACACGCAGGATGCCTGTAGCAGCCTGCATAAAGTTATTTTTGAGCTCAATCGTCACAACACTACGATCGCCAGGATCGGCTGAGCGGGCAGCGACGGCCATAGCCACATCCATCAAGGTCAATAATACCCCGCCATGAGCGACTTCCCAGGTATTGGTATGCTCGGGCTTTAATGCCAACAGAATCTCCCCTTTACCCATTTCAGCACTCAGAAAACGGACGCCCAATAGTTTCAAGAATGGGACGTTTAATTCTTCGCCTAAATTGGCTAGTTGAGTAGCCGGATTGATTTGAACTTTATTTTCCATCCCCCTATTTTAGGGTGTTCGGCGCAGATTAGGAATTCCCCCTAGAATAGCTTCACTATGGCATTTCCACTCATGGGCGACGACACAGTGCGCCACACTCTACCGAGCCCAATTCCCAACCCTTATTGGGTTGCATTTTCTCCATCTTGCGCAAAACTCATCGGCGTTCCCGTTGGAGCTAATCAATTGCCCACTGATAAACAATGGCTTGATCTGCTCGCAGGTAACTCCCTCAAGACAAATACACACCAATTTCCGCACCCAATCGCAAGCGTTTATAGCGGTCATCAATTTGGCGTATGGGCTGGTCAACTTGGTGATGGTCGAGCTATTTTGCTAGGAGATATTGCTGGTCAGGAGTTACAACTCAAAGGCGCGGGTAAAACCGCCTACTCTCGCATGGGCGATGGTAGAGCTGTATTGCGTTCTTCCATTAGAGAATTTCTCTGTAGCGAGGCAATGCACGCTTTAGGAATTCCAACAAGTAGAGCATTAGCAGTAGTCGGATCCAAAATGCCAGTTCTTAGAGAGGTTAGCGAGACAGCAGCCATATGCGCTCGTGTTGCACCCAGCTTTATGCGGGTTGGACACTTTGAGCATTTTTCCTCACTACAAAATACTGGGCGCTTAAAAGAGTTAGCAGATGATCTAATTACTCATCACTACCCTCATTGCCTTGATTCGGCTGAGCCCTATCTCGCATTATTTAACAGCATCTCAAAAAGAAATGCAGCGCTTGTTGCTCAGTGGCAAGCGGTTGGTTTTTGTCATGGTGTTCTAAATAGCGATAACATCAGCGTGCTGGGGCTCACTATTGACTATGGCCCTTTTGGATTCCTAGATCAATTTCAGATTGACCATATCTGCAATCACAGCGATCATTCCGGTCGATATGCCTATCACCGTCAACCACAAATCATGCATTGGAATATGGCCTGTCTAGCAAGCGCCATGTTGCCTTTACTCGAGCTCAACCATTCTCGAGAAGATGCGCAAGCATTGTTAACCAATGCTCTTGAAGATTTTCCAAGTGCTTATGCACAGGTCTGGCAAAAAAGCTTTCGCGATAAATTAGGCTTATATACTTCCGAGGAGGCAGATATTAGATTGATTGAACGCTTGTTGCAGCTAATGCACGATTCACGCGCTGATTACACCAGCCTCTTTAGGAACTTAGGGTCAATTGAGAAGGGTTCGCGCCCTGAAGAAAATTTACTGAGAGACCAGTTTCTAGATCGCAGTGGATTTGATTTATGGCTCAAGGAGTATTTTGCGAGATTAGCAAAGGAGCCTCTTGATGATCAAACCCGAAAAATGCGCATGAACGCAGTCAATCCAAAATATGTACTTAGAAATCATTTGGCACAACACGCTATAGAACTTGCTCAGAATGATGATTTCTCTGAAGTCCATAAATTATTGAATATCCTTAGCATGCCATTTGATGATCAGCCGCAACACCAAAGTTATTCCTTAGCTCCACCAGAGGATCTTCAAACCATTTCAGTCAGCTGCTCATCCTAGCACTCCAAACCAAAATTTTACTTACATCATGAAAAAAACTAACCAAGAATATAAGAACTTTTTGACTGATATAGAATATCGCGTCACTCGAGAGGCCGCTACCGAGCGCCCATTTACCGGTAAATTTTGGGATCATTGGGAAAAAGGTCAATATCACTGCGTTTGTTGCAATACACCCCTATTTCTATCCGATACAAAATTTGATGCGGGTTGCGGTTGGCCAAGCTACAACAAGCCGCTAAATACTAATGCGATAGCCGAACACCAAGATATTACCCATGGAATGGTTCGTACAGAGGTCCGCTGCAGTCATTGCGACGCACATTTGGGTCATGTTTTTAATGATGGGCCTCAGCCAACGGGTCTGAGATATTGCATCAATTCGGCTTCACTACAATTTGAGCCTAGTGAACATGCTAAACAATCAGAAGATCGCTAAGCACCCATTAGCTGGATAATACGTATATGAAATTTTTATTTGACCTCTTCCCCATCATTCTTTTCTTTGTCGCCTTTAAATTGGGTGATATCTATACCGCAACTATTGTTGCGATGATTGCTACTGTTGTGCAGATTCTTTGGGTTTACTATCGCCACCGAAAAATTGAAGCCATGCAATGGGTCAGCCTGATCATGATTGTTACGTTTGGCGGCCTCACTATTTTCTTGCATGACAAAACATTTATACAACTAAAACCAACTGCTCTATATTGGCTTTTCTCTGGGGTTCTCTATATAAGTCTGCAGTTTTTTAATAAAAACTGGATTCAGGTCATGATGGGTAAACAGATCACCTTAAAACAGGCAAGCGAAAAATCCATCTGGCATAAACTCAATCTAGCATGGGCATGTTTCTTTTTTATACTGGGTTGCTTAAATTTATATGTTGCCTTTGAGTTTTCTGAAGAAGCTTGGGTTAATTTCAAATTATTTGGCACCACTGGCTTACTGATTACATTTGTCATTGCTCAGGGCATGTGGCTTACTCGTCACATGGAACATGAATAATCATGAGCATCAATCAAGAACGTATTGGCCTATTTGAACAAGATCTGAGATCCGCATTCAAATTAACCAAACTGCTAATAGAAGATGAAAGTCATCTTCATGCGGGTCATGCAGGTGCCGCTAGCGGTGGCGGACACTTCAAGGTCACTATTTGCACCCCGGAATTCCAAGGGCTTAGCTTAGTAGCACGCCATAGGGCTATTTATGCAGCCCTTCAAAAACATATACCCACAGAAATACATGCTTTAATTATCAATGCCTTAGCACCGGATGAGATTTAAACTACTGCAATTAGTGTTTAATACTGATAGCAATTCCTTTCTATTTACTTTTTAACTACCCAACATGATCTCACTACCAAAAATTTTAAGGATTACCGCCATTGGCGCCACGCTATTGACTGGCACTGTTTTTGCCCAAAACGCTGCCATTGTGAATGGCAAATCGATTCCAAAGGCACAACTCGACAAGTTAGTGCAAAAGAGTGGTCAAGCTGATAACCCACAAATTCGTGATCAAGCCCGCGAAATGCTAGTAACCCGAGAATTAATTTTGCAGGAAGCTGATAAGCGCGGTCTGTCCCAAAGCGAATCAGTTAAAGATCAAATTGAGCAATCCCGTATCGGTATTCTGGTTGCGGCTGTTTTTCAAGACTTTGTCGAAAAGGAAGGTATTAGTGAGGCGGATCTTAAAGCTGCATATGAGTCAGTAAAAACTCAATACACTGGCAAGGAATATCACGTTGCACATATCTTGGTTGAAAAAGAAGCGGATGCCAAGGCAATTACCGCTCAACTGAAGGCTGGCGCAAACTTTGAAGAACTTGCTAAGACAAAATCTAAGGATCCAGGCTCAGCGCCGAATGGTGGTGACCTTGGCTGGGTGAGCGAAAAGTCTTTGGTTCCAGAATTCTCTAAAGCCATGGTTCAACTCAAAAAAGGCCAAACGACTGATAAACCAGTGAAGTCTCAATTCGGCTGGCACATCATCAAAATGGATGATGTGCGCGATCTTAAGGCGCCCCCAATGGAAGAAATCAAAGATCAGTTGAAACAAATGATCTCATCAGACCAAAATTGGCAAAAAGCAAAGTTCTCGGAGATGCTTCAAAAGTTCCGTTCTAAGGCGAAAATTCAGTAACACTAGTACGTTTTTATATCAAACCCAGGCAAGTCCTGGGTTTTTTCTTATTCAACAAAAACATCCATTCCGAGTTATATTTAAATCATGATGATTCTTCACACCATGCTACGAGTCAGCAATATGGCTCGCTCAGTCGATTTTTATACTAATATTTTAGGTATGAATTTATTGCGAACTACAGAGCGCCCTGCGCAAAAATACTCTCTTGCATTTGTTGGCTTTGGCAAAGGAAATGCTGACGGTCAATCAGAAATCGAGCTAACCTATAACCACGGGGTTGATGTCTATGAAATGGGTACAGCTTACGGACATATTGCTATTCAAGTCCCTGATGTCTACGCAGCATGCGATCGGATTAAAAAAGCGGGCGGCAATGTCACCAGGCAAGCTGGTCCCGTTATGGGTGGGGACACCATTATTGCTTTTGTAGCTGACCCTGATGGTTACAAAATTGAACTAATTCAGCGCTAATTCGCATTGAAGCAGCAGCAATATCAACTCAAGATTATTGGAAGTCTTGCTGAAATATCTGCAAGCGCATGGAATTCCATTGTTCCAAACCATGCAAACCCTTTCTTAAAATTTGAATTTCTTAGCGCATTAGAACGCTCTGCTTGCGTTGGAGGTAACACAGGCTGGCAGCCGGCCCATTTGATTTTAAAATCCTCTACTACCTTAGAACTCATTGGCGCAATGCCGCTGTATCTTAAACAGCATTCGTA
>CANFLR010000044.1 GCA_947447945.1 Burkholderiaceae bacterium
ACTGCTGCAGAACCATCATCAATCGTCGCAATCATCATACGACCACGTTGACCAGTGAGCATGCGCGCTGAAGTGATAATGCCGGCAATTAACTGGTCTTTACCCTCAGCCAGTTTTGCAAGGGGTTGGCGAATGAAATGAGAAACCTCCTCACGATAGGCATCAAACATATGCCCCGTTAAGCACAGTCCCAAAGCCACTTTCTCTTCTTGGAGTCGTTTTTTCTCAGACCACACCGGCTCTCGCACCAATTCTGGTAAATGGCGATCTTCTTCACCCGCAGATTCAAACAAACTGACTTGATGTACAGAGGCCTCAGCTTGCTCAGCAGCTTCAATCGCGCGGGCGAGTGAGGCCAATAAAGTTGAGCGAATATCGTAAAGATTACCGCCCGCAACTAACTCATCCCGATAGAGGCTATCAAAAGCGCCGGCGCGCATCAGCGCTTCAATTGCACGGCGATTGACTTGGCGACGATCAACGCGTGCACAAAAATCAAATAGATCTTTGAATGGGCCACCCGTTTCACGGACTTTCACAATCGATTCAATCGCTGCTTGACCAGTGCCCCGCACCGCACCCAAACCATACCGAATATGACTTAATGGGGAGTCTGGCGCAGCGTCAGGAGCACGCAATGGGGTGAACTCATACACGCCCGTATTGATATCGGGCGAGAACACCCGAATCTGATTTGCCATGCAATCGTCATACAGAATCTTCACCTTATCGGTGTCATCCATAGCGAGTGACAAGTTGGCCGCCATAAATTCAGCAGGGTAATAGTGTTTTAGCCAAGCGGTTTGATAGGCTAACAAAGCATATGCAGCGGCATGGGATTTATTAAACCCATAACCCGCAAAACGCTCCATCAAGTCATAAATCTCGTTGGCTTTGTATTCAGTTATGCCACCCGCTTTTGCGCCATCGCTAAAGATCTTGCGATGTTGCGCCATCTCTTCAGGTTTTTTCTTACCCATCGCACGTCGCAACATATCAGCGCCGCCAAGTGAGTAGCCGCCGATCATCTGTGCCATCTGCATCACCTGCTCTTGATAGACCATGATGCCGTAGGTTTCACGGAGAACCGGCTCAATCCGCGGATCAGGATATTCGACTTTTTGACGGCCATGCTTACGCTCAATAAAGTCTGGGATCAGATCCATTGGGCCTGGGCGATATAAAGCAACTAAAGCAATGATGTCTTCGAAGCGGTCTGGCTTCGCTTCCCGAAGCATGCCTTGCATGCCGCGACTTTCTAACTGGAACACAGCAACTGTGTTGGCTTTTTTGAGAACCTCAAATGCACCTTCATCATCGAGCGGAATCTCGCCAATATTCCAATCTTGACGATCAGTATGGAGTGCTTTAATCCAGCGTTCAGCCGCCGCCAAAATGGTTAAGGTCGTTAAGCCTAAAAAGTCGAACTTGACCAGGCCAATCGCCTCCACATCATCTTTATCAAACTGACTAATGACGGAGTTGCTGTCTTGGTCTTTACTTTCTTGTGTGTAAAGCGGGCAAAAGTCCGTGAGCTTACCCGGAGCAATCAACACGCCTCCAGCATGCATCCCCACGTTTCGCGTCATGCCTTCAAGCTGTTCAGCTAAGGAGAGTAATTGACGCACTTCGTCTTCATTTTTTTCACGCTCAGCTAATTGCTTTTCTTCTTTTTTAGCAATATCAATCGTCATGTATTGACCAGGCTTATTGGGAACCAACTTGGCAATACCATCAACAAAGTTATAACCTTGCTCTAGTACACGGCCCACATCCCGAATCGCTGCTCGCGCTGCCATCGTACCGAAGGTCGCAATTTGGCTAACTGCATCTTTGCCGTACTTATCTTTGACATATTGAATGACGCGATCGCGGCCATGCTGACAGAAGTCAATATCAAAGTCGGGCATCGATACCCGCTCTGGATTTAAGAAACGCTCAAACAGCAAGTTATAACGCAGTGGATCAAGATCAGTAATACCGAGCGAGTAAGCCACTAAAGAGCCAGCGCCAGAGCCGCGACCTGGGCCAACTGGCACGCCATTATTTTTAGCCCAGTTAATGAAGTCTGCCACAATTAAGAAGTAGCCTGGGAAGCCCATTTGTGAAAT
This sequence comes from Burkholderiaceae bacterium, assembly GCA_947447945.1. Classification (GTDB taxonomy): domain Bacteria; phylum Pseudomonadota; class Gammaproteobacteria; order Burkholderiales; family Burkholderiaceae; genus Polynucleobacter. The sequence goes on from CANFLR010000044.1 coordinate 2,112, forward strand.
CGTCTTCACCTCAAATACCAAACGATCGTGGTATCGAGATTCCTCTTTGGCGCGCTCCTCCGCATCTGGGAAGTTGCGCTCCATGTGCCGCTTCAAACCGATTTCGGATTGTTGCAGCAAATAGTCGTCAAGCGTAATGCCTGGAGGCGTTGGAAAATCTGGCAAACGCGGTTGACCAAGCGTTAGGGTGAGATTGCAGCGCTTCGCGATTTCAACCGAGTTGGCTAGCGCCACTGGCAAATCTGCAAAACGCTTCTCCATCTCTGCTTGCGATAAAAAATACTGCTGATCATTGAATTTCTTTTGCCGGCGAGGGTTGCCTAGAAGTTCTCCCTCAGCAATACAAACACGCGCCTCATGTGCCGTGAAATCACTTGCTTGCATAAACTGCACTGGGTGCGTTGCTACCACTGGCAAATCTAGGGCGCCAGCCAGATGACAGGCAAGTTGCAGATGTTGCTCATCTTGCTGATGTCCTGCGCGTTGCACCTCAATAAAAAAGGTTTCTGGGAAAATCTTGGCCCAGCGTAATGCTGCAGCTTTTGCTTGCGCTTCATGCCCTGCTAACAATGCACTACCAATATCCCCCCAGCGTGCTCCCGAAAGAGCGATCAAACCATAGGCCAAGGTTTTTTTAGCTTTCCGATCCTCATCCTTCGAAGCGGGCTCACTGAACCAAGCGGGGTCGACTTCAGCGCGCCCACGGGATTGGTTATCTAAAGACGCTCGACTGAGCAACTGACACAAATGGAGATAACCAGAATGGTTTTGCACCAGGAGCAACAAGCGATGGGGTTGATCGGGGTCTTGAGAATTGCTGACCCAAACATCTGCCCCGGCAATCGGTTTAAGCCCTTTAGAGCGTGCTGCCGTATAAAAACGTACCAAGCCAAATAGGTTGCTGAGGTCTGTTAGAGCTAAAGCGCCCATCTCGTCTTTTTCAGCCTGGGCTACGGCATCATCAATGCGCACGATTCCATCCGTGATAGAAAACTCGGAATGAAGACGCAGATGAACAAAACGGGGTGAAGCCATGAGATCATTTTAGCTGTGAACCTCGCTCAAAATCTCCCACCCCCAGCCAGAGGCTATCGCGGGCGTTTTGCCCCCTCGCCCACCGGCCCACTGCACGCTGGATCCCTGGTTGCAGCCCTGGGAAGCTGGCTAGATGCTAAGAAAAATGGGGGGCAATGGTTGCTTCGGATTGAGGATTTAGATGGGCCCCGCTGCATTCCTGGAGCCGACCAAGAAATCATGCGGCAATTACTGGCTTGTGGCCTAGTGTGGGACGAGGATGTCACCTGGCAATCCCAGCGCCAAGCTTCTTATCTCAAGGCTCTAGAGGTCTTAAATCAGGCGAAATGCCTCTACCCCTGTGGGTGCTCCCGTCAGACTATTGCTAAGACCTTGGCAGCTAAGGGTATCGCGACCCCCCGCAATCAGGAACTTGTCTATCCAGGCACTTGTCGGCCCAACCAAACAACCCTCAATGACCTATCCCAACAGGGTGTTGCCTTGAGGCTGGCCCTGCCAGGAGACCTACAGATTGAGTTTGCTGACCAAGCATTGGGGATCCAACATGAAAACCTGGTTTCAGGAGTGGGGGATTTTGTGCTGCGGCGGAACGATGGTTTATTTACCTACCAACTCGCGGTCGTAGTCGATGATGCACAGCAAGGCATTACCAATGTCGTTCGCGGTGCAGACCTGCTCAGCAATACTGCAAGACAAATACACCTGCAACAGCTCTTAAATTATCCCCAACTAGACTATTTACATTTACCACTCGTGCTTGATGCACATGGTGAGAAGCTCAGCAAGCAAACTTTAGCGATGCCTATTCAGACGCATAATGCTCAAAGCGCACTGCAGGCATTACAGCAAGCAGCACAGCATTTGGGTTTGCAAAATTTACCGAGTAGATCGAGTCTATCCATTGCCGAGTGGCTTTTGGCAGCCACTCAGGCATGGAAAAACCAAACTGCTTAATTACTTCTTTTTAAAACCACCAAGCAAGGCACCTAGAGTCGGCTTAGCGGGCACAATGCCAACCTTTTTGACTTCGGGCTTAGCGGCCCCATCAACGGCTGGGGCTGGTGTACTAGGCTCATAGGGCTGATAGAAGAATGGGTCTGACATCTTGCCAGGTGATACTTGAGTAGAGGTGGACCTACTCGCAGTGGGATTACCTTCTGGCAAAGGACGGACATCTAACTTACGCTTCATCAACTTTTCAATATCGTCGAGTAGTCGCTTTTCGCTTGCGTCTACCAAGGCAATAGCATCGCCCGTACTACCAGCGCGCCCCGTACGACCAATACGGTGAATAAAGTCTTCCGCACTAAAGGGTAACTCGTGATTAATCACACAAGGCATATCCGGAATATCTAAACCTCGCGCTGCGACATCGGTAGCCACCAAGGCTTCAATCGCACCTGACTTAAAAGCGTCCAAGGTTAAGGTGCGCTCACCTTGACTCTTATCTCCATGAATCGCACCTGCTTTAATACCGTCACGCTCAAGTGCGCGCGATAAGCGGGCACAACCTAAACGACTATTGGTAAAGATAATGCACTGGCGCGACAACCCTTGACGCGTACGCGCCTCCAAAATCTTCACAATCGCGCGTTGCTTATCCGCAGAAGAAACCATATGCACAACCTGCTTCACCGTGTCGGCTGCAGCATTTTGACGAGCCACTTCAACTGTGACGGGAGTGCGTAAATAACTCTGTGCTAAACGCTTAATCTCTGGTGAGAACGTCGCTGAGAACAACAGAGTTTGTCGTTGCGCCGGGATTAAATCGATGATGCGTTGCAAATCTGGTAAGAAGCCCATATCGAGCATACGATCTGCTTCGTCTAACACCAGAATTTCTACTTGCGATAGGTTGGCCACCTTAGAGCCAATGTGATCAAGCAGGCGTCCTGGCGTGGCAATTAAAATCTCTATGCCACCGCGCAGAATCATGACTTGCTCTTTCATATCCACGCCACCATATACAACAGCAGCGCGCAAATCCGTATGTTTAGAGTAATTGGCGGCATTTTCAGCAACTTGTACCGCTAGCTCACGTGTTGGTGTCAATACTAAGGCGCGAATCGGATGGCGCGCAGGTGAAGCACTGCTACTGGCATGGCGTAAGATTTTTTGAATAATCGGCAATACAAACGCAGCCGTTTTACCGGTACCCGTTTGCGCAGCACCCATCAAATCACTTCCTGCTAAGACATGAGGGATTGATTTAGCCTGAATCGGTGTAGGAGTAATGTAACCCTGCTCAGAGACCGCTTTTTGTATTTTGGGGTCTAAGCCAAAGTCAGCAAAAGTAATTGTTGCTTCAGGGGTGCTGTCATCAGCAACTCCTGTGGAGGTGTTTATTTCAGTAACAGTATTAGTCAAGGTAACTTACAGGATGGCCGCAATGCCGGCCTTAGCAGTGGCGGCATCCTCGGTCGATTTAACGCCGGAAACGCCGACTGCGCCGATGGTAAACCCATTTACCTCGATATTGACCCCACCCTCCAACATCCCCGCAATGTGTGGGGCTGACAAGAAAGAAATGCGGCCGTTATTAATAATTTCTTCGTAGACGCGACTCTCGCGTTTACCCATCGCCGCAGTGCGCGCTTTTTCTTCAGCAATATAAGCCGATATAGGAGCGCAACCATCACGACGAATCAAACCCAATAAATGACCGCCATCATCGCAGACAGCGATCGTCACAGCCCATTGATTTTGCGCAGCATGTTGGTTTGCAGCGTCCAAAATCTTTTGCACATCGGCTTGGCTCAAATAGGGTTTAGTAGCTAACATGTTTATCTTTCTCTCTTCAATGTGATCAATACGCTTCGGGAATCAGCATAGATGGGCGTATTGACGTTTTAATCACTTTGCTTAATAAGCTTAATTATAGGTCGTATGGCAGCTTTACTTTAAGAACTCTTGCGCAGCCACTACCCCACTGGCCTTAGGTTTGAAGCCCATCGCACCCAAACTCATCTCCACCCCACTTAAGGCGGCCATTAAGCTCAATTCATTGCAATCGCCTAAATGCCCAATCCGGAAGGCTTTGCCCTTGAGCTTACCAAGTCCCACACCCAAAGACAGATTGAACTTGCTCAAGGCATGCTGACGCAGTGCATCGGCATCCATCCCCTCGGGTACAGCGACACAAGTCAGAACAGGCGAATAACAGGCAGTGTCCAGGCATTGATTCTCAAGACCCCAAGCGCCGGCAGCTTGACGACAAGCTGCGGCTAAACGTTGATGACGCGCAAAGATCGTATCCAAACCTTCGGCTAGCATCATGTCCATTGCTTCGTGTAAACCGTACAGGAGGTTGGTACTGGGGGTAGTTGGCCAGTAACCTGTTTTATTCGATTCGAGGATTTCATCCCAAGCCCAATAAGACTTGGGTGTTTTAATTGTCTTGCTCACTTCAATCGCGCGAGGCGATAGGGCATTAAAACCAATCCCTGGTGGCAACATCAAGCCTTTTTGCGAGCCCGAGATGGTCACATCTGCGCCCCACTCATCATGACGATATTCCGCTGAACCCAAACCTGATACGCTATCGACCAGCAATAAAGCGGGATGTTTGGCGCGATCCATTGCGTCACGAACTGCAGCAATATTCGATGTCACACCAGTAGACGTTTCGTTATGCACTACGCAAACTGCTTTGATTTCATGTTGCGTGTCTTTGCGCAAGCGCTCCTCAATCACAGCAGCATCAATTCCCCAACGCCAAGTGTCTTCTCCAGCTTTACCAATCACCTCTGGCTCCAAGCCAATGCGCTTGGCTAAAGCACGCCATAAATTTGCAAACTGACCAGTCTCATAAAACAAGACCTTATCCCCATGATTGAGTACATTAACTAAAGCACCTTCCCAAGCACCCGTGCCCGATGCGGAATACACAATGACCGGTTGCTGGGTTTGAAAAATCTTCTGAATACCTGCCAGCACTTGAAGCCCGAACGCCGCAAACTCAGGCCCGCGATGGTCGATGGTTTGATAACTAATCGAACGTAAAACCCTCGAAGGCACTGGACTGGGCCCCGGAATATGTAAGAAATGGCGTCCAGATAGATGGTTATCAAGTTTTAGCATGGCTGGTTTTACTCGGTTTGAGGGTTAAGAGTGGGTCTAGTGTAAGGGAATTTAGAGATATTTTCAGTTTTGTATGCAAAAAATACTTAGGAAATACTAAAATAAAGCCTTAAATAGCCTTAATTTATGATTTATCATGAGCTATCGATAATTTGTATACAAACCTAGAGGGGCCTCATTTACGTCATGGAAGTCATTGCACAGCCCAATTCGCTCAATTTGCATGAAGCCACCTTTCAAAAACTCAGGTCTTTATTGGTGGAAGGCCTTATCCCCCCTGGTAGCAAACTCAATGAACGGGAATTGGCTGAAAGCCTCCATGTTTCGCGCACGCCGATTCGGGAAGCGATTAAACGCCTTGCCGCCGACGGCTTGGTAGAACTCATTGCCAACCGCGGTGCCATTGCCATTGAACTGAGTCATGCTGATGTGATCAACACCTTTGATGTGATTGCCCAGTTAGAAGGTTATTCGGGCGAGTTGGCCGCGCAACGTATTAGTAATACCGCCCTCTCGGAACTAGAAGCGCTTCAGTATGAAATGATGGCTTCTTACGCCCGTCGTGATTTATCGAGTTATTACCAATTGAATTTAAGAATTCATCAGCTCATTAGTCAAGCAGCAAACAATTCTGTTTTGACACAACTCTTTTCTCAGGCGAACGCTCGCATTGAAGCCCTGCGATTTCGTTCGAATCAAAATGGCGTGAAATGGGAAAGAGCAGTTGAAGAACATCAAGAAATGATTGATGCTCTCAAAGCGCGTGATAGTGAGCGTATGCGCAAAGTCATGATTTTGCATGTCATGAATAAACGGGATGTTGTACTCGAACTCCTTAAAACTGAAGCACAGCATGAATAAGCCACTGCCACTCCAAGAGCTCGTAATCCACAAAGAGCAATTAGCCAAGCGACTGCGCCAAGAAACATCCGGTGAAGTACTAAGCGATATGGCTAGCCGGGGGCGCTATGCTACCGACGCTTCGATTTACCAAGCCATGCCGATCGCAGTCTTCGTTCCTCAAACCGAACAGGACATTGCCAGCGCTCTGCAGATCGCCGCAGAACTCCAAGTTCCTGTACTCCCGCGCGGAGGGGGCACCAGTCAATGCGGACAAACTACAGGCGCAGCCTTAGTCATTGATAACAGCAAGTATTTCAGGAATGTACTCGATCTCAATGTCGATCAAGGCACAGTTGAAGTTGAGCCGGGGATCGTTCTAGACCATCTCAACGCCTCACTCAAGCAACACGGTCTTTGGTATCCGGTAGATGTCTCCACCTCTGGGCAAGCCACTATCGGTGGCATGGCAGGTAATAACTCTTGTGGAAGTCGCTCGATTGCTTACGGCAATATGGTGCACAACGTTTTGGGAATTGATGCCTGGTTAGCCAATGGTACCGTTGCGCAATTTGGCCATTACGCTGCTAGCACGGGCGCGGCAAAACAATTGGGTGATTTTGTTAAAGGTCTTGCCGACACACTTCATCCCGAAATCGAGGCCCACTTTCCGAAGGTGCTCAGAAGAGTCGCTGGTTATAACCTGGATGTCTTTCATCCGCAAAGTGAATTGCCTTATACCGCAGATGGTAGTGTTAATTTGGCACACCTACTGGTTGGTAGTGAAGGCACACTGGCTTATTTCAAATCCTTAAAACTCAAACTAGCGCCATTACCACAGCACAAAGTGTTAGGAGTCATCAACTTTGCGAGCTTCTATAAAGCAATGGATAGCGCACAGCATATTGTCAAACTCGGACCAACCGCGGTTGAGCTCGTCGATCGCACCATGATTGATTTGGCCCGTAGTAACCCCAGTTTTAAAAAGACCATTGAAACTGCCTTAATTGACCCCAATACGCAGACCCCTGAGGCAATCTTATTGGTTGAGTTTTCTGGCGAAGCGCATGCGCCTTTGCTAGAGCGGCTCAAAGCCTTGCAGGATCTCATGGGCGACCTGGGTTTGCCAGGCTCGGTAGTTGCCATGCCAGACTCTAGCCCGCAGAAAAATTTATGGGAAGTGCGTAAAGCAGGTCTCAATATCATGATGAGCTTAAAAGGGGATGGTAAGCCCGTAAGCTTTATTGAAGACTGCGCAGTACCCCTTGAAAGCCTAGCTGAATACACTCAAGCACTCACTGATGTCTTTGCTAAATATGGCTCACGCGGCACTTGGTATGCCCATGCTTCTGTTGGCACTTTGCATGTGCGCCCGATTCTGGATATGCGGCGTGATGGTGCGCAAAAAATGCGCGCCGTGGCAGAAGAAGCAGCTGAACTCGTACGAAAATACAAAGGTGCCTATAGTGGCGAGCATGGTGATGGACTTTGTCGTGGCGAGTGGATCTCTTGGCAATTTGGCCCAAAAATTACCCAAGCCCTTGCAGAAATCAAACAGGCTTTTGACCCTGCTGGATTATTCAATCCCGGCAAGATCGTCAATCCCCCCAAGATGGATGACAAGCGCTATTTTCGCTACCCTCCAAGCTATCAAGTTATCTCACTCCAACCAGCATTGGATTGGTCCGCCTGGAATGTACAAAACAATCCAGTAACCGAAGAAACCAGCGCCCCCGGAACCGGTGGCGACCCAGCAATGGGTTTAGCTAAGGCTGTGGAGATGTGCAATAACAATGGTCACTGCCGTAAATTTGATGCTGAGCTTATGTGCCCGAGTTATCGCGTGACCCGCGATGAAAAACACCTTACCCGCGGTCGTGCCAATACCTTGCGCCTTGCCCTCTCCAGTCAATTGGATATCGAAGACCAAGCACCTTTGGGTAGCGATGCCGTGAAAGAAGTCATGGATTTATGCGTGAGTTGTAAAGCGTGTCGACGTGAGTGCCCTACTGGTGTTGATATGGCCAAGATGAAAATTGAATTTTTGTCAGCCTATAAAAAACGAGTTGGTCATTCTTTACGTGATCTAGCAGTGGCTTATTTACCCAAGTACGCTACATTCATCAGTAGCATCCCCGGGCTTCCTGGTTTGCTTAATATTCGTAACCGCATTACTGCGCTAGCCAAAGCACAAGAGTGGCTCATGGGAATTGCCGCGCAACGCAGTTTGCCTTTGTGGAAAAAAGAAACGTTCTGGAATCAGAAAAGTGATCTTGCCTCATACCAGTTCACGCCCGGTCAATTGGCAGAAACTACAGCTCATGGAAAAAGCAAAGGGGTCGTTCTCTTGGCAGATACCTTTAATGCCTATTTTGAGAAACACAATCTTCAAGCAGCATTGAAGGTTCTCAGGGCGGGCGGCTACCGCGTGCACATTCCTCAAAAAAATTCAGCGCAGAGTGGCACCCAACAACAAGCAGGCAGTACTTGCTCTCAAGAGTTTTGCTGTGGTCGCACTTATTTGGCTACCGGCATGGTTGATAAAGCCAAACAAACCCTTGGTGAGTTGGTTCACCATTTAGCGCCGTATGCAGAGCAAGGTATTCCCATTATTGGTTTGGAACCCTCGTGTTTATTTACCCTAAAAGATGAAGCGCTCGTCATGGGCCTAGGTGAAGCGGCTATTACCGTGAGCAAACACGCACAACTCTTAGAAGAATTTCTGGCAAGCGAGGCCAAAGCGGGCAATCTCAACCTGCAACTCAAGGCCGCCACCCGCCCTGTTTTATTTCATGGTCATTGCCATCAAAAATCTTTTGCGGCATTATCGCCGGCTCTGGAACTCCTCAAACTCATTCCCAATGCTGATCCCAAGCTGATTGAATCGTCTTGCTGCGGCATGGCTGGCAGTTTTGGTTACGAAGCCGAGCACATTAAAGTCTCTCAGCAAATGGCCGAGTTAAGTCTCTTGCCAGCGATCCGCAAAGCGCCTGATAGTTGGGTGGTAGCCGATGGCACCAGTTGCCGCCATCAAATCCACGATGGCGCCCAAAGAGATGCGGTGCATATTGCACAGATCCTAGCGGAACACTTAATGTAGGGCGCCGTAACCCATTAGCAACAATACGCCGATTAATAAAGCCGCTACTAAGCGACGCTTGGGACTAGAGATCATCACCCCAAGACTCAAAACACAAATCAGCACCCGAAACCATACTGGCACGGTAGCCAATAAACCTACTGGCAAGATGATTAAGCGCACGATGAGCGCCGCGACCATTGCGAAGGTAACCGCAGATAGCCAGCGAAAAATTTCGCTATCTTGGTTGATGCGCCCAGAAAGCAGGACTCCAACAGCGCGACATACGTAAGTGCCAAAACAGGCTCCTGCTAATGCAAGCCACAATCCCCAGCCTTGCAGAATGGGATTCATGAACTAATCACCCCTACTTTCTTGCGCAATAATTTGCGATCGATCAGGTAGGCCGCAGTACCGCCAATGAGCCCAGCAGCAAGCAAACTGCTATCTTGGTCTATGAAATAAAAAAATGGGCCCAAAACACAACCCAACAAAATGGCGATTCGGTTAATCCAAGCCTTCACATCTGCAAAAGTCAGAAAAAGAAAGAGTGGATTAATAAAAATCAAGCCAAGCGTAATCGCTGGAGACACCATGCTCGCTAAGAGATAACCGAGAATCGTGCCTGGTACAGAAATCAGCCAGCACAACAAACCCACCCCAATAAAATAACTAAAGCGATGTTGGGTTTCAATACTCTCAAACTCGCGCATTGAAACTGCCCAAGCCGTCATCGCCAATAAATGAACGTGCGCATAAAGACTGCGATTGCGATCCTTATCATCTAACTGTGGAAAGAGTGCAACCGTCATGGTAATAAAGCGCGTAGAGGTCAAGGTGACCGCCATAATGACTGCGATTGCTGAAGAGCCAGCACTGATCATTTCTAATAAAACGACTTGGCCTGGCAAAGCAAACATGAACAAACTACTAAAACTTGCAAACCAAATATCTAGGCCACTGGTTTTACTCATCGCACCAAAACCCACCATACCCGAAAAGAGCACGATGGCAGGTGCACCAGAGGCGTAACGAACGCCTGACCAAAATGCCTCACGGCGGCTTTTGAAACGCTGCGCAGCGGAGCCCTCTAAAGGGATCTCACTTGGATCTAGGTAAGGCACGTTATCAGAAGACATGGATCATTGTAAAAGCTGGCTCAATATTCTGCACAATTACTGGCCAAGCGCCCACTCAATATGCTCTGCTACCAAGTCATCAGCATCTGGCAAGGCGCTGACAAGTGCTTGCTTAAGAACTTGCTTCTCACTGATAGGTAAATCATCTGCGAGCAAAGCATTGCCCATGGCTACCGCCAAATTGCGGCGCCAACGAGAGTAACCAATCCGTCGAATAGCGCTACCTTCGTGACGTTGCTCAAACTCTACCTCGGTCCATGACCATAACTGCAAGAGACTAGCGCACCCCAAACCGTGACGCTCGACAAAATCGGGTAATGAAGAGCGCTGTGCAAATTTATTCCAAGGACAAATGAGTTGACAGTCATCACATCCATAAATGCGATTTCCCATGGCGCGGCGAAACTCCACTGGAATAGCTGTCGGATTTTCAATTGTCAAATAAGAAATGCAACGCCGCGCATCTAATTGATATGGTGCAGTAATGGCTTGCGTGGGACAGATATCCATGCAAGCTTGGCAAGTACCACAATGGGAGTCCTCTTCATCATCAAGGGGTAGCGGGACATCGACCAAGATCTCACCCAAGAAGAAAGTAGAGCCAGACTCACGATTCAGTAACAAGGTATGTTTGCCGCGCCAACCTAAGCCTGCCTTACGTGCTAACTCCACTTCCATAAGGGGGGCAGAGTCGGTAAAGACACGATACCCAAACGTTCCAATCCGCGCTTCAATCGCCTGAGCAAATTCTTGGAGGCGATTGCGTAAGACCTTGTGGTAGTCACGCCCTCTTGCATATAGAGAAACCACCGCTTGTGATGGATCTGCAAGTCGCTGCCATTCTTGTTCAAAATCTGCTTTAGGGGATAGGTAATTCATGGTCACGCAGATCACCCGCAAAGCACCAGGCACCAATAACTGCGGATTGGCACGCAACTGCGCATGGCGCGCCATATATTCCATCTCACCGTGGCGACCTTCTGCCAGCCACTCTTGCAGACGTTCTGGTGCAGGCCCGAGCTGTGTATCAGTGATTCTGAGTGCATCAAAACCAAAACCCCGTGCCTGCTCCCTGAGCCAATCGCGTAAATTGAGCTCATCTAAAGCAGTTTTACTAAGGTGTGATGGCATATTGAATAGGAATGTAGTCCAATAATTGAATAAACTAGACAGATTACAAAAACTTGGTAAATGCACCCCAGTGACTTTAGCGGCAATCCAATCTATTACTCAACATTGTAGGCAAGAAGTCGATACTGCCCACTTAGCCAAGGGTCTCGCCCTGGGATTAAGTCTATTTCTGCAAGTACATCCCCAAGCGCACCTCAATATTGCCTTGGAAGGCGATCTGGGCGCAGGCAAAACTACACTGGCACGTTATCTCATTCAAGGCATGGGATATGTTGGCAAAGTGAAAAGCCCCACTTACACATTATGTGAGCCCTATTCAGTGCATATTCATGAGCAAGCTTTGATGGCCCACCACTTTGATCTGTATCGCATGCGAACCCCCCTCGAGTGGCAAGAGGCTGGGTTTGCAGAGCACTTCGATGAGCCTGGGTTTTGCATCATTGAGTGGCCAGAAAAGGCTGAGGGAACCTTACCTCTATTTGATCTTCAAATTACCTTAACAGCAGGTGAAGCAGAATCCGAGAGAACCATTGTGCTCAATGCCTTTACTGAAAAAGGTCAATCAGTCTTATTGCAGCTAAACCACTAGCCAAATATAAAACGCTGAACATAACGCTTGATGCCAAAAGAGCCTAATACCACTAGACGTCAGGTTTTAAAAACAGCCAGTAAAGCACTGAGCTTCGCCCTACTCTTGACCGAAGTCGATATCGCCTGGGGAGCAAAGATACTGGGGGTGCGAATCTGGCCTTCAGAAGATTACACCCGTATTACCTTAGAGTCAGATGCCCCGCTACCTATTACACAACAAATACTGACCAATCCCGATCGACTAGTGATTGATGTGCAAGACTTGGAGCTCAATTCGACCCTCAAAGATTTGGTAGCCAAGGTCAAGCCGAATGATCCTTATGTTTCACAAATTCGGGTGGGGCAGTTTCAGCCTAATGTTGTGCGCTTAGTTTTTGATTTAAAAGAACCTATCAAGCCCCAACTTTTTACTCTAGAGCCTGTCGCTGAATACCGCTACCGCATGGTGTTTGATCTTTATCCAACCACGCCACCAGACGCCCTCATGACTTTAGTCAAAAATAGTGCCCGCAAAGAAAGCGCCTTGGCGAAATCTAATGAAGAGCTAGATCTGATCGCGCAGTTTGCGAACAAAAAAGATTTGCCGAGTAAGCCAAGCGCCCCTGTTGCACAAGCCATCCCCGAGATGAAAGAAGCGCCTGCGCCAGCCAAATATAAACGCCTGATTACGATTGCCATTGATGCTGGCCATGGTGGTGAAGATCCTGGTGCCATTGGCTCAATGGGGTCCCAAGAAAAACATGTTGTCCTGGCAATTGCCAAACGCCTGCATGCCAAGATTGAAGATGAAGTCTATATGCGCCCTTTTCTGACGCGAGATGGCGATTACTTTGTCCCTTTAGGCAAGCGAGTACAAAAGGCCCGCAGTGTGCAGGCCGACCTATTTGTCTCGATTCATGCAGATGCCTTTATTGAAAGAAATGCCAAGGGTGCCTCTGTCTTTGCGCTTTCCCAAATGGGCGCTAGCAGCACTATGGCTAGATGGATGGCTAATAAAGAAAATGCCTCCGACCTCATCGGCGGTATCAATATCAAGACGCAAGATCGTCAAGTAGCAAACCTGCTACTTGACATGTCCACCACCGCTCAAATTAAAGACTCGCTACAAGTGGGTCACTCTGTTCTGAAGAAAATTAGCGGCTTTGCACCACTGCATAAAGGGAGCGTTGAGCAAGCCAGTTTTGCCGTCCTCAAAGCACCGGATATCCCCTCCATCCTGGTAGAAACTGCCTTTATCAGCAATCCTCAGGAGGAATCAAAGCTTAATGACGATGGCTACCAAGATCGGATTGCTGAGGCCATTTTGCAAGGAATTAAGGAGTATTTTTCTAAAAATCCACCAGTAGCCAGACGGATAAACTCCTAAAGCACTCCTAGATAGAAGGTGTAGGCGGCGCCCCTTGGCGACACCAAGGAAGCCGATCACAGTTCTTGCTATAATTTACGGCTAACTGGGTCGGTAGCTCAGTCGGTAGAGCAGCGGACTTTTAATCCGTTGGTCGCGAGTTCGAATCTCGCCCGACCCACCAAGATGTACAAGGCTTTGAAGGCAACTCGCTTTCGAAGCCTTTTTTCTTTTTTAGCGCCATGTAGTGGTGGTGTAGGGGTTACAAGGCTAAAACACCTACTTTAGGCAGTTTTATACACCCCCCTACCTCAGCTTACTTTGCAGAAAATTGGCGTTCGAGTTGCTTTTAAGGCGCAAGAATTGGTTTTTAGTTTCAAACCAATTTTCATATCCAGTTTTTAGCTAAAGAGGGGGTCATCTTAAAACCTATCCCTCCGTTC
>CANFLR010000045.1 GCA_947447945.1 Burkholderiaceae bacterium
ATGGTCAGTACTTTAGGGATTCGTACAGAAGTAGGAAGAGTTGCTTTCATCTTGCTATAATATCGGCTTATTCCTCGATAGCTCAGTCGGTAGAGCGCCGGACTGTTAATCCGTAGGTCCCTGGTTCGAGCCCAGGTCGAGGAGCCAAATTTGCAAGGGCCCTAGAGCAATCTGGGGCCTTTTCATTTCTAGAGTGCTGCATTGACTTGGGGTGGGTTTAATGAAGTCATCCATTGGCCTTGAGTATCTTTTTTTAATCAATCCAAATTGGATATTTCTGCATCACCGACTCGAATAAGTCAGATTCTATGTTTCCCTTTAACCATTGCTTAGTAGAGGCAAAAGGTAATGCCTCAAATTGCTGTAGATTGACCATTGCAAACTGCCTTATGAAGGGGAAAATAGCGACATCCACCCAAGATAATTTATTTCCTAATAAGTGCCGACTAGACAGAAGAGCGGACTCCATTGGCTTAAGCATTAGCTCAATGGCTGCGTTCAGCACATCTGTGGTATTGATGTCAGGATATCGATTGGGATACTTATATTGATCTAATAGGGTTTTAAATGGTCCATCATTTCTTTCAATCCAAAGCTTAGCAATCGCATCATCAACAATTTTCCAGCCATCAGGATCTGACTTTCCGAGCGCCCAATTCATAATCTCCAGACTTTGGTCGATAACAAGATCATCAATACATAAAACCGGCACAGTTCCTTTAGGCGAAGCTTTGGTCATAGATGCCGGCTTATTTCTCAAAGAGATCTCCCTCGGCTCGACTTGGATGCCAGCGTATTTCAACGCCATACGAGCCCTTATCGCATAAGGACATCTCCGGTAGGAATATAAGATTGGGATCATTACTTCATTACATCAATATTTTGTAGTCACTTATTCTTCGGCACTTGAGCCTCTTTAATTCCCACTCATACTCAAGCGTCTAAGTATGCTCGATAGAATACCAAATGAAACCTTTCTTAATCACCTCTCAATAGCGGTTGGTAGCCAAACTAACATAGCATCACGCCTTGCATAATGATTGCGTTTCAATGACCAAAATCCTTCATTTCTAGCCATCAGATATAATGTAAATCACTGAATACATTAGACATTTATATCTTTAGATCACCATAATCACGATCTCCATATCCAATAGCCAAGGTCTCTAGAACTAAACTTATCTACATGCTTAAAGAATCGATGGAAATCAAAACCTATCAAATGTCAGAGCGGTCTGAAAGGCTAGACTTTGAGATCAGAGATTGGCAAATCAGAAATCCAATCATCACCCCGCATCGGCATGAGTTTTTTCAGATTCATATCAATGTCAATGGTGGGTCTAGGCATGGTATCAAAAATGTTGAAACGACTTATAAGAACAATTCGATTATCTTTATTCTGCCTTACCGGGTTCACTATAGTATTCCAGCGGATAACCCGAATTACCACATCATCAACTTTAGCAGGAGCTTTCTGGGGTCTAACCTTGCCGCCAACTTATTTGAAGCGGAGGAGCTAATTGGGCTAGAACACCCAGAATTACTCCCCTTTTTATATCAAGGCTTGATTGATTTTGATTTTACAAAAGAGCAGTTCGCATATGTCATGACGCTTGTTGAAAAGTTTTATGCCATCAATGGGGAGCGCAAACTTGGTTGGCGCGAACGAATTCGTGGAGGTCTATTAGATCTGATTGGTTATGCTAGCGAGATTTACAACGCTGAAATGATGGCGCAACTGAATAACCAAACTAATTATGCTACTCAAACTGAATCCTTTAAGCGAGTGATTCAGTACATTGACAAGCACATGAGCTCAAACCTGACTCTCCAATCGGCAGCTCATGCAACCTTTTTGTCGCCCAACTATATCTCGCAATTATTAAAACAAAAGACAGGCCTTGCATTTGTTGGGTGGCTCACGATGAAAAGAATGGAAAAAGCTCAAGAACTCCTCCTCATGACGGATAAGCGAATTTCAGAAGTTGCTAAGGAAGTGGGCTTTGATGATGAGGGCTATTTCACCAGACGTTTTAAACAAAAATTTGGCGCTTCCCCCACTGAATTTCGCTCACACAGACTGAACAAGGGCCAATAGTCCCTGATCCAGTGTTTCCTTATTTGGCTTGGCCAACTAGGAAATCAAAATCGCAGCCGCCCTCGGCTTGAAGCACATGGTGGTGATAAAGATGAGCGTATCCCCGAGTCGGTATATCTGACTTGATCGTCTCTAACGCTGTGCGTCTTTTATGTAGCTCCTCTTCGGACACCAAGAGGTCAATCTGTTTTTTACTCACACTGACCCTTATACGATCGCCATTTCTGACTAGACCAATTGGGCCACCAATAGAAGCTTCTGGGCTAACGTGCAGAATAATAGTCCCATAGGCTGTACCACTCATTCTGGCATCAGAAATTCGGACCATGTCTTTTACGCCCTGAGCAGCCAGTTTTTTGGGGATCGGTAAATATCCCGCTTCAGGCATGCCACTTTTACTCTTTGGCCCAGCATTTTGCAGAACCAAAATATCATCCTTGGTAACGTCCAAATCTGGATCATCAATTCTGAGACTTAAGTCTTCTAGGGAGCTAAAAACGACTGCACGCCCTTCTACTTCAAACAGATTTTTATCAGCTGCACTTCGTTTGAAAATGGCGCCATTAGGTGCAAGCGTACCCGATAGAGAAACCAGGCCGCCAACTGGCTCGATCGGATCGCTAGCAGGTCGAATAATAGTATGGTCAACAAAGATCTTGCTTTCGGCAGCAAGTCGTTCACCTAAAGTTTCACCAGTGACTGTGAGCGCATCCAAGTGGAGGGAATCCTTTAGTTGTGCGAGTACAGCACTAAGACCACCCGCTGCATTGAAATCTTCCATATAGTGATCGCCAGTCGGCTTTAAGTTCACGAGGACTGGGGTTTCATCAGAAAGTTCATTGAGTCGCTTGAGTCCGACAGGAATATTCAAACGACCAGCGATAGCTGTTAAGTGAATAATGGCATTAGTTGATCCGCCAATAGCAAGCAAGACTCTCATAGCATTTTCAACTGACTTATTGGTCATGATTTCATCGGGCTTGAGGGCTCGAGCTTCGCCGAGTGCCATTTTTGCTGCCAAGGTACCGCTTGCTTCAGCGGCACGCAAACGATCGGCATGCACGGCAGGAATAGCAGCAGTGCCAGGCAAACTCATCCCCAAAGCTTCGGAGATACAAGCCATAGTGCTAGCAGTACCCATGACTGCGCAAGTACCAGTAGTCGTAGCGAGGCGTGATTCAATATCCTCAATCACTTCAGTAGAAATTTTACCGGCGCGGAATGAGCCCCAAAAACGACGGCAATCTGTACAGGCACCTAAACGCTCTCCTTCAAAACGGCCAGTCATCATCGGACCAGTAACAAGCTGAATAGCAGGAATATTTGCTGAAGCTGCCCCCATTAATTGTGCAGGCACAGTCTTATCACAACCACCGATCATCACAACCGAATCCATCGGTTGGGCACGGATCATCTCTTCTACATCCATGCTCATCATGTTGCGAAACATCAATGAAGTAGGGCTGAGAAAAATCTCTCCAAGAGAAATTGTAGGAAAGTCGATCGGGAGCGCACCGGCAGCCAAAACTCCTCTTTTGACAGCCTCCACGAGCTCAGGCATATTGCGATGGCAGCTATTAAATCCTGATGGACTTGAGGCAATTCCAACAATGGGTTTATTCAATAACTCTGTAGAGTAACCCATTGACTTAGCAAACGAGCGCCTGAGGTAAGCAGCAAAAGCCATATCCCCATAATTTGTTAAACCGCGTTTAATTCCTTTAGTTGTCATATGACTTAAACCAATTTTGTTTTAATAAATTTAGGCTCTAAATAGTCTTGGATGCCAAATATACCGCCTTCTCTTCCAATCCCACTTTGCTTTACACCACCAAATGGCATTTCAGCACTTGCTATAGCTAAGTCATTAATTCCGACCATGCCCGCTTCAATCTGCTCACTTGCTAAAGCAGCTATTTTAAGGGATTTAGTAAATAGGTAAGAAGCTAAGCCGTAAGGTGTTGAATTAGCCAATTCAATTACCTCATCAAAGCTACTAAAGCTACTGATAGGTGCAATTGGGCCGAAGGGCTCCTCGATCATTACCTTCGCATTCGCAGGCACATCGCATAAGACAGTTGGAAGAATAAAGTTTCCTTTATCAAAGCCTTCAGGAGCTTCTCCACCCGTTAACAGCTGTGCACCTTTAGCTGTAGCATCCTCTATCAAGGTCTTGACATGCTTTAAGCCACGCGCATTAATCATCGGCCCCATATCGACCTTAGGATCTAAGCCACTACCAATCGAGAGTGATTTAGCAATCTGCGTGAAAGTAGTGCAGAATTTTTCATAAATCGATTGATGAACATAAAAACGCGATGGCGAAGCACAGACTTGTCCGCAATTTCTGAATTTAAAGCGGGCGCACATTTCTGCTGCCTGCTCCACATCAGCATCCTCAAAGACAATCACAGGAGCATGACCACCCAGCTCCATAGAAACTTTTTTAATCCCTTCAGCAGCTAGGTGAAGAATTTCCCGACCAACTGCAGTAGAACCTGTTAAGGTTACCTTCTTCACTATCGGCGACTGAATTAAGTATTGAGAAATTTTTCTAGAATCCCCTGTAACAAGATTAACGGCCTCTGGAGGCAATCCAGCATCTAGAAGTGTTTTCATGATAGCCATCGCAGAGCCAGGAGCCTCACCAGCTGGCTTAAGAATGACTGAGCACCCTGCCGCCAATCCTGCTGCTAATTTTCTTGCTGGTAGAAGCGCAGGAAAATTCCATGCCGAGAAAGCTGCAACAACTCCAACAGGCTCTAATCTGACATTCATCCGAATATCCGGTAGTCTAGCTTCAATTGATTGGCCGTAGATGCGCTTCGTTTCTTCGGCATACCACTCAAACTGGTCGGCCGTATCGCGCCACTCACCTTCAGCTTGCGCAATTGGCTTGCCTGTCTCAGTTGACATTAATTTGGCAAACTCAGCATTTCTCTCTCGTAATAAATCAGCCGCCTTACGCAGAACCTTACTTCTTTCCCAGGGGGCAATTGCCCGCCATACTGCAAAACCTCGCTGTGCGCTCTCAAGCGCTCTTTGCAAATCTTGTTCAGTTGCGCTGGGAATTAAACCTAATAACTCTTCGGTTGCAGGACTTCTAACCTCTTTGCTTGCTCCATCTGAAGAGGTCGTCCATTGGCCAGCAATATAGCAGCCATATCCTTGATAGAGATCTTGATTTAAATGATTCATGAGGGATTAATTACACATTTCGAGAGAGATAAATATCTTGCACAGCCTCGCACCAGTTACCTACATTCCAGCTCCCATAAGCTCCCAATCCTGCGCGCTCATCTGTGCCAGCGTAGACTTTGACGTGTAGCACTGATAGTCCGTCATATTGATAAGCATCCGCAAGTGCTTTTTGAAGATCTTCGGCTCCTGGACCCACTTCAAATGCTTTTACCCCTGCTACTGATGAAGCTAACTTTGCATAGTCAACAGCAACTGTGTCATTGGTACGGAAATCATTGCCATACTGAGCATGCTGTAAACCGGAGATAGCTGCCATTCGGCGATTATCAAAAATCACAATCATGCCTTTAGCGCCATGCTCAACTGCGCTAATGAGGGCCTGAGGATTCATCATAAAAGAACCGTCACCCGTGAAAGAAATTCCATATTTTGGTTGATTTGCTAAGCCATTAGAAATCGTAGCGCAGGTAGCAAAACCCATATAAGAGGCACCGCTCTCAGTAAAAGTTTGATATGGCAAATCATCCTCAACCGTTTGAAAACCATTTGCCTGGACATCTCCAGCATCAAAGAATTTAATGGCATCGTTCTTCTTGGCAAAATCACACACCAACTTAATGGCAGCAGGCTGAGTTAACACAGCAACCCCCCAAACTGGATCAATAATTCCTGGATTGGCTTGTAAGCCGTCCAAAAAATGTTTCCATTCTGCTTTTTTCTGCTTGCAAGCGCCTAGCCACTCTTGCTTGTTCTTTGTATCTGCCTTGCTATTTTGAATCTGCAGATTCAGTTGTTGCAAGATCGTACCGATATCACCCTGCAGGCCAATGGTGTTATTGTAATGAGAAACATCCGCCAAATCGCCATTAATGTTAATCACCTCCCTGACCTTGGGATAACCTACTCCTGAGCAATCTGATTGACATACAGCACGAGAACCAATCACGATGAGTAATTCAGCATTTTGCATGGCAAAGTTGCCGCTGATAGATCCTTTACTACCGCCTACGTGCATATTATTCGGCGCATCATTTTCTAAAACGCCAGTTGAGCCTGGAGAGAGTACCACCACCGCTCCGGATAGTTTGGCGAATTCACGTAACTCACGATAAAAGGGGCGGCTACCACCACCCGCCTTAATCACGACCTTGCTAGCTTTCGATATAACTTCTACCGCAGACTGAAGGCGCTCCTCTTCTGCTACCGCCTGCTTATTGAAACTTGGCTTTGGCGGTAATGACTGTAAGTTAAAGTCTGAAATGACTTGAGGCTGAGTATTGATCGGGAGCAAAAAGTAGAAAGGCCCTGCCTTGATGGGATTAAATACCGTCTGCACACCCATTCTCATGGCATGACGAATTGCTTCTGGTGTGTGAAGTACATAGGATTTACCCATGATCGCAGTCAATTGGCCATAGAGATTTTGCTCAGGTTTGGGTATTTGCTGCATGTTATAGCCTTCGCCGAAGGTGGTTTCATCACCATAGATGTGATAAACACCAACCCCGTTTGAAGATGCAGCCAATGATCCTGCCATTGCCTGCAATGCGCCAGGACCAATCGAAGTCACTACAGCACATACCTCTTGATAGACCCAGCTCAGCGCAGTTCCAGCATGAGCCATTTCAACTTCATTGCGAAAATTAAAGACTTTGGTAACGCCAGCTTCTGTATAAATCCGCAGAATCTCCCCCAAGTGGGTGGATCCGTGGCCAAAAATTGCTAAATACTTGGTAATACCCTGGCGTAATAAGCCTAGCACCAAGGCTTCGGATAAACATACTGACAACTTTTGGACGTCGTGCTTGCTAAGAAATTGATCTATCCCGCCAGCTTTAGCGATTGCTTTGGCACGATAAGTAACCCCATCAATCTCTGGGTTTAATAAATCATTCATTGATATTCCACTTCCATGGTGGTTTTAATTATTCTTCAGAGTTTGCTTCATGAATTCTGCAACGAGTTGATTTTCAACGTTGATATCTTTCAGAAATGCATCTGAGTCCTCAAAAGCAGCTAGGCAACCAAACTTTTCACATTGTTTTTTAAAGTCAGGCGAACTGAGGGTTTTTTGCATGGCTACCTGAATCTTTTCAGAAATATCTTTGGGCATACCCTTGGGTCCTGAGATTCCGCGCCACATATCAGCTTGAAATTTAATGCCTTGCTCGTTTGCAGTCGGAACATTCGGGAACGCTGGCTCACGACGGGAGCCTAGAACGCCAATGACGCGTATAGAGCCGCTATTGACAAAGGGAAGCAAAGCACCAGGAGCCTGGACTACAGCCTCAATGTTATCCCCCATTAAACTGGTCACAACTTGCGCTGCTGCAAAGGGTACATGCGTGACTTTCACACCCTGATTATCAAAAAATGAAGCGCCGGCATAGTGGGTGAAGCTGCCCGCCCCAGAATTACCTACTCGAATATCTTCTGGATGAGTGCGCGCGTAATCAATCATATCCTTCAGATTTTTAAAAGGGGAATCAGCCTTAACGGCAACTACTGGCAACTCTAAAGTAGCTCTGCCGATATGATCAAAACCCTGATAGCTCACATTCAAGGCACCAGAGTAATAGGTCGAGAGAATCGAATTTGAGCTCCATACCAAGGAATAGCCATCCGGACTTTTGGTGGTGATGTACTTGTAACCCACCGCTCCCCCTGCTCCAGGTTTATTTACCACGACAATCTGGGTGCCGAGATCCTTTGACAAGTTATCGGCAAATAAGCGCGCCACTACATCGGACGAGCTTCCTACTGGAAACAGGACCACGAGCTCGATAGGCTTATCAGGATATTTTTTACCCTGTGCGAAAGCCGTCACCGATAAAAATAAGAAAACTATTGCGAGTGCACTTTTAAAATATTTCATTTTGTTGTCTCCCCCACATCAAAAATAGTAATAGACACTACATTAAGCAAATGCTGCCAACTTCTCTTTACTCACTGTCTGTTGATTTTTTTTATTTTTTAATATTCCTGCCAGCACCTTCTCAGGGGTAGCAGGCAAAGATGTAATACGGACACCCACAGCGTCATAAATCGCATTAATAATGGCCGGTGCAGTAGGAGTAATGCAAGGTTCTCCGATACCCTTTACACCCAATGGAGTCTTGGGGTCTGGCTCAGAAATTAAAATAGAGTGCATGTTCGGGATATCAACTGCTGTCGGCAATATATATTTGGCAAACCCTGGGGTTGTAACCTGACCTGCAGTCTGAGAATATTCTTCCATCAGCGCATGGCCCAACCCCATCACAATCCCACCTTCAATCTGACCTTCGACTTGCTGGGGATTAACGACTCTGCCGACATCATGCGCAGCCCATACTCCCAATACTTGGACCTCACCAGTATCTAAATCCACCTCAACCTCAGCAATCTGTGCACCAAAGACGTAACTTTGCCAAGGGGTTGCTTCCCCATTGTCCGGATCTAGCGAAGTGTGGGCAGATGTGAATAAACCACTGCCCACAATCACAATCCCTTTGTCTTTTTTAAGTACATGTACTGCTTCACTCATACTCATTTTCATCGTAGCTGAGTGTGCAACCCAAACTTGTCGGTTTTCCGCATGAATGGCTGCTGGATCTACAACCCAATAATCAGCCATCGCTCTTTTAAATTTAGTCATTGCTTCAGTACAGGCAACTGATACCGCATTACCAATCATGTAAGTCATTCGGGTGGCGCCAGCATGGGCTGCTTCAGGCACTCTAGCGGTGTCGTTATCGCCCAGGACAATATCATCCGGCCTCACACCCATCACGTGCGCTGCAATTTGACAGAGACCAGTCAAAACACCTTCACCGATTTCAGTAACACCGGTAGCAATTTTTACAGTCCCGCCATCATCTAATTCAACCCACACTGCGGCTCGATCCATTGCTGCTGTACGTGCAATGCCATACCAACCACAAGCTACACCGCGTCCACGTTTTTTCATATCTTCTCCGGCTCAGTGAGGTGTGTACCTAAGGTGCAAGATTGGCGCTCGCCCCCTTGGGCTATATCATTTCGGGTTTCAATTCCCTGACCATGCCGGTTAGGGACACCAGCGTCCCATCCAGCGGCCTTGACCAGTTGATCCAAGCAATCTACTGCAAGTACACGATCAATTTTTTGTCGTGTATGCGTTGTCGCTCCATCACGCATGAGGTTAACCATTCGCAATTGAATCGGATCCATCTGCAATTTTTCAGCGCACAGATCGAGGTGGGCTTCTGTGGCAAACTCAGACTGAAAAGCACCAAACGCACGCATTGCACCGCTTGGGGTATTGTTGGTGTAGACGCCAATGGCATCAACCCAAACATTCTCTAATTGATAAGGCCCGGGGCCTAAGATGGCGGATTTATTCATCACGCCTGGCGTAGACATAGCATACGCGCCACCGTCTGCAACCATGACCATTTTAGTCGCCATAATCTTGCCATTTTTCTTTAGACCCATCTTGTATTGAATGCTAATAGGGTGGCGTTTAGCGCTAGCAATGAAACTTTCTTCGCGGGTGAATACGTAGCGTACTGGACGGCGTGATTTGATCGCAGCAAGTGCAAGCATCCCTTGATAAATCATGTCTTCTTTGCCGCCAAATCCACCACCTACTGTGCTCATAATCATGCGAACTTTATTGATGGGACGGCCTAAGATTTTGGCCAAAGCATGTCGATGATGAGTAATATTCTGACTTGGAGAATGGATGGTCACGCAACCATCAGCTTCAATATAAGCCAAGCCTGCTTCCGGCTCCAAATAGGCATGTTCAATCTTTGCTGTCTGATAAATCTCTTCCACGATCAAATCTGACTGTTTAAAACCCTCCTCCACATCACCCTTACGAATCTTGGTGTGCTTGGTGATATTGTTCTGCGCAAAAGAATGGAGCTGTGGAGCACCGTTCTGCATGGCGAGATGGGGATCAAATACGCCCTCTAAGACTTCATATTCGATCTGAATCAGCTTGCTAGCAGCAATGGCAATATCAAGCGTATCTGCAGCAATCGCAACTACCGCTTCACCAACATAACGGACAACGCCTCTGGCCATAATGGGCTGATCTTCGATAAAGACACCAAAGTTGTCGATACCAGGTACATCATCAGCTGTAATTATTGTATCTACGCCTGGTAAAGCTTTAGCTGCAGCAACATCAATGGCAATAATTTTTGCATGCGGATGAGGGCTGCGAAGCACGTACATGTGAAGCATATTTGCCATCACCATATCCGCGGCATACTTAGCTGCACCAGTAACTTTGCCAGGAGCATCAAGTCTGGGAGTTCTTGCTCCCATTACAGGCTCAGTGAGATTTTCTTTAAGAGCGCTAGCGGGCACCACTTTATTCATCACATCGCGCGCTAGCTCGACCGCGTCGATGATTTTTTGATATCCAGTACAACGGCAAATATTGCCACCTAAACCTTCTTTGATTTGCTCACGATTAGGGCTAGGCATTTTTCTGAGTAGGGAGGTTGCCGCCATCACCATGCCAGGGATGCAATAGCCACATTGACTGGAGCCACATTTATGAAACGCTTGTTGAACCACAGTACGTCCAGCATCGCGATCCAAATCATCTACCGTTTCGATTTCGGTATTCATGATTTTTTGCACGGGCATCAGACAACTTTTAACGAGAGCTCCATTAACGAACATAGAACATGTACCACACTCGCCAGCACCACAACCCTCTTTATTGCCAGTAAGGTGCAACTCCTCCCGGACAAAATCAATCAAGCGATAATGATTCGGAATCTGCTTCGTGACCTTCTTGCCATTGACCGTTGCTGTGATCTCAATCATTGGGTGCTCACCCAATGAGATTTTTCCATGGTGAATTGAATTAGGCATACAGTTTTTCCTCACCAACACGAGTTAATTTCATGCCAGCTTGATTTAATGCCGACACAATGGCGCGCTCAACAAAATTCACCAGAACTTCTCGGCGATACTCTTGGCGGCTGCGTGATTGCACTTCATCAGAGGCATCTTCCGCAATCTCACGAATTAATTGACTGGTAATAGATTGAGTCATCAGGCGCTTTTCCAGCGCATATAGTCTTTTGGGAACTGGGCCAACTGCGCCAATTCCAATCCGAATATCCTCAATCGATCCCTTTGCCTGTGCAACTTTGGCAACTACCGCCATGCATACTGTGGAAATCACCAGAGAACGGCGATGACCCACCTTCTCGTATGCACTACCGTAATTCAAAATGGAGTCACACTCAAAACCGAGCACCAGTTCTTTTTCAGCCAGTCTTGTTTTACTAGGGCCTAGGATAAATTCTAGGAGTGGCATCGTACGTTCCACAATCTTGCCCTGCTCACGCCGAATGAGTTTGATGACTGTATTTAAACTTAATAATGCTGGCTGAGAGTCACCGGCTGGCGATGCATTAACAACGTTACCAGCTACAGTAGCTTGTTCACGTATTTGATCGTCAGCAAACCATACTGCGCATTGAGATAAGACGGGGGCATGCTTTCTCAAAATTGGATTGTGTTGAAAATCTGCAATTGTCGTATTTGCACCAAAGCCAATGTTGCTGCCATTGAGTTGAATGTATTTCAACTCTGGAACACGACTCACATCAATCACCGATGAAAGATGCACATCACCAGCTCTGCCATAGCGAGCCCAAGGAAGAATGTCAGTGGCGCCAGCGAGGATTCTGGATGCGGGTTTCGCATCCAGAATATCAAAAACCTCGTTTAGTGACTGCGCTAATACATATTGATCGTATGTCAGCATAGCAATTACGCTTAGTCTTTTCGCATCTTCACAACAACCTTGATCGCATCGTCGATACGCTCGCGTGCATATCTCAAGGCAGTTGGTACCTCTTCTAGTGGGAAGGTATGGGTATGAATTAATTTCGCTGGGAAGCGCTTTTGTGACATGAGTGAAGCAGCACGGTGGGTAGCACTCTTACCCTCACCACGAATTCCGAACATATAAATGTTATTGCGCACTAGTGCAGCAACATCTACCGGAACAGGCTCTCCAGGGAATGCAGCTAAGCAAATTCTGCCGCCACGACGCAGCATATTGGCCGCATCATTTACTGCAGTTGGAGCGCCAGAGCACTCTAGAACATAGTGGGCGCCACCATTAGTGTATTCCTTGACCTTAGCAACTACATCTTCACGTGTGACGTTAATCGTGTAATCAGCGCCTAATTTTTTACCCATTTCTAAACGGTTATCACGTGTACCGGTCAAAATGACCTGATCTGCGCCAAGTGCTTTGGCTACGCCAACCCCCATCAAGCCAATTGGGCCTGGGCCCATGACAACAACGGACTGGCCTGCAATCAAACCACCAATCACATCTAAGCCATACATAGCTGTTCCAGCAGTCACAATCAGTGTTGCCTCTTCATCAGTCATGTCATCTGGAACGTGCACTAAGGTATTCACATTATTGACGGCATACTCTAAGAAGCCGCCGTCAGTTGTGAAGCCATTGGCGCGGTGACCTTTATCGACATCACCGTAGTTCTTGCCATAGTTTAGGCAAGAGGTATACATACCTTCGCGACAACGTTCACAACGACCGCAACCCGCATGAATCTCAACAGCCACACGATCGCCGATTTCGTACTCGTCAACACCCTTACCCAACTTCACAACGGTACCCATGTATTCATGGCCAGGGGTAAAGTTTTTATTAAAGGGTAGACCACCCTGAATCATTGCAGGTGGGCCACGATGAATAATTTCTAAATCGGTTGCGCAAACGGCAATCGCATCAATTCTGACCAGAACCTCTGCAGGCCCAGGCTGTGGAACCGGCTTTTCTACCAAAGTCAGAGTATCGGGGTCACCCAAAACCCAAGCTTTCATGGTCTTTGGAATATCAATGAGTTTATTTTTTGCATCCATTAGCGTCTCCCGTATTCTTTAAACGTAAATATGACAACAGATTTAGTCTAATAAAGTAGGTTTCGGGAAGCAATGCCTATATGGATAATCCATCTTTTTATGCTATTAGTTCATTGATTTATCCATAAACCAGAATAGATGAAGGGAAAGAGCCCTTTAAAAAGTATCAACCCTAAGCCTGAAAGGTTAATAACTGCGTGCGATGCAATATTCTCCGTACGGCAGGATCAAACGCATCACGCCTGTGCATCACTGCCCGGTTATCCCACATGACGATATCCCCCTTTTTCCATTGGTGAGCCATTGAAAATTTTGGATTCTCCGCGTAAGCCCAAAGCTCATCTAATACAGATTCGCTTTCAGATGGGCTGAGACCTGGAATGCTGCTATTTAATCTACGTCCAAGATAAAGCGCGATCTTTTGTGTTTCAGGGTGCAGTAAAGCAATTGGATGTAATGCCCCAGGAGCCTTAGAGGGATCATCAACTTCTTCAAAACCCCTTCTTAAAGTTCCAGCACTGGTGTAGCTGGAATTATGTTTAGCTTTGAGATCAGAAATTCGATTTTTGAGACTTTGAGGTAAAGCCTCAAAAGCCAGATACATATTACTGAACCAAGTATCACCCCCAGACGGAGGAACTTCTACGCTATAGAGAATAGATGCTGGAGGTGGGGTATCGATATAGGTCATATCACTATGCCAGGAAAGCTCGCCATCACCGAGCGCACCCAAGGGAGCGCCATCTTCTATGACGTTAGATACAACTGTCACTTCTGGAAGTCTCGGCATGGAGGCCACCCCAACTGCCTTTTCAGGGATAGGCGCTTTTTCTAGTAGGCCAAAAGATTGACTAAAACGAACAAGTTGTTCGTCGCTCAATTCCTGACCCCTGAAAACAATCACTTGATACTTTAACCAAGCATCGGCGATTTCTTTGCGCGTGCTGGCACCCAAGGGCTGCGAAAGATCAATGCCCGAAAGCTCGGCCCCAACAGCTCCTAATTCACGCTCAACCCTGATATTCATACCCTACCTCACTAAATCTAATTGCTTCAAAAGGATATTGTCCGTTCTTGCTTGCTCGGTCAGCATCTCCTTCATGGCAGGTCGTGACATTGTTCCATCAATGGTTCCAGACTCTTTTAAATAAGTCTGAAATCTTGGAGACTTGATTGCAGCATTGATCAATTTAAAATTCTCATCAATCAAAGGTTCAGGCGTTCCCTTCTTAATAAACATGCCTCGCCAGTGGTAGCGAACCATGTCAATGCCGAGCTCTTTCAAGGTTGGTACATCGGGTAATTGGGGTAATCTCGTTTCGCCGGTCTGCACAACAATTTTGGCCTTTGGTAAGTAGGTAGCGGCAATACTAACGTTACTCATAGCCGCTTCTATTTGATCGCCCATAACCGCCACTACCGCTTTAGCGCCACTGTCATAAGAAATCCAAGAAAAACTGCCGTTCATTTTTTCTGCAATTTGCATCAGTACTAACTGAAATGGACCGCCAATGGCATAGCCGCCGATACGGACCTTGTCTTTATTGACCTGCATTTCTTTTTTTAATGCTGCAAAATCCTTGAACCGCTCTGGCAATACATAAATTGCAAAGGGATCTAGCTGTATACGATATAGAGGCTCAAAATCAGTCCACTGGTGCAAATGACCAGGTAATTGCAAAATTGAAGTAATACCAGTGCCGTCACTAAAAATAGTATTTCCATCGGCGGGAGCCTGCTTCAAAACAGTCATGGCAATCTGTCCTGATGCACCCGGTCTTGCATCAACAATTACAGGTCTGCCCGAAATTTTAGACATCTCGTCAGCCAAAATCCTGAGCATCACGTCTTGAGGGGCTCCCGCATTGGATCCATGCACAATCCGCAGCGGAGTATTTTGCGCAAAACAGATTGAAGAACTTGCTAATAAGAGAAAAAATAAAGTCGTGATTTTTTTCAACACACTAAGCCTCCGAAATTTTTATAATTATTAGATCTATAGCTCGATTTGATCTGCATCAATACTAGCATCAGACCCAATCCATGGGAAATGGGGTGAAGCACTATTGACTAGTCAACGGTATTAATTAGCCCTAGACCCTAACCTAGACAAGCTAAGAGGTCCCTTGAACAATACCCGTGAACACGAGGCAATAAAAAAGCCCAGCATGCTGGGCTTTTTTTGGAACAACTTGATAAAGAATTAGAAAGTCTTAGTCAATGAAACGAGACCAGTGGAGCGTCCAAGGTTCTTGCCGCCTGTTGCACCATTGGTAACTGGGCTTGCATAAGCGTAGTAACCATTAAATGTCTGTGCATTGGTTCCAACGTAAGCCAAAGATCCAGACAA
>CANFLR010000046.1 GCA_947447945.1 Burkholderiaceae bacterium
AACTATATTGCATTATTCATTGCCTCCTCACTGGCAGTAGTGGTTCTGGTAGTTGCAAACTACGTCCAGTCTGGCAAGTTGGAGCATCAAGCAGATGCTGAAGTCATCGCCAAGACAACCCTTCACTTTAGAGATCTTCCAAGTGGCGCAGTAGGTGTGATCTCAGCTGAAAACGGACAAATGATTGCTCAGGTTCAGGGGCAAGCGGGTTTTGTAAGGGGGATTTTGAGGGCACTAGCTCGCGATCGCCGTATTCGTCAAATCTCTAGCGATGATGCCTTTGAACTGGTTAGTCACTCGGATGGAAGGCTCACCTTAATAGATTTAGCAACAAATAATCGAATAGATTTAGAGTCGTTCGGAAAAGATAACGCAGCTGAATTTGCTGTATTTTTAAAAATTGTGAGATAGCAATGTCAATACAAAAAGTACCTTGTCATGTGGATATGTCCAATACATCCGAGTTTCTTTATGCTCATGTCGATTTGAATGGAGTGCAGATTGGACCTGGAGATCAGGTTTTGGTCCACGATCCTATTGTTGAGATTAATTTTGGGGAAGTGCTCAGTTATGAGCGTACTGCTACGGTTTCTAAGGCAGGGATCTTATCGCGATTATGGGTATATCTCACAGCAAGACTTGAGGTCACCATGCTGTATGAGGTGAGTTTTTCAACTACCCGCTTTAGCAAAGCCAAAAAATATCCTAGGCTAAGCCCCAAGCAAGAGACTGCAGCCACTATTTTTCGTGAGGGAGTAAAAGTATGAGCACGAATGCGCAAACCATGCCAATGGGACGCCCCATTAATGAGTCGACTGACCGCGCCCTTGAAAATACGATTCTAAGCCCACGGTTTTACACCACTGACTTTGATGAGATGGATCGCTTTGATATCTCCACTGTGAAGCCGGAGTGGGATCGTTTGATGCAAGAGTTTGACCAAGATATTAATCAGTCACATTTTCAGCGTCCTGAAGATATGTCCAAGGACTATTCGCATCTTCCAGAAGGCCTGTATCAAGAATTCCTAGATTTTTTAATTAGCTCTATTACCTCTGAATTCTCTGGCTGTGTACTGTATTCCGAAATTAAAAAATCTATCAATAATCCAGAGCTCAAAAATCTTTTCTCCTATATGGCTCGTGACGAAAGTAGGCATGCCGGTTTTATTAATCAGTGGTTAAAAGATTTTGGTATCGGGGTTGATTTAGGATTTTTAGCAAGAACAAAAAAATACACCTTCTTTAAGCCAAAGTTTATTTTTTATGCTACCTATCTTTCCGAGAAGATAGGTTATGCACGCTACATCATGATCTATCGCATCATTCAGAAAAAACCTGAGTTACGTTTTCACCCTATTTTTCTTTGGTTTGAGAAATGGTGTAATGATGAGTTTCGTCATGGTGAGGCATTTGCATTATTGATGCGCTCTAACCCAGCCTTACTCAGTGGCGTGAATCGTTTATGGATTCGTTTCTTCCTCATTGCAGTTTATGCAACGATGTATGTACGGGATCATTCAAGACCAGAATTTCATAAAGGGCTTGGAGTGTCTCCGACGGACTATGATCGCCAGGTTCTTAAAATCACCTCTGATATTTCTAAGCAAGTATTCCCTTTCACAATAAACTTGGATGACCCTCGGGTTTGGAAAGGATTTGAAAAGCTGAGAAAGATCTCTGATGAGGTTGAAGAACTTAAACAAAAAGGCGGACTATTCTCCGCGATAAAGCGTGGCGGTCTGGCCATTACTGCAGCAACTACCTTTGTCCAAATCTATTTATTGCCAGTAGTACCCAATGAGTTACCTGCTGACATACGCTTAGCGCCTGTTTGGTAAAACACCATGTATTTTTGGATAAGCCCTTTAATCTTTACCATCTTTGTATGGTGGTTCAGCACGGGCCTTATTTTGAAGATCAATGGCTTGCCTAAACGTTTTTTTAGGGCCATCTTTGCGTTTTCCCTGATCGTCTTATTGATGGCTTTTTGGGGGTTAAAAATCTCAAGTCAACAGGCCGCAGTTGCTGACGCTTACTGTTCCTTTGCTTGCGCAATTATCATTTGGGGCTGGCAAGAACTCGCTTTTTTACTGGGCTACATTACTGGATCGAGACGTTCAGATTGTCCCAATGGGCTCAGTGGTATCAGGCGAGCTTGGTATGCCTTTCAAACGATTAATTATCACGAGCTAACTTTGCTCAGCTTGGGCGTTGTCATATTTCTAATGAATCTCGAAGCGGTTAATCAAACTGGTTTTTGGACCTACATCATTCTTTGGGGTATGCGCCAAAGCACTAAGCTCAATATTTTTTTGGGCGTCTTGAACTTCAATGAATCCTTTTTGCCGCAGCATTTGAAATATCTCATTACCTACTTTAGACGTAAGTCAATGAATCTTCTCATGCCATTTTCTATTTTGGTTTCAGTACTCTTTTTAGTGCCCATATGGTCTCATGTCGTATCTGATGCATCTGCCTATGAGATGACTTCATCGGCCCTATTAGGCACGCTATTAGCGCTTGGATTACTAGAGCATTTATTCCTTGTTATGCCATTTCCCAGTGAATTATTGTGGAAGTGGGGCTATAAAAATCATCGCTAGGGGACGGCAAAACATGCGTTCTGATAAAACTATCTATCTAGCTCAACCACGAGGCTTTTGTGCTGGAGTAGAAAGGGCCATCCTCATAGTGGAAGAGGCCCTTAAAAAATATGGCGCCCCAATTTATGTGAGACATGAAATTATTCACAATGCTTATGTGGTAAAAGATTTTGAGTCACGCGGTGTAATTTTTATTAATCAGTTAGATCAAGTGCCTAAAGGGGCTATTCTGATTTTTAGTGCGCACGGCGTTTCTAAAGCAGTTCGTTATGAGGCTGATGAGCGTCAATTCACAGTTTTCGATGCCACATGCCCGTTGGTGTCAAAAGTTCATGCAGAGGTAGTTCGCTTAAAAGAACGGGGTTATCAAATTATTATGATTGGTCATCGTGGCCACCCAGAGGTCGAAGGGACTATGGGGCAAGTTGATTCCTCTATGCATTTGATTGAGCATGTGTCTGATATTGCCAAGCTTACCTTTGAGCAGCATGAATTACTCGCATATGTCACTCAAACTACCTTATCAGTAGATGAGACACAAGAAATCACCGCTGCGCTTATTAAAAAATATCCTCAGATTCATGCTCCTAAGAGGCAGGATATTTGTTATGCAACTCAAAATCGACAGGATGCAGTTAAAGCAATGGTTCCACACGTTGATATTGTCATTGTGGTTGGTAGTCAAAATAGCTCTAATTCGAAGCGCTTGCAAGAGTTAGCAAGTAGCTTGCAGGTACCAGCATTTTTAGTGGACGATCCAAGTCAGCTTCAAGCTAAGTGGTTCAAGTCGGTTCAGAATATTGGGGTCACTGCTGGCGCCTCAGCACCAGAGGCATTAACCAGCAAAATCATTGAAGCCATCAATTCCCTTTGCCGAGGCTCGGTTGTTCCCATGCCGGGAATTGAAGAAACCATCAATTTCTCGCTTCCCAAGGGTTTATTGCAGGCAGCCTAGCCCTAAATAGCGCTTTTCCCTTGATATATAAGGGTTTTCACTGGTAAAAACAGCCCAATAAAGTGTCAAATTTAATTGACACTTTAATATGTCAATGACAAAATCATTTACATGAATCTGCCTGAACCTAGAGCAATTTTGACGCTTTTGAAGCCCATTACATGGTTTCCACCCATGTGGGCATTTGCCTGTGGATCGATTACTGGTAGCGAGAAGATTGTTGAAAATATGCCCTTATTTTTTCTTGGCTTATTGCTTACCGGTCCTCTTGTATGTGCCTCAAGCCAAGCGGTGAACGATTGGTATGACAGGCACGTGGATGCTATTAATGAACCCAATCGACCCATTCCATCTGGTCGTATTCCTGGGAGCTGGGGTCTTTATATTGCCTTGATTTGGTCATTGCTTTCTTTGTGGGTAGGAAGCTTTTTAGGTGCAATTGGTTTTATAGCTACCTTGCTAGCTCTTGTGCTGGCATGGTTTTACAGTATGCCCCCCATTCGTTTTAAAAATAATGGCTGGCTTGGCAATCTTGCCTGTGGCGTGAGCTACGAGGGATTGGCTTGGGTCACTGGCGCTACTTTACTTTCTGGTGGTGCGGTAGCAAGTAAGCCATCTCTTTTGCTGGCAGGTTTGTATAGCGCAAGTGCCCACGGCATTATGACCTTAAACGATTTCAAGGCAATTGAAGGCGACCGACAAATGGGTGTCCGATCACTACCCGTTCAACTTGGCGCAATGAAAGCAGCCAAAGTATCTGCGGCCTTTATGTTGCTTCCGCAGGTCATCGTCTTAGCTCTGCTGTTGCTGTGGAGTAAACCGTATTTCGCAGTAGCCATAGGCGTACTGATGATAGGACAAATTTTTTTATTACGAGATTTTTTAAAAAGACCTATTGAGAAGGCACTCTTTTACAGCGGCTTTGGTGTGCCTTTACTGGTTTCGGGAATGATGGTGGCGGCATTTGCAGTCAATAGCATGGGCCTAGAGTCATGAGTATTGCATTGACGCAAGCTCTTTACCAGTCATCTACTTTTGGATGGATAGGTATTGTGCGGCTTGGTTTAGTTCAAGCGGCAATTGGCGCCATTGTTGTCATGACCACCTCAACCTTAAATCGCATCATGGTAGTCGAGCTGGCATTGCCTGCTAGCCTGCCGGGTTTATTGGTAGCAATCCATTATTTTGTCCAAGTCATAAGACCTAGGATGGGATTTGAGTCGGATATTGGGGGTAAAAGAACACCGTGGATTATCGGTGGCGTCGGTTTATTGGCGCTAGGTGGATTTGGTGCTGCAATTGCGACTACGCTGATGGGTGTCCACTTAATCATTGGTATTGCGACTGCAATCGTGGCCTTCTTCTTGATTGGTATTGGTGTCAGTATGAGTGGGACTTCATTGCTAGCGCTGCTGGCTAAGGGTGTAAGTGATGAGCGTAGGGCAGCCGCCGCCACAACGGTATGGCTCATGATGATTTTTGGATTTGCACTGACCAGTGGTATTGCCGGAAAGTTCCTAGATCCCTACTCACCAGAGAAAGTCATTCTTATCTCTGGAATTATTTCATTGCTTGCCTGTTCTATTACGGTATTGGCTTTATATGGGTTAGAGGGACGCGATCTCAAGCATGAAGAATCTAGCGTTCCTCAGAAAATACCTTTTAAAAAAGCAATCACCGACATTTTGGCTGATCCAGATACTAAAAAATTTACAGCCTTTATTTTTCTATCGATGTTTGCATTTAGTGCTCAGGACTTAATTTTGGAGCCATTTGCCGGAATCATTTTTAAATACTCCTTAGGGGAGACGACCAGTCTTTCTGGGATTCAGCACTCAGGAGTTCTGAGTGGGATGTTGCTAGTAGCAGTTTGTGGATCTAGCAAATTAAGACGTTATTTTGGCTCTCTGAGATCTTGGATGATTTATGGTTGCCTAGCTTCGGCACTTGCCATGTTTGGCTTGGTAATAGCTGGAATCTTGGAAGGTGAGTGGCCGCTAAAACTCAATGTTTATATTTTGGGCCTTGCCAACGGCGCCTTCTCTATAGCGGCAATCGCATCCATGATGCGTTTGGCAGTCCTTGGTGGTGGTGGCAAGGAAGGGGTCAGGATCGGTCTTTGGGGAGGGGCTCAAGCGATTGCGTTTGGACTAGGTGGTCTTTTGGGTGCCACTGCCAGCGATCTTGCCCGCTCTATTTTTACAAACCCTGCATTTGCATATTCTTCAGTCTTTTTTATTGAAGCAATTCTATTTATTGCTTCTGCTTATATGGCATCTCTAGTTGAGAGAAAAAATAGTGGCGTTATTGGAGCGAGGTGAAGCATGACAACAGAGTACATTTATGATGCAGTAGTTGTAGGTGGCGGTCCCGCTGGTGCCACTGCTGCGCAAACGCTTGCGCAAATGGGTAAACAGGTTTTACTGCTAGATAAGCGCGGACGCATTAAGCCATGCGGCGGTGCGATTCCCCCACGTTTAATAAAAGATTTTCAGATCCCAGATGAATTATTAGTTGCCAAAGCGCAATCAGCACGTATGGTATCGCCCCTAGGAAAAACAGTTGATATCCCAATTGAAAACGGCTTTGTGGGGATGGTAGATCGAGCTCAATTTGATGAGTGGTTAAGGCAGCGCGCAGTTTCAGCGGGCGCCACACGCGAGGATGGATTGTTTGAAAGCCTTCAGCGCGAGGGTCCAAATGTGCGTATTTACTATCGTACGCGTGGTGCTCGTGATGGTGATCATGGCGCTTTAAAGAGCGTTCTCGCTAAAGCGGTAATTGGTGCCGATGGTGCGAAATCGCAGGTTGGAAGAAGCGCGGGAGTAAAGGGTTGTGCTGAGGCGAATTATGTCTTTGCCTACCACGAGATTATTAAAACCCCGACTAATAAACCACTTTCTTTTGATAGCAGTCGATGCGATGTCTTATATCAAAAGCCGGTGTCCCCAGATTTTTATGGCTGGGTATTTCCTCACGGCGACACCATTAGCATAGGCACAGGTAGTGCTGATAAAGGTTTCTCTCTTAGAAATGCAGTAGCAAAGCTACGGGCAGATATTGGTCTGGATAGTGCCGAACTGATCCGACATGAAGGGGCGCCATTACCCATGAAGCCTTTGAAGAAATGGGATGACGGCCAGCAAGTCGTATTAGCCGGTGATGCTGCTGGGGTCGTTGCTCCAGCCTCTGGCGAGGGAATTTATTATGCGATGCTTGGCGGTCAATTAGCCGGTCAAGCAGTTGCTGAGTTTGTTGAAACAAGGGATCCGGCGAAGCTGAAATTGGCTCGAAAACGGTTTATGAAAGAGCACCGCATGACCTTTTTGGTTTTAGGGATCATGCAATATTTTTGGTATTCAACCGACAAAAGGCGTGAGAGCTTTGTCAAGATGTGCGAGGACAAAGACGTTCAAAAACTCACATTTGAGTCTTACATGAATAAAAAGCTAGTGCGCAAAAAGCCAATGGCGCATCTCAAAATCTTTATTAAGGATATGGGACACCTATTAGGGTTAGCCAAAGCATGAAATTATTTTTTCAGCAAAAGTTTCTGTTAATCATTGCTTTGTGGATGGTTGCCACATCACTCTTGGGCGGACTGGCTACCAAGTTAGGGCCTTGGTACTTTGCATTGATTCAGCCGCCCTGGAAACCACCAGATTGGTCTTTCGGAGTTATTTGGACCATAATTTTTATTCTGTCTGCGTTGGCATGGATGGTTGCATTTAATAGCGGCGCCAGTCAGCCCCAGAAAAATAAAATCTTCATCCTTTTTGTATTAAATGGCTTATTCAATGTGCTCTGGAGTGTCCTCTATTTTCGGATGCAGCACCCTGATTGGTCTTTTATAGAGGCATTTTTCCTTTGGGGATCTGTGCTTGCGATTATTTTAGTGATGTGGCCAATACGTAAAGCTGCGGCATATCTGATGCTGCCTTATTTAATTTGGGTCACGATTGCGATGCGCCTCAATTGGGAAACGCTTGTTTTGAATCCGGGGGCTTACTAAGCATATGCCAAGCATGAAGTTGCTAAACCTCGGTGTGAATCACCATACGGCCCCAATCGATATTCGGGAGAGTGTTGCTATTGCGCCTGAGGTTTTGCAGGACTCCTTAATAGATCTACGCAAGTATTTGCAAAGAGAAAATGCGCAAAATCAGCCAGAAGTCGCGATTCTGTCGACTTGCAACCGAATGGAGATCTATTGCGCCGCTAATGATATTGAGTATGGAGATCATCATTTAGAGGAGAGGGCTTTTGAATGGCTAGCTGCTCAGAATAATGTCCATCAACATGAATTACGCCCCTACATCTATTCAGCTAAGGAAAGTGATGCAGTCAAACATGCTTTCAGGGTGGGCAGTGGTTTAGATTCAATGGTCTTAGGAGAAACTCAAATCCTAGGGCAAATGAAAAAGGCTATCGAAAATGCTAATCAAGTAGGTGCTTTGGGGGCTTACTTAAAACCGTTGTTTGACAAAACCTTTTCTGTAGCAAAAGTCGTTCGAGGTAATACCCAAATTGGTGCGCACTCAGTCTCTATGGCGGGCGCTTCCGTGAAATTGGTTGAGCGCATCTTTGGGAAAATGAGCCAATGCAGTGTTTTGTTTATTGGCGCTGGAGAGATGATTGGACTTTGTGCAAATCATTTCGCTGGTAAAAACCCCAAAAAGATTGCGATTTCAAATAGAACCGTTGATCGAGGAAGTGAGTTAGTCCAGACTTTTCATAACGAAAATCTGAAGACGGAAGTTTTTCCTTTGGCAGATTTGCCTCAGCACTTACATCAATATGACGTCGTTGTCTCCTGTACGGCTAGCTCACTCCCAATTATCGGCATGGGAATGGTTAAGACGGCGCTAAAAGCTCGGCAATCTCGCCCTATAGTGATGATTGATTTGGCGGTACCAAGAGATTTTGAGCCAGAAATTAAGAGTCTAAAGAATGCTTATCTCTACTCTATTGATGATTTAGGTGAAATAGTTAATGCTGGGAAGGCCAATCGGGCCGAATCCATTGGCGAAGCAGAAAAAATTATCGAAAAAGGGGTGATTGAATTTTATGAAACCCTTGAGAAGAGAGCAGTTGTGCCCATCATTAGGTCAATCCAAGACGTAGGTGAGCAATATCAAAAAATTGAACTGGAAAAAGCCAGTAGAAGAATTGCCAATGGGGATGACCCTATGCTGGTTCTCTCCCATATGGCAATAGCGCTTGCTAATAAGTTTATGCATGCTCCGATTCATGCTTTGAAGCAATCTTCTGATGAAAATCTAGAAGAATATAAAAAAATCATATCCAAAATCTACTCATCGAAATGAGGCGGCTATGCTGAAAATGACCAACCTCCTTGAAACCATCTCTAATCCACAAGATCTGCGGGAGTATGAGCAATCTAAGCTTTCTCAGATCGCTAGAGAATTACGTTATTTCATCCTGAGCTCTGTATCCAGTACGGGCGGTCATCTTTCTTCCAATTTGGGAACCATAGAACTTGCAATAGCTCTGCATTATGTTTTTGACACCCCTTATGATCGTCTGATTTGGGATGTAGGCCATCAAAGCTACGCTCATAAAGTACTGACAGGTCGCAGAGAAGCAATGTCAGGAATACGCCAGTTTGGTGGCATCTCCGGTTTTCCAAGGCGTAGCGAGAGCGAATATGATGCGTTTGGAACTGCTCATTCATCGACTAGTATTTCAGCAGCCTTAGGCATGGCAGTAGCTGCCAAAACAAAAAATGAGAAGCGTAATGTGGTCGCAATTATTGGTGACGGCGCCATGAGTGCCGGCATGGCATTTGAAGCGATGAATAACGCGGGCGTGAATAAAAAAGTGCCTCTCATTGTCATTCTAAATGACAATGAAATGTCCATTTCTCCAGCGGTAGGTGCACTTAATCGCTACTTAGTAAAATTGATTTCTGGCTCTATGTATGCCGCTACTAAACGGGGTATAGATAAGGTTCTCTCTGTAGCGCCTCCGATTCGTGAATTTGCTAAAAGATTAGAGGGGCATGCAAAGGGAATGGTCGGCCCTGCAACTATTTTCGAAGAGTTTGGCTTTGACTATTACGGCCCTATCGATGGGCACAATTTAGAGGTATTAATTTCAACTCTGCAAAATATCAAAACACTTGCCCAAACAGAAGGACCTCAATTTCTTCATATTATTACCAAAAAGGGTAAGGGATATTCACTAGCAGAGCTTGATCCAATTTCCTATCATGGCCCCAGTGCATTTGATCCGATAGCTGGTATTCAGACAAAGCCAGTGACTAAAAAAACCTATACCCAAGTATTTGGTGAATGGTTATGCGATATGGGTCAAGCTGATAAGCGTTTGATTGCCATCACCCCTGCCATGCGAGAGGGTTCAGGATTGGTAGAGTTTGAAAAGCAGTTTCCGGATCGTTATTACGATGTAGGTATCGCGGAGCAGCACGCTGTTACCTTTGCAGCCGGAATTGCTTGTGAAGGGCTCAAGCCAGTAGTTGCGATCTATTCCACTTTCTTACAACGGGGATATGACCAGCTGATACATGATGTGACTTTACAAAACTTGCCGATCGTATTTGCCATTGATCGAGCAGGCATGGTTGGGGCTGATGGTGCAACACACGCTGGCGTATTTGATATTGCTTTCTTACGCTGTTTGCCAAACTTAGTGCTAATGACGCCATCAAATGAACAAGAATGTAGAGCAATGTTGACGACCGCCTTTAAACACGATGGCCCAGCAGCAGTGCGCTACCCACGTGGCTCTGGAGTTGGTCTAGAGACGGCAGATCAACCCTTAGAAGCCCTGCCTATTGGTAGAGGGCTCATAGTACGAAAAATCGATCAAGCTTTCCCTCAAAAGAAAAAAATTGCCTTTATTTGTTTTGGACCCATGTTGTATAGCGCATTATCGATTGCGCAAGAAATGAATGCCACCGTGGTGGATATGCGCTTTGTAAAGCCATTGGATGAAAACTTATTAATAGAAATTGCAGCCACTCATGACGGACTAGTCTTTATTGAGGATAGTGCTATTAAAGGTGGCGCTGGAAGCGCTTGTCTAGAGGTCTTATCAGAGCAGAATATCCAGATTGAATCTTTGTTGCTAGGGCTTCCAGATGAGTATGTGGAACATGGTGAGCTTGGCTTGCTGCTTGATAGCTATGGCCTATCTAAGGAAAAGATTCAACAAAGAGTGTTGGCACGATTTGCGTAGGGCTTGACTGAAGATGGTGTCAATTGATATTGCCCCATTTCGTGATTTATGCACTGATTGCGGGGTATCTCGAACTACGCAACCCAAACGTTGCGCAACTGCCTGTCAGTTTATTCAGCCGAATTACCCCAAGCTAGAAACCTTAGCTCACGGAAGAGCGCGCGCCACAGATCATGCTGATGAGGTCTTTTTCGGCCCCTATTTAGAAATGTTTCGAGCCAGATTAAAGTCGCCTTTAAAGGGAGCTCAGTGGACTGGTATTATCACGCGACTTTGTGAGGTATTGCTAGAGCAGCAGATTGTTGAGGCAGTGATCACAATGCGTTCTGATCCCTATGATCGTTGGAAACCTTTGCCAGTAATCGTGACAAAATCTGAAGATATGGCTCAGTGTAGGGGAATGAAGATGGGGTACGCTCCACTCATTCAATATCTCGAGCAAGCAAAAGATTTAGGATATAAAAAAGTTGCCATGGTGGGCATTCCATGTCAGGTCTATGCCGCAAGAGCGCTTGAACAAGAAATGGGATTTGAAAAGCTACTGATTATTGGCTCGCCATGTTCTGATAACACCACTACTGGGCATTTTCATGAGTTTTTAGGCTTGCTATCTGAGAAGCCAGAAACCATCTCTTATTTGGAGTTTAGGGCTGACTATCACGTTGAGATTCGTTTTGAGGATGGTCGAAAGCAGGAAATTCCTTTTTTAAAGCTACCTTTGTCTAATTTGCCAGCAGATTTTTTTCCGACAACCTGCAAGACCTGCGTTGACTATGTCAATTCGCTTTCTGATATCACCGTGGGGTATATGGCCGGCACTGGAGAGCAGTGGGTCATTATTCGTAATGCAAAAGGAAAGGGGCTAGCGAGCTTGCTTGCTGCTGAATTGGTTCTTGAGCCTTTATCTTCGGCCGGTAATCGGCTTGGCCCTGTAAAGGGTTTTATGAAGAATGTAGAGTTAGCGGCAGGTGGACTGCCACTTCAACGAATGCCAAATTTTCTAAGGGGGATATTTGCCTGGGTAATGCCAAGATTCGGACCTAGAGGGCTTGAGTTCGCAAAAGCAAGAATTGAAATGAAGGCAATTGAGTCGATTATTCATTTACGTCATGCTGCACCGCATAAAATAAAAAATATGGTGCCGCAACATGTATGGGAACTTGTACGGACATATGGTTTAAAGCCTACAAATGACGAAGTTAAGGGCTCTAGGGAAATTACTTAGCATTAAGTGTTTGTGATTTGATCTAAATCAATTTATAAAGTAATCATTCCAATAAAGAGGCTCTTAGGCAGCCACGGTATTTTTCAAAAAACTCTTTTGAGACCGTGTCTTGATCAAGTGATGTTCATGAATTTATCCAGGCTAGTGAGCATTGCGGGATTTAAAAAGAAATCTACTCGTGACGAGTTCAAGTTAGATCAGGAACAAAGTTCTAAAGCCTCCAATGATATGTGGCAGGACTGCTTAGTTTCTAATGCACCCTCACAGTCCACATTTCAGCAAGGCAAAAATAATCATCTACTAGAAAAAGCCTGCACAGAAGCAGAGTATCTTGAATCTCTTGTCAAAACGATCGAGGGTAATATTCTCCCCTTAATTCTTGAGCAGCACTTAGATTCTTCTATCCAGGCACAGTTACCAGTC
The DNA here is from genome assembly GCA_947447945.1 of Burkholderiaceae bacterium. Taxonomy (GTDB): domain Bacteria; phylum Pseudomonadota; class Gammaproteobacteria; order Burkholderiales; family Burkholderiaceae; genus Polynucleobacter. The sequence goes on from CANFLR010000046.1 coordinate 12,430, forward strand.
CAGAAAAAAATTGATCAGCAAGTAATCGCAGATTTAACCAAGTTGGTATTACAAGAAGATGCTCGCATTTCCGTTGATTACGTCAAAGAATTACATGCCTCAGGCACCAGTTTAGAAGATATTTATTTGCTCCTACTCACTCCGGTTGCTAGAAAATTGGGTCAGATGTGGGAGGAAGATGAGTCCAGCTTTACAGAGGTGACGATCGCACTTTGGCGTATCAAACAGTTGATGTATGACTTAAGTCCAATATTTCAACAATATGCTGAACAGGGTAAGACTGGATCAAGCATCATGTTGGTCCCCTTGCCTGGTTCTCAGCACAACTTAGGCCTCTTTATGGTCTCCGAATTTTTTGCTAAAGCTGGCTGGCGAATTTGGGGTGAGCTAGCGGCTAGCGAAAATGAAATAGTCTCTATGGCTGAAAAAGAATGGTTTGACATTATTGGTTTATCGGCCAGCGTGAGGGAGCAATTTCCGCAGCTAAAGGAATTAATTAAGAGTATCAAAGCGAAATCTAAAAATCCTCAGGTGGGTGTCATCATCGGTAGTCCTGTATTCAATCAATTTCCTGAGTTGATAGATGATCTTGGGGCGGATATGATTGGTATGAATGCTGAAGATGCGCTTGAAAAAGCAACTTTTTATGTTGAACGGTTGCGCTAAACCATTACTGTAAGTCTATGGCAGTCCAGCTAGAAAACGATTTATTTATTAGAGCCTGTTTTTATCGAAAGACTGAAAGAACACCGGTTTGGCTCATGCGTCAGGCTGGTAGATATTTGCCTGAGTATCAAAAAACCAGAGCCAAAGCGGGTAGCTTCATGGATTTAGCTAAAAATCCTGATTTCGCTACGGAAGTGACATTGCAACCCATTGATCGCTTTGATTTGGATGCTGCCATTTTATTTTCAGATATCTTAACCATTCCAGATGCTATGGGCTTGGAGCTATCTTTTGAAAATGGTGAGGGACCACACTTTGCTAAACCCTTAAAGTCAGAACATGAAGTAAAGCAATTACGCGTAGCCAATATGGAGCAGCTACATTACGTTTTTGATGCTGTTAGCTCTATAGCAAAAGCACTAACGGCAAATGGCAAGCAGCAAGTTCCCTTAATTGGATTTTCTGGAAGCCCTTGGACGCTAGCTTGCTACATGATTGAAGGCTCAGGTTCAAGAGACTTTTCAACAGCTAAAAAGATGCTGTACGAGCGACCAGATCTCTTGCAAACAATCCTCGATATCAATATCAAGTCAGTGAGTGAATATTTGCGCTTGCAAATCGACGCTGGTGCGCAAGCGGTCATGATTTTTGATACTTGGGGTGGTTTATTAACTACAGAGGATTATTCAAAATACTCGCTTGAGCCGATGGCACGTATTATTCGAGATATACGCAGTAATTCTCAATATGATGCTGTCCCCATCATCCTGTTCACCAAGGGGGGTGGGATTTGGTTAAGTGATATTTCTAAATCAGGTGCTGATGTATTGGGTATCGATTGGACTATGAAATTGTCTAGTGCACGCGAAGTGATTAATCAATCGACAAGCAAGTCTATCGCCATACAAGGAAACCTAGATCCATCCATTCTTCTATCCAATCCAGTAGAGATTGAGGAAAGAGTTCAGCAATGTTTCGAGGATTTGTCTTCCGCTAGATCAGAAGAGAATAATTCATTAGACGGCCATATTTTTAATTTGGGCCATGGCATTAGTCAATTAACACCCCCTGAAAATGTTGCTGCATTGGTTTCCAAGGTTCGCCAATGCTCAGCTGATCTCAGAATGGTGACAGCTTAGAAAGAGTGATGATGAGTGCACATCGAATCGTAATAGTAGGCGGAGGCGCTGGGGGGCTTGAGTTAGCGACCAAACTTGGTGATCACTTTCGCACCAATAAAATAAGCGTCACGCTCGTGGATAAAAATAGAACGCATATTTGGAAGCCCAAGCTCCATGAAGTAGCTGCAGGCTCCATGGATCTGGCTGATCAAGAGTTAGACTATATTGCGCAAGCACATTGGCATCATTTCAAGTTTCGCTTGGGCGAGTTGATGAGCCTTGATCGCGAGAAAAAGCAAATTCAAATTGCCCCGGTTGTTGATGAGGCAGGAGCATTGGTCACCCCAGTGCAAATCATTCCATACGATACGCTGATTATTGCCATCGGTAGCTTAACGAATGATTTTGGTACCCAGGGTGTGGCTCAATACGCCCAAAGACTGGAATCTTTAGCAGATGCCAAACGTTTTCACTTGCGTTTAGTAAACGCATGCTTAAGGGCGCAAGCACAAACAGATCCATTGGCTCCACATCAATTAAAAGTGGCTATTATTGGGGCCGGCGCCACTGGGGTTGAGCTTGCAGCAGAGCTACATCGAACGACTCGTGCAATTATCTCTTTTGGGATGGATAGGGTAGACCCAGAAAAGGACCTGAAAGTAATCTTGATCGAAGCAGCCCCTAAGATATTGCCAGCCCTATCTGATCGCATATCCAATGCCGCTCAAAAATTATTAGTTGATCTTGGCGTTGAGGTAATTACCAATGCTAAAGTCCAAAAGGTACTCGCAGATAAAGTTGTGCTATCTGACGGTATGGAAATTCCTGCAGAGTTGATTGTTTGGGCCGCAGGTGTCAAGGCTCCCGATTTTCTGAAGGGTATTGGCGGGCTGGAGACTAATCATGTCAATCAATTGATAGTCTTGCCCTCCCTACAAACTACTTTAGACCACCATATTTTTGCAATTGGAGATTGCGCAGCTTGCCCTTGGTTAGAGGCAAATAATGGCAAGGGTGGCATTGTGCCACCACGTGCACAAGCGGCTCATCAACAAGCATCACACCTATA
>CANFLR010000047.1 GCA_947447945.1 Burkholderiaceae bacterium
AAGGCAGCTGCAATTTCAGGTTGGGTAGAGTTAGAGGTAATAGCGCCAGCAAAACTGAATCCAGGCTGGAGGTCTGCAGGAATTGGGCCTAAATAAGTAATACCTGGCGTATGAATAATTTCACTGACTTGCTGGAAGCCTATTTCAGCTTCTCCACGAGCCACAACGGAAGCAACAGCTTCGCCAGAAGGAGGTCCTCGCACTTTAAAACTCTTATCCCGAACCTGATCTAAGATTCCCATCTTGCCAAACATCGTATTGGAAATATAAGTACCGCTGCCACTATCGGAGTACGCAATCGATTTAGCCGATAGAAGTGTTTTCCGAAATGCATCGACTGAGCTTATGTCTGGCTGAGGTGCACCGAGCTTTACGGCTGCACCTATCTGCGATAGAGCAAGAATAGTGATCGAATCATGCTTTACCAATCCGCGCTTAGCTAAATTTTCTGCAGCTTCGCCATCCAAGATAACCATATCAGCTTGCTGACCCTGTGTAAGGCGCGTTGGAATGGATTCGGGAGAATCTCCAATGGAGGGCCCTCGAATGGTAATCAACTTATTACCTGTGCTCTGCTCAAAACCTGGAGCAAGTTGCGCATACACCCCATAAAAACCAGCAGAGATCATCACCTTTAATTCGGCAGATAACACATTTTTAACAGGCAACAATAGCAAAACGCTAAAGTAGATAACGCACTTAAGGGTAGATTTGAAATTCATTTTGATATGCCATTCATCTTTAAAAAATAGGGTTCATTATTAGCTAATTTAGCAACTGAAGCGTTATTCATCTTTCATATTGGCATTTTTGACAATCGGCTGGAGGCGTTTTCTTTCCTCACTCAAGAATTTCATAAAGTCAGCTTGAGTCCCTGGTGTTGGTTCTATACCTTGTGGAATCAGGCGCGCCTTGAGGGCATTGGTATCTAAGGCAGCCTGTAAGGCGGCGTTCATTTTTTGAATAATGTCCGGGGGCGTGCCCTTTGGGGCAAAGATCCCTGACCAATGGCCAATAAAGATATTGGGATAACCCAATTCCTTGGTGGTAGGGACATTGGGTAAGCGCGTAATACGCTTATTCCACGTTGATGCAATTGGTCTGAGTTTATTGCCTTCAATTTGAGGTAAAACTACTACGCTAGCCTCTGATGTAGCATCCACTTGCTTTGATACCACTGCAAATACGCCCTCCGAACCACTTTTATAAGGGATGATTTCGTAATTACCACCACCGGTATAAAGCTTTGTCATCTCAGCCACGAAATGAGGAGTACTTCCGCTGCCAGCAGTGGCAAAAGTTAAGCCCGGTTTTTCTTGGGCTTTTTTTATTAAATCTTTAAAGTTCTGAATTGGCGAATCAACATTGACCACAATAATAGAGGGACTAACGGCCATCATTCCGACAGGAACTAAATCCTCTTGTTTGTAGGGCATGTTACTGCGCAACATCGGGATAGTAACAATGCCGCCTGCCGCTCCTGCATAGAAGGTGTAGCCATCAGGCGCACTCTTCGCAACAAAATCCCCGCCAACTACTGAACCTGCACCAGGCTTATTCTCAACAATAATCGGCTGGCCTAATTGCTTACTTACGCCTTCAGCAACAGCACGGGCAACGAGATCATTCGCGCCCCCAGGGCCAAATCCCACAATAAATCGAATCGGACGGCTTGGCCACGTATCAGCATGTGCGCATGGCGTGATTCCAATAATAAAGAGTACAAGCAGTAGTTTTATTTTTTTCATGAAAACTTTTTCTCCAAGGAATCAAAAAATTCTTTTTTTACACTGCATTGGCGTTCTGCAAAACTGGCCACCAGCATAGGATCTTCTTTTAGTTCACCATGCTGCTTGAGGTGATGCAAAGCATTGCTCATACCGCGTACCGCGCCTTGCAAGGCAGCATTCGCATACAGGACGATCCCAAAACCCATTTGCGACAAATCTGACTGGGATAAAGAAGGTGTTTTCCCGCCAATGACAATATTGATTAACTGCGGACAATACGATTGCGAGGCTATGATCTTGATTTCTTCAAGACTTTCTGGGGCCTCGATGAAGGTCATATCAGCGCCTGCTTCAGCATAACTAGCAGCCCTTTCTAGCGCATCATTCAGGCCATTTACCGTTCTAGCATCCGTTCTGGCAATAATTAAAAAATCTTCGTGCACTCGAGCATCAACAGCAGCCTTAACCTTGCCGCACATCTCATCTTTGGTGATGACTTGCTTTCCGGAAAAATGTCCGCAACGCTTAGGCATCGCTTGGTCTTCAATTTGCACTGCGTGTGCGCCAGCGCGCCCTAATACTTTAACGCTATGATAGACATTAACCGCATTACCAAAACCCGTATCAATATCCACAATGAGTGGAATTTGCACTACATCTGCAATGGCTGCAGCATTAGCAGCCACATCATTTAAATTGATAAAACCCAAATCAGGCATTCCATACAATTGATTGGTTAGACCTGCGCCGCTTAAGTAGATAGCCTCAAATCCGGCATCTTCAATCACACGTGCAGCCAGAGCATTGCCAGCACCAGGAACCAAAAGCCCGCGTTTCTGATTTACTAGTTTTCGCAAAGTACTACCTAAATATGATGGCATACAGCCCCTTTCTCATTGAATCATGATTATATGAGGCTGATTGTCACACCATTACTCTAGATAGATATTATTCTCGCGAACAATTTGCTCGTATTTCTTCAGCTCCGCCTTAAAGTAATCAGCGAATTGCTCTTGAGTCAATTGCGTAACAACAACTCCCCTAGAGCGTGCTAGATCACGAAACTCTTTTGCTTGGGTAATTTTGTTAATTTCAAGGTTGAGTCTCTTAACGATCCGGTCAGGTGTGCCGGTAGGCAGAAAAATACCCTGCCAACCATCAGAATTAAATCCAGTATAGGTTTGAGCAATTGGGGGGACATTCGGCAGTACATCCACTACCTTGGGACCGCCAATGGCAATGGCTTTGATTTTTCCAGCCTTCAGCAATTCAAGCGTAGTGGTGGTGGTATCAAACGTTAACTGAATCTCATCACTCATGAGTGCAGTAAGCATTTGCCCTGATCCCCTATACTGAATATGAGTGACATCAATTCCGGCAGCCTTTTGCAGCATGGCCATTGCTAAGTGTGGCCCCGAGCCATTTCCATAAGAACCGTAATTTAATTTCTTAGGATTTTTTTTGGCGTAATCAATTAATTCAGCAAGATTGTTTGCAGGAAATTGAGGTCCCGTTAAAAGGACATAACTAATCGAAAGTGTTTGGGCAACTGGAATCAAATCCTTTTCAGTATTGAAATTCAGCTTCTGTACAAAAGGATTGATCGCAATTTGTGACGCAGTATTCAGAATAGTGTATCCATCTGCAGGAGCATGAACTACTGATTCTGCCGCTACTGTCCCTGCTGCCCCAACTTTATTTTCAACAATAAAAGCTTGTTTAAAAGTTTCCTGCAATTTCGAACTAATGGACCGACCGTATAAATCCACAGAAGATCCTGCGGGATAGCCAATAATCATCTTGACCGTCCTATTGGGATATTCCTGTGCAGAACATAACTGCGTTAAACCAAAAAAAATGGCAGGGATTAATAATCGTTTCAACATCATTGGGGCATCTCACTTCATTCAGAGTAAATACACTACGGCTATTTGATCCATTTATTTTGGAGCCTTGGCCTTCATTTCTTTAATCGTTTTATTCCAACGCTCACTCTCGGCTGCTACGAATTCAGTAGTTTGCTTAATATTTCCGCCAAAAGGTAATAAATCATTTTGGTCATATTTTTCGAGCAACTCTGGATTGAGGAGTGCGATGTTGATCGCTTGATTCATTTTTTCCCTAATCGCTAGCGGTGTTTTAGCGGGTGCAAAAATGCCATTCCATAAATCATTCCTCAGATTTGGATAGCCAAGCTCAGTTAATGTTGGAACATTCGGAAGGCTGGCTAAATGCTTCTCGCTAGATATTGCTAGTACTTTAACTTTGCCCTGCTTGGCAAACTGACTCACTCCAGTCATTGCTCCACATGTAATGGCCGTTTCTCCTGCGACCGTTGCCAATAGTGCAGGGCCTGAGCCCTTATATGGAATATGGGTGATATCGGCTTTCCAGATAAGATTGAATAAGTTTTCACAGGTGATATTGGGTGGGGTTGCATTACCAGCAGTGGCATAAGACAGCTTTTCTTTAAAAGCTAACTGTTTTAACTCTTCAAGCGTATTCGCATTGACTTTCTCACCCACAAAAATACCCATTGGGGTATTGCTTGCCATCGATACCGGTGCAAAATCTTTATCTGGGTCGTAACCAGCATTTCCGCTCCATGCCGCATTTACCAACAAGGCAGGAGAAGTCATTAGGTAGGTATAACCATCGGGTGCAGCATTTGCGACATATTGCACGCCAATACTGGCGCCAGCACCAGCCTTGTTTTCAACGAAGACAGACTGCTTCAGAATCTCGCTCAATCTTTGTGAGAGGATCCGCGCAGCAACGTCTGCCGAGCCACCAGGAGCAAAGGGAACGATGATACGAATTGGTCGACTGGGGTAGGGACTCGACTGGGCATGAAGTGCTGAGGAACCTAGAGAAAACCCTAATACCAGAACTGCGAACAACCAAGTTTTGCGAAACATGTCTGCCTCCTATTCTATTTTTTTTGATACTAATTGATTTTAGGCATAGAATGAAAAAAATTGTTAGCAAGAATTTGCTGACATGCAATATAAAAAAGAATTAGGAGACAACTTGTTTGCGACTTTTACTGAGGCTGCTCGTGAGCAGTCTCTATCTGGCTTTGCTGCGGCAGATCCATTACATACCCCAATTCATGATGCTCGGGCTAAGCAAGATCTTTATTTTCAGACTCTAAATCAAAATCTTCCTGAAGTAAGTTCCGAAGAAAACCTCAAGATATCGGGACCATACGGCGACATCCCCATTCGTTTGGTGCGCCCAAATGCATCTAAATCTTTGCCCTGCATTGTTTTTATCAGAGGCTCTGGTTGGTGGGCCGGATCCCTAGATTCACATGCTAGAACCATACGGAGCCTGGCATTGATGAGTGGTTGTGCAGTATGTGCCATTGACTATCGTCGTACCCCTGAATATCAATATCCGACTCAAAGGGATGAGGTATTGCATCTCATCACATGGCTTCAGCAGAATTCAGACCAACTAGGGCTCCAGAATAAGATTGCCCTTTTTGGCGAATCTGCAGGAGCAACTATTGCTCTATCTTGCGCCCTCACTCTTCGGGATAGAGTTGATGAATCCATTGCGGGAATGGCCTTGTTTTATACCAATGCTGGCGGACCAAAAGCAACGGCACGAGCTTACTCACAATGGGTTTGGAAGCAATACCTTGGTCATGAAGGCTTATCCAGTAATGCAAACGCCGTACCGCTGCTAGACAACTTGAATGGCTTGCCGCCCATATGGCTTGGGGTTGGAGAGGATGATCCCTTGATGAGCGACACCATTGAGGTACATCAAAAAATTCTTGCTGCTGGTGGATCGTCCTCCCTCAATCAATATCCAAAACTACCGCATGCATTTGTCATGTACAGCGGCACTTTGAAACCAGCCTATGATGCCCTGCAAACTGCAGCACTTGCATTGAAGGCTTTTCTGAATTAACCCCAATACCAATTTTTACTAAGTACTATATAGATGGAGATTTTATGAAGCGCTGGACCCCAACCCAAGAGGAAATGAAACCTCGCATTGCACGCTTTAAAGAAGTATCTTCAGTGAAGAAGCTTCACCTAGAGGAAAAAGGAATTCCGCCGGATGTCTTAGAAATGATCATGGCCAAGACTACGCGCAATGTGATGTCGCCCGGAGCACTCCCTGGTCAACTCTCCCCCAAGCCAGCAGTGGAAGGTGGCGATGCAGGCGTATTTCGTCTTGGAATTGCTACCTGCCCTCCCGATCAAGGGCCAGGTCTACACGTTCACTACAACACCCATGAAACCTTTATGGCATTAACTGGCAAATGGGAAATTCAGTGGGGTGATCACGGTGAAGAATCCATCGTGCTTGATCATCTTGATTTAATTGCTATGCCTCCAGGTGTCACTAGAAGATTTATCAATCGCTCCAATGAAGATGCTCACTTGATGGTGATTATTCAAGGTCAGCGGGATGAGTTTGATGATGTAGATCGAGTCCCTGAAACCGCCGAAGCCATTGCCAAAAAGCATGGTCAAGGGATGGTGGATAAATTGCAGAGTCTAGGTTGGAAATTTACCATTGGGAAAGAGCTGTAAAGTGGATACAAAAGATCACATCAATTTAAAACGTCGCCTCACATTAAAGAGTGCTGGCGCTGGTTTAGCGGGATTAGCAATTGGGTACCCCGATATCTCCAATGCTCAAGGTACGTATCCAAATAAACCGATTCGCCTGGTCATCCCCTTTGCTCCAGGCGGGACCTTAGATGTTGCTATGCGCCCACTATGCCAGCAACTTTTAACCTTCTTAGGGCAACCCGTCTATCTCGATAATCGTGCTGGTGCAAACGGAGTCATTGGTGCGGAGTATGTCGCCAATGCCCCATCAGATGGCTATACCTTAATCGCCACATCGGCTTCTTTTGCTTTAAATGCAAGTCTTTATAAAAATCTAAAATACGATGTGCTGACAGATTTCACGCCTATCTCTGCCGTGATGCAAGGCGTAGGGTTTGTGGTGATCGTCAATAACAATGTTCCTGCCAATACCTTACAAGAACTGATTGCTCTTGGTAAAAAAAGTGGGAACACATATACCTATAGCTCTCCAGGCATTGGCAACACTATTCATATTGCGAGCGAGATATTCAATCAAAAGGCTGGCACAAACTTTATGCATGTCCCATATAAAGGGAGTGCGCCATCTCTGAATGCTATCGTCTCAGGTGAGGCTCAGATTGGCATCATGCCACCAGGTATTGTGATGCCATTTATTCGCAGTGGACAATTAAGAGCCTTAGCCTTCACTGGGAAGAAAAGGTTGCCTGACTTACCAGATGTGCCGACTATGGCCGAGGCCGGTGTAGCTGATTTTGTTTTTGAAGGTACTTGGATGGCCATACTGGGGCCAAAGGCGCTTCCTCAGCCCATCGTTAACCGCCTTTATCAAGCAATCACTCAGTCGATCCAACAACCTGCTCTAAAGCAAGCCTGGGCCAGCAATGCATCAGGTTATGTTGCCGAAGGTAACTCCCCTGCTGAGTTTGCAAAACAATTGAAAGATGATGTTCGCCGCTATGGTGAAATCATGCGAAAAATCGGCATTCAAGCAAGTTAATTATTAATCTATCAAGAGGAAAAAAATGTCTACCAAAATGACGGGCGCAAAATACTTCGCAAAACTTCTAGAAGCTTACGGAGTAACGCATGTCTTCTTTATGGATGCCGTTTTACGTCGTGCTTTAGCTGAAATGGAGGATACCAAGATTGTTCGTGTGCTAGGTCACTCAGAAAAAGGTGTTGGGTACATGGCTGACGGTTATGCACGCATCTCTGGTCGCCCAGGCATTTGCATGGCTCAGTCTGTTGGTGCTGCAAATTTAGCTGCCTCGATGCAAGACCCCTACCTCGGGCACTCCCCTGTGATTGCTATGACGGGTCGGCATGTTGCGGCAATGCAATATCGCAACTCCTATCAAGAAGTTGAGCATGGTCCATTATTTAAGCCAGTCACTAAATTTCATGCGCAAATGGAAGTGATTGAACAAATGCCCCATCTTATTCGACAGGCATTTCGTGAAGCCACTACTGCAACCCCAAGACCAGTTCATCTCGATGTAGCGGGCTTTACAGGTGATGCGCTAACTCCTTTAGAATTAGATGCTGAAGTTTCAGTTGACGATTGTCATACGCGCTTTCCCGCCTTTAGGCCAGCCCCAGACGCTGCTGCCATCGAACGCGCGGTGCAGGCAATCGCTCAAAGCAAAAAGCCTGTCATCATCGGCGATCGGGGTGTCATGATTTCTGGTGCAAGAGATGCGCTTAAGGCACTTGGCGAAAAAATACAATCTCCGATTACGGTAACCTTAGATGCTAAATCCTCTATTCTAGAAACAGATCCCCTGTTTAGAGGCATGGTAGGTTTATATGGTCGTAGCTGCACTAATCATATAGTGGATGAAGCTGATTTAATCATCTACGCAGGCAGCAATACTAGTGACCACACTACTGCTAACTGGAAGTTACCCAAAGCAGGGACACCGATCATTCAAATTGATCTTGATCCTGTTGAAATTGGCAGGAACTATCCAGGCACCATTGGGATTCAAAGTGATGTGAAGTTCGGCTTAGAAGCTTTGGCAAAAGCCGCAGCATCCTCTAAGCGCGATGAATGGCTCAAACATACTCAATCTATCGTAGACGCATGGAAGAGTGAGATGGAAGCGGAGTTCACACGCTCTGAACTACCAATGCGCCCACAAAGATTGTGTCGTGAACTCACTAAAGCCCTCCCTAGTGATGCCATCTTGGTTGCTGATACTGGTTATTCAGCGCTTTGGACAGGTAATTTAGTGGATATACTCCATCCCAATCAAACGTATATGCGCGCAGCTGGCTCTTTAGGTTGGTCTTTCCCGGCATCAATCGGCGCTAAAGCAGCCGCTCCAACAAGAACTGTAGTTTGCTTTGTTGGTGATGGTGGATTTGCATACCATCTCCCTGAGTTAGAGACCGCTAAGCGCCTAGGTCTGAATGTGATTGTGGTTGTTAATAACAATGAATGCCTCTCACAAGGCCTGAAAAATTTAAACATCGCCTATGGTGATAGGTCTCATGCACGAAAATCTGAATGCTATGTCTATGAAAAAACAGACTTCGCTAAGATTGCTCAATCATTTAACTGCTTTGGCATTACGGTTGAAGATCCTAAAGACTTCAAGGCTGCATTTGATGCTGCAGTAGCTAGCAATCTGCCAGCTGTAATTGATGTCAAAACTGAATTTGCCTATCAGGCCCAACTAGCATGGGTGCCAGTCTAATGACAACAAGTCCAGTACGCTTCCCCCCGATTGCTCTTGAAAGAATGTCCGCAGAGCAAAAAGCTGCGGCAAATACATTAATCAATGGTCCACGCGGAGGCATCCGCGGGCCATTCAATGCGTTGTTGCGTAACCCTGTATTAGCCGATCGCGTACGCCAGCTTGGAGATAGCATTCGCTTTGAAAACTCACTGCCAGCAGCGTTAAGAGAGTTTACGATTTTGATCACCGCAAGATTCTGGTCAGCCAAATATGAATGGCATGCTCATAGTAAGTTGGCTGTTGAACTTGGCATTAAACAAGAGACGGTCGACTCCATCGGCCTTGGTGAAAAACCCAAGAACCTCACGCCTGATGAAAGCCTCATTTACGAATTCTGTTCAGAGATTTTGTATAAAAAGGATATTAGCGATAGTACTTATGCTAAAACGCTTGCGCGCTTCGGCGAACTCACCGTGCTGGACATATTAGCGACCACCAGTTACTTTGGCTTTGTCTCTGTCATTCTGAACGCGATTCGCCAACCAGTTCCTGAAGGCGGAGTGCAACTACCCCCCTTAAAAACATGACGTTTCTAGATGTTGAACAAGATTCAAAATTATTTTATACCGTTGATGACAGTACCGACCCCTGGAAGACTCCGGAAACGATTATTTTTATTCACGGTTTTACTGAGAGCACAGAAGCTTGGCGCTGTTGGATTCCAAACTTCTCCAGAAGCTATCGCGTAGTTCGGTTTGATCAAAGGGGCTTTGGACTTTCCGGTTCGGTTGACCCATCGTTCAAATACACTACCGAGCTATTAATTAGTGACTTATCCCACCTTATCAAGGCGGTGTCTCCAAATAAACCTGTTCATCTCATCGCCGGCAAAAGCGGCAATATGTGCGCCATTGCAACAGCACTCGCTCACCCTGAACTCATTAAAACAATCTCCATGGTGAGTCCAGCAATCCAGCCTCCCGAAGCTTCCGGTTGGCTAGATCATATTGACTCATATGGAATGGCTAGCTGGGCAAAATGGACTATGGGGGATCGACTGGGTAGCAAAATGCCTAAAGAAGGCGTGCAATGGTGGATTGATCTCATGGGTAAAACTGCTGCCAGCACAGCCCATGCTTACTTAAGATGGGTATCTCACATTGATTTAGAGCCTAGCTTGGCTCTCGTCAAACAAGCAGTCCTCATTGTAGGTAACGAATCCAAACGCCGTGGTCGCGCCCAATTTGAGAGCTACATTAAGCTACTCCCGAATGCTGAACTCGCTATGATCGATGTCGATGGCTATCACACTGGAGCAGTTGCACCAGATCAATGCAGTCAAGTGATCCATCATTTTTTACAGAAACATCCGATTGGGTAAGTTACACAATATGAATTCCTATTACCAGAAAATCATTTTCGCCTCATTCATTCTTTTGAATCTAGCATTGGTTCAGCACACTCAGGCGGTATTCCCTGACCACCCAATCCGTTTGGTTGTACCCTCAGGGGCTGGAGGCGTCACAGATAGCCTGGCACGCTTACTCTCTACTGAACTCAGTAAAAATCTAGGTCAATCGGTTTTTGTCGAAAATCGTCCAGGCGCAAGCGGTATTGCTGGAACGCAATTTGTCGCCAGCGCCGCGCCCGATGGCTACACCCTGTTGATGGTTTTTCCCACCCATGTAACAAACCCCACTCTATTTAGCAAGCTACCATACGACACCATTAAAGCCTTTGCTCCGATTTCCCTGGTCAGCAGTGTTTCAATGGTTTTTGTTGTGCCAAAGGATTCACCTGCAAATACCTTGAAAGAATTTATTGTGTATGCAAAAGCTAATCCAGGAAAATTAAACTTTGCGAGTGTTGGTAGTGGCAGCCTCGGACATCTTGGTGCCGAACTTTTCAACTCCTTAGCGGGCACCTCCATAGCGCACGTTCCCTATAAAGGTAGCCCTCAAGCGATGACTGCATTGATTAGTGGTGAAGCCAATATGTATCTTGTGGCATCCGCTAGCAGTGCCCTGCCCTTGATCCAATCTCAACAAATCAAAGCCTTGGGTGTTAGCACCAAAGACAGGTTACCCATCTTACCGAATGTACCGGCGATGTCTGACTCCGTGAAGGGCTACGATGTACAGGGATGGAATGGAATACTTGCTCCAGCAGGAACTCCGCCAGAGCTTATCGACAGACTGAATAAAGCCATTGTGAAATCCGTTGCCTCTCCCGAGTTCAGCAAAAAACTACGGCAAGAAGGCGCCACCGGCTTTAGCTCTACTCCTGCGGAGTTTCAACACCTCATCGCTCGAGATATCGCCAAGTGGGCCAAAGTCATTAAAGAAGCCAACATTCAATTAGACTAATTGCAACTATTCTTTATCGCCATGGTCGGCTACAAGACCGGCGCTCTGAATCCCTTTCACTGCGCAAATCTCGTCATTAGCAGAGGTATCGCCACTAACGCCAACTGAACCAACTACTTCACCTTGTTGATTCCGAATCAGAACTCCACCTCTAACAGGCACCATTTTTCCATCCGTCATTGCCTGTATTGCATTTATAAAAAGGGGGCCTGCTGCGCCTCTCCGCTCAAGCTCACGTCCACCAAATCCCAACCCTAAAGCGCCTGCGGCTTTACCTGAGGCAATTTGAAATCTCAGCAGACTAGTACCATCCTCCGCCAAATACGCCTTAACGACTCCACGCACATCTAAGACAACAACGGCGAGTGGATTCATACGCTCAGACCGGGCGCATTCCAGCGTTTTTTGAGCGATGGTCAATGCTGATTTAAGGGATACTGTCTGTATAGAAATGCTCATAGTGCCTCACAAGAAGTTGAAATAATTGAACCGATATAAAATGCTATTCACCGCTTATCATATATCTTATTATTAAGTTTTATCTTTTCTCAAATATATGAATTTACAGCAACTGAAATATCTCTGTGCGGTTGTTGAATCTAAATTCAGCGTCTCCAAAGCATCAGACCGCCTTTACACCTCGCAACCTGGCATCAGCAAACAAATCCAGCTTTTTGAGCGAGAGTTAGGGGTGACTTTATTGGAGCGCAAAGGTAACCGCATTATTGGCCTAACTCCTCCAGGCAAAGAAGTGTATCTCGTTGCTCAGCGAATGCTCAGCGATGCTGGGAATATCAAAAAAATTGGCGAAGAATTTTCCTCAAAGAATAAAGGGCTGCTGGTTGTTGCTACCACACATATCCATGCACGCTATACCCTGCCCAAAATTATTAACAAATTTAGTGAAAAGTACCCAAATGTTACGGTTAGCCTGAGACAAGGAAACCCCGCCCAAATTGCCAATTGGATTATCTCTGGCGAAGTAGATCTGGCGATTAGCGCCGTAGAAACAGAGGGGCATGAAGAGCTGGTCTTAATGCCCTATAGCAAGATTGAACGATGCATATTATTTTTAGCAAATCACCCCCTAGGAAAGATCAAGCCCCTTACGCTGGAAGCCTTGGCTAAATTCCCATTGATCTCTCTAGACGCCCATTTTGCAGGAGGGGCTTCTGTAATGGAAGCATTTGAAAACTGCAAGCTCAAGCCCAATATTGTTTTAAGTGCTGCCGACACGGATGTGATTAAAACCTATGTTGCGATTGGGCATGGGATTGCAATAGTTCCCTCGATTGCCTTCGATCCAACTCGGGATAAAGGCTTACATCAAATAGATGCCTCGCATTTATTCCCACCAACACCGATTTTTATTCAAATCAGGCAAGGCAAATACCTTAGGCACTATATGGAAGATTTCATTTCTATGATTAATCTTGCAAGGCCCCCAAATTCGGCAGGATAATTCACTTATAACCTGAATTAATGAATAATAAGTAATTGTTATCAATGTAGATTTTGTTCATCCTATACTAGACCTCGGTAACCCATTCAAAAGGCAGACGACTCAAATGAAACCCCTAATTTCAAGATTTCTTCTGGTAATTCTCTCGATTTCTTTTGCTTATTCCCCATTCAGTTTTGCGCAAAACTATCCAGATAAACCCATCAAAATTATTGTTGGTCCAGGACCAGACCTACTAGCCAGAATTGCTGGAGAAAAAATTCTTGAGGATTGGGGTCAATCCGTGATTGTGGATCCTCGCCCAGCAGCGGGTGGAATTGTGGCGGGTGACTCGGTTGCAAAATCTGCTCCCGATGGCTACACCCTTTTACTAAGCACGGGCTCATATACCATCAATAGTGTCTTACAGCCTAAAATGCCTTACGACTTTCAGAAGGATTTAACCCCAGTCAGCTTGTTGGCTACCCTGCCCTTTATCTTGGTAGTGAACTCTAGTTCGCCCATTAAATCCGTCAAAGAATTAGTGTCAAATGCTAAAGCCCAATCTGGCAAGCTCAATTACGCATCCTCTGGCAACGGCACTCCAGCACATCTCGCTGGTGAAATGCTAAAACAGATGAGCGGTGCTGATATCACCCATATTCCTTATAAGAGCGCTGCTGCCGGGGTTACCGATGTTTTAGGGGGGCAGGTCAATTTCATGTTTGTTCCAGCCCCATCGGCCCTGCCATTCATTCACTCCAACCAATTGCGGGCGTTAGCAGTGAGTAGTCCTAAGCGCTACTCACAACTACCAGATGTGCCAACAGTAGCAGAAGAGGGTTATCCAAACTTTTCCATTGTGGGCTGGAACGGTATTAATGTTCCCGCAAAAACCCCCGCGAGCGTGATCGACAAATTGAATAAAGAGTTCGTCAAAATCATGCGCCAAAAAGATACTCAGGAAAAAGCAATTGCCGCTGGATTTGAGCCTATTGGCAGCTCAGTGGAGGAGTTTACGCAGTTCTTAAAGCGTGACATCTCACGCTCAAGTGAGGTGATTAAGGCTGGCAATATACAACCTTTTTAAACCCGCTCATGATGACTTTTAAAATGCGGCCAGTGAGAAGAGTGGTCACTGGCAATGACGAATCAGGGCTTTCAAAAGTGCTATTTGATAGTCATGCCCCAAATGTAAATATTGGGACCATTGCAGCCAGCGCCGGAATGACTGACATTTGGGTGTATCACCAAACACCAGCGATCGTCAGTGGTTACCGCGACGATGGTAATTTGCCTTTTTCATTTGATCCACCGAATGAAGGCGGTCATCTGCGGATTGTTCAGTCTGCCAGCAAACCCTCTAACTATAAGGCCGAGCTGGATACGACTGCCGTCCCCCTGCACGAACCTCGCCTCAGAAAAAATGGGCACACCTGGGATCGTGGCGGGCAGAACGCCTTCAGCTCGCCCGTTCATCAATCTGAAACGATTGACTATGGCGTCATGATGTTTGGTAAAAGAACCTTAATTCTGGATGACGGGCAAAGAGAAATGCTGCCTGGCGATACGATTGTTCAATTAGCCAACTGGCATGGTTGGACCAATCCGCACGATGAGAGCTCCATGGCCTTTATTATGATGGGTGGAGTGCCAAGAACTCATCAGAAAAAGGACCCCT
>CANFLR010000048.1 GCA_947447945.1 Burkholderiaceae bacterium
CGTATTTACTATTATGACTGGCATTACTACCTTATTAAGAGATTGGGCGAGTCAAGGACCAAGCTGGCAGAAAATTATTTAGGTGTGATCTATCAATCGAGTTGGGATTTAAGTTTGGATTACGGCCCAAGTCAAAAATCGATTCTCTCGAGAGCGCTCAAAAAGCTAAAAAGATTCGGCAGATATCTAGAGAGCTTTATCTAATCATGAGCATGCCTTTGGTAAGCGTCTTGATGCCCGCTTATAACTCGGAGCTGTATATCGCCGAGGCAATCGATAGCATTCTGAATCAAACCTATACCAATCTTGAGCTCATCATTTTTGACGATGGTTCTAGCGATGGCACTAGAAAAATCATTGAGTCCTATAGCGATCCAAGGGTAGTTAAAGTGCTCTCCGATCAAAATGGTGGAGTTGTTAGAGCGCGTAACGACATTATCGATAGGGCACAGGGCAAATACATTGCGCTCATGGATGCCGATGATATTGCCGATCCAGCACGCTTGCAAAAGCAAATTCAAGCATTGGAATCAGGTGAATGTGATATTTGTGGAAGCGCCCAGTGGGTTTTAGATCAGGCCACCGGAAAGTTGAAGAAATCAAAAGACAGATTTACAGATGCTGATTTGAGGGCGCTATTAGCGGTGTATTGTGGTTTATGCAATTCAGCGATTACTGGTAAAGCAGACATTTTTAAGCGCTTCAAATATGATACTTCGATACTGACTTCTGAAGACTATTACCTTTGGGTGCAGATGGCTGCGGCTGGATTTCGTTTCGTCAATTTGCAGGAGCGCTTGATTACCTATAGGCGTTATCCAGCCCAAACGAGCGCGGTGCATCTCGAGCAATTCAAATTAACGACAGCTGAAGTGCAAAAAAAGTATTTAGCGCTGCTGGGTATCTCGAAGCAATTCTTGCCGAGGCAACAACCTTGGCTTGAACGCTTGAGAAGTGGTGTGGGTTTATTAAAGGCCTTGAATCAGCGATTTCCAGGGATTTCTTTTAAGGCCAACGCTGAAATATATGCGCGCTTTCAATATAGGCGCAATGGTTTGTGGACTCCGCTAACGCGTCTTGAGCGCTATGGGTTTTCTGCTTTGGCGCTCATTGCCTTTTAAGTCTGATCTAAAAGATGCGCTTTGATGTGCGTGCTGATCGCTGATGCATCTGATGCGGAGATCGTATTACCCACCAACAAGAGTTTGCTCGCACCCCGATAGGAGTGCCACATTTCTGGCATCACCTTAATTTGATCGCCAAGCATTCCTGCGAGATGCGACATACCACTTTTAGAGCCAATGAGAATGTCAGCATGCAGTAGGTGATGAAAGGACTCTAGAAAGTTGCTATCAATATGTTCTGTTACCTCATAGTGAGAGCCCTTGAGGAGGTCTTTCCAAGAGCAGGGTAGACCCTTCTCAGAATGGTATTGCCCACCCTTTCCTTCGCTAAAAATATGGACGGCGATTGGTCTATTCGTTGAGCTCGCAACTGCTGTAAGGATGGCGAGATACCACGCATCTGGCAACATCCTTGAGGACAAGTCAGAGAACTGCCTTCCAGGCAGTAAGTCCCCGCGACGAATATGTATAGCGATATTAAATTGAGAGCGATCATATCCAAGATGAATTGGGTATTGTTCGCGCGCCTTAGCGTAGGCATCGATGTACCAATTTCTGGTGGATTGATATTCATAGTCGCCAAACCGATTGTCACTAATTTTGAACGCCGTATTAGGCTCGGGATGTGCTGCAATAAATCGATCAATAGATGTGTAGATCTCATCATCCATTTGCTCGTTCGATGGAATATGAATTTCAAATTTGGGTAGAGAAATGACCTTCAGTTGTCCAGCTTGAATTCTTGCTTCAATCTCTTGGCGATTGAGTAGCAAGTTTTTGGGGTTCAGCATCCGGTTTAGATCATCGCCAATATTATGAGATTCGTCAGGTTTTTTGCCTCGTAAGGTCCGGAGTATATGTTTTAAGCTCCATTGCCTAGAGTCATGAGTGGATTTGCGGAGCTGATCTTCAGAGTATGCAAACTCAAGCTGGTTGCGAGAGGCAATTTTGAGGGCTCGATTGATGATTCCCATCGAATGACCAATACCCGCATCGGGGTTGTCATAGTCAATTAAAAACCGCTGATTCATAATCGAAGGTCTTCGGTAATTTTCTGAATGATGGTTGACACATAAGTTGTAGTATCAAATCTCATTGCAATGGGGCTATTTAGAAAGGCTTGAATATTGTTTTGATAATTCGCATATTCAGATGCATTGATGCTTAAGAGAAATTGATGAACCTCTTCTGTAGAGTGAAATTTTCTTCGATCAATATAGCAACCCTCTGGGATGTAGTCTTCAATAGTATGTGAACCCCAGTAAATCGGAACACAGCCACTAAAAAAGCAGTCGAATATTTTTTCGCTAATGTAGTCCGGTAAGTCCGCGACATTCTCATAGCAGTAGGCAAATTTTGTTTTTTGATAGACCTCTGATTTATCGGCTATTTCACCGGCATAACTTGGAAAAGGCTTGTAGCCATAAATTTGGGTGGCTAATCTTTTAAAGCGCCTAGATATTTTTTCAGAAAAAGTGAATGCTGGGCTTGGTTTCCCCCAACCTAAGCCGTATAAAGAAAAGAGCTTTGGGGCATGGCTCTCATACCAACGAATGACCCGAATGCGCTCTTTATAGAGGTCCACTTCAAAGCCTGGAGGAAATGCCTTATTGGCGTTAATGAGGCAGGAGAAAATCGGGCGCTCAGAAAACGTGGGAAATGGTCTAGAGCGGATTTGGTTGGGGATAAAGAGGTGCGTTGAGTTCGGGAGTCCCAATAAGTCTCGATTGAAGGTAAATATCCCATTAAATTGACTTAAATATTGCTCGTCTCTATTGAGAGGGCAAATATACGGATTTTCAGTGGCAATGAGGTATTTTGGCTCAGGGGTATTTTCGATTGCCTGACCGTCATGCAGGATGCTAAAAGTGATTTTTCTGCCCTGATTGACATCGGGATTATTGAGTTCAATACCGCGTTTTAGAAATTCAGCCCTCAGGAGTCTATTGGTAAAGGTTGGGTTATAGGTATGATGTCTATCAATCTCCTCAAATGAGGCATTTTTAACTCTGTCCGGTTGATAGTAATTGGCGAATATCATCTATTTATATGGCTCTATTTAGTTCTCAACATTCCCAAAGAAAACCCATTGCAGAATCTAAGATATTGCTAGCGGGCCCTGTTAGAAATGTGGCCTCTATTATTCAGCACGAAGTAGAAACCTTAGTTGCGAGCCTTGGCAATTTCAAAGAAATTCATTGCTTTGTAGTTGAAAGCGACTCTAGCGATGATACCGTGAAAAAACTAGAGGAGCTGCAGGAGAAAATTAAAAATTTTTCCTTTGTTAGCGCTGGCAAATTAAGCGATAAATACACTCGTCGAACAGATCGTATTGCTCTCTGTCGGAATTTAGTCATTGAGGCGGTTAATACTGATCCCAAATTTGCAGATATTGATTATGTCGCCATGGCAGATCTGGATGGCATGAATGGACTGGTTACCCCTGATAAGATTGCCGATTGTTGGGCTGCTGATGAGTCCTGGGATGTCATTACTGCTAATCAATTGGGTGACTATTATGATATTTGGGCTTTACGCCACCCCGATTGGTGCCCTGTCGATTGTTGGCAGCAGAAATATGCCTTGGAAGCGGTCATTGGTGATGGCCCTGCCGGAAATCTAGCCGTTTCTGCTCGACAGGTCGTGCTCGATCCAGGCTTAGGTTTGATCGAAGTGGATTCTGCTTTTGGGGGCTTAGCCATTTATCGTCGCCAAGCATTCTTAGCCGGGCGTTATGCTGGGACAGATAAGCGTGCCGGCTTTGATGTTGCTGATCACGTCCCTTTTCATGAAGAGTTACGCGCTAAGGGCTACAAGATTTATATTAATAGCGCCTTGATTAATTGCGCTCGATACCCGGATGCGCTTGAGTTGCCAATCCCGCCCAGGCCAAGGGGGGTCTTTATAATCATCAAGAAACTAGGGCGCTTAGCTTTTGGAAAGAAAAGATTTAATAAATACTTGGACTCAATGAAGTCATAGTAAGAAGGCTTGAAATGATATTGCTGACTGGCGGCGCAGGATTTATCGGCGGTAATTTTGTTTTGGATTGGTTAGCCAATCCAAATGCCGAGGCTATCGTCAATCTCGATAAACTTACTTATGCCGGAAATCTCGCCACATTAGCATCACTTCAAGGTGACTCTCGCCATATTTTTATCCATGGGGATATTGGCGATCAAGCATTAGTAAAGCGTCTATTGGAAGAGTATCAACCGCGTGCAATTGTGAATTTTGCTGCTGAGAGTCATGTGGATCGTTCGATTCATGGACCATCTGATTTTGTGCAAACCAATATTGTTGGTACCTTTAACTTACTTGAGTGCGCAAGGGAATATTGGAATGCTCTGCAGGGTGATGCAAAACAGCAATTTCGCTTTCATCATGTCTCTACTGATGAGGTTTATGGTTCACTCTCCGCTACGGATCCAGCCTTTACTGAAAAAAATCCCTATGAGCCTAATAGTCCTTACTCAGCATCTAAGGCGGCCTCTGATCACTTAGTGCGGGCGTGGTTTCATACCTACGGCTTTCCAGTAGTCACAACGAACTGCTCCAATAACTACGGCCCATATCACTTTCCAGAGAAGTTAATCCCATTGGTAATTCTCAACGCACTTAATAGCAAGCCATTACCCATTTACGGTGATGGTCAGCAAGTGCGTGACTGGCTGTATGTAGGCGATCATTGCTCGGCTATTCGTGAAGTACTGGCTAGAGGTAAATTGGGTGAGACCTATAACATTGGTGGTTGGAATGAAAAAGCTAATTTAGATGTCGTCAAGACAATCTGCAGTATTTTGGATGATTTAAAACCGCGTGCTGATGGTAAGCGCTATGCAGATCAAATTACTTTTGTAAAGGATCGCCCTGGCCATGATCGTCGGTATGCTATTGACGCAAACAAGATCGAGCGAGAACTAGGCTGGAAGCCTGGAGAGACTTTTGAAACGGGTATTCGCAAGACTGTTCAGTGGTATCTAGATCATCCTGAATGGGTTGAGGGCGTGGTGAGCGGCTCTTACCGAGATTGGCTGACCAAGCAATATAGCTGATATGAAAATCTTAGTAACTGGCAAAGATGGCCAGCTGGGGAAAGCGTTTCAAACAGAATTGGGTAAATTTCCTCAAGCTGAAATTCGCTACCTGGGTCGGCATGATTGCGACCTTGCTGATCTGGACACTCTTGAATCCATTCTAGAAGTATTTGCACCTAGGATCATTTTAAATGCTGCGGCCTATACGGCGGTTGATCGGGCTGAGCAGGAGGAGGAGCTAGCATTCGCTATTAATGCCGATGCGCCTGCACTCATGGCGCGGTACTGTGCGAATCATGGCGCTAGTTTTTTACATTACTCTACTGATTATGTCTTTGATGGCAGTGGCTCCGATTTTTATTTGGAAGATCATCCTGTTAACCCTTTGGGTATTTATGGGAAGAGCAAGGCGGCAGGAGAGAGCGGTGTCACCGAAGCTTTTTTAGGAGTAACTAATCCGCATGCACGCTACGCTATTTTTAGGACGAGCTGGGTGTATGGTGAGGGCGCTAACTTTATTCGCACGATTTTGCGTTTGGCAAAAGACAGAAACGAATTAAAAGTGATTGTCGATCAGTTTGGCGTCCCTACGAGTGCGCAGTGGTTAGCGGCTTTAAGCATCCAATTTGCATTACAAGATTTTCCATCAGGCATCTACCACGCAGTTCCTCAGGGTGAAACGACTTGGTATGGCTTGGCGTGCGCTGTAGTCCAGCAAGCTCAATTATCTGGAGTCAATCTCCTGCTGGAGCGTGATCACATTCGGGCAATCCCCGCCACCGAGTACCCTTTACCAGCCCCTCGCCCAATGAATTCAAGGATGTCTACCCAAAAGCTCCAGAAAGCCCTAGATAATCTTGGGCTTGTGTCAAAATTTCCCCAATGGGATGAACTCGTTCGAGCTTATGTTTCCGAGCTCGCAAAAAATCAGCTTATTTAAAGGTGTGGTGATGATCAATCGTAAGGGCATTATTTTGGCGGGTGGTTCTGGTACGCGCCTGTATCCAGTAACCCAAGCCGTCTCAAAGCAGTTGATGCCGGTGTATGACAAGCCGATGGTCTACTATCCGCTCACGACTTTAATGTTGGCTGGTATCAGAGATATTTTGCTGATTTCGACACCGCATGACACGCCACGTTTTTCGGAGTTATTGGGTGATGGCTCCCAATGGGGCTTAAATATCGAGTATTGTGTACAACCCTCTCCGGATGGGCTTGCTCAAGCATTTACTTTGGGCAAGAACTTTGTTGGCAATGATCCTAGTGCTTTAGTGCTTGGAGACAATATTTTTTATGGCCATGAATTGGTCGATAACCTTTCCAGTGCAGATGTGCGAAAAAAGGGTGCAACGGTTTTTGCATATCACGTCACCGATCCAGAGCGGTATGGCGTAGTAGAGTTCGATAAAAACCATAAGGCCATCTCCATTGACGAGAAACCTGTGCAGCCCCGCAGTAATTATGCTGTAACTGGCCTATATTTTTATGATAATCAGGTCTGTGATATTGCCGCCTCAATCCAGCCCAGCGCTCGCGGTGAACTCGAGATTACGGATGTCAATCGGGTTTATTTAGAGCAAGATCAACTCAATGTTGAAATCATGGGACGTGGTTTTGCTTGGCTAGATACGGGTACCCACGATTCTTTGTTGGATGCTGCAGGATTCATAGCGACCCTGCAAAAACGTCAAGGTTTGATGATTGCTTGTCCTGAAGAAATTGCTTATCGACAAGGTTGGATTACTGCAGAGACAGTAGAGAAGGTCGCCAAGCAATTCAGTAAAAATAGTTATGGTCAGTATTTGAGTAAGTTGCTGATAGACCTCAGTATCTCTTCAAATCCTCCTGATTCCTTGCCAAAAAAGGTTAGCTGATGTCGTCAAACTCAAAATTACAAGTCACCAAAACAGCAATTGAAGGCTGTTATGTAATCGAACCTAAAGTATTTGGTGATGAGCGCGGTTGGTTTACTGAGTCATACAATGTCCAAGATTTTGCCAGTGCGATTGAGCGTCATGATGAGTTCGTGCAGGATAACCATTCTTTTTCGCGTCAGTGGACTTTGCGCGGCCTTCATTATCAAACAGAGAAGGTACAGGGAAAATTGGTGCGGGTAGTAGCGGGCTCGGTATTTGATGTGACGGTCGATATTCGTAAAGATTCTCCCACCTATGGCAAGTGGTTTGGTGTCGAGTTAAGCGCGCAAAATCATCAACAAGTATGGATTCCGCCTGGCTTAGCACATGGTTTTTTAGTGTTGACGCCCACCGCAGAATTTTTGTATAAAACCACCGATTATTACGACCCGAAAAGCGAAGCCTGTTTAGCTTGGAATGATCCCACACTCAGGATCGAGTGGCCTCTTCCCGCTGGTATTTCCCCAAATATGAATGCCAAAGATTTGGCGGGCCTCTCTTGGGATCAAGCACCCAAGTTTTGATGGCGATACCAAACTCATCCCCTAAAATTTTATTAGTGAAGTTATCTTCACTTGGCGATGTATTACATAACTTGCCCATTGTGTGGGATTTACGCGCACGTTTGCCAGATGCCCGAATCGATTGGGTGGTTGAAGAGGCTTATGTCGACTTACTGGTTCCCTTGCAATCTAAAGAGGGTTTTCGCGGCATCGATCGCATCATTCCATTTGGATTACGTCGCTGGAAGAAAAATCTCTTTAGATTGCAAACCTGGAAAGAATTCATCGCATTCAAAAAAGATTTGCAGGTGATTTCTTACGATGTGATGATTGAGACACAAGGCCTTTTAAAGTCGGCTTTAGTTTGTGCTTTAGCCCGTAAGTCTAGAGATGCAGTCGTTGCAGGGTTAGCTAATGCCACTGAGTTTTCAGGGTACGAGCCGATAGCACGTTTTTTCTATACCAAAGCAGTACCAGTAGCAAAACACTGTCATGCAATTGATCGTTCACGCGCTGTGATGAGTGCATCTTTGGCTTGGTCAGCGCTAGATCGTCAGGCGAATAATATTCGTTTTTATCCTGATTCGTCTCTTGCGCAATGGAATTCGACGGAGATTACCTCCTGCCAATCAACTTTTAAAAAGCCCTATGTTCTTTGTTTTCATTCAACGGCGCGGGCAGCTAAGCGATGGGGCAATGAGCATTGGGTCGCTCTAGGGAGTGCTTTATCAAGCAAAGGCTATCAAGTCGTATTTCCTTGGGGCAATCCTAGCGAGAAGAAGCTCAGCGCACTACTAGCGAGTGAAATTCCAGGGGCGATTGTTCCGGATGCCTTTTCTATTCAGCAGGCATTCTCAATCATTAGTGGTGCTGCCTTGACTGTGGGGGTTGATACTGGACTCACACATCTTGCAGCAGTATTGGGTAAGCCAACCGTGGAGATTTATTGCGATTCACCACTGTGGAAAACCGAGGGGTATTGGTCTGAGCACATTATGAACGTGGGGGATATGCAAGCTTCCCCAAGTATTGATGAAGTGCTGGCAGCTGCTTTAAAGCTATTAGCGCAATAAAGAATTAATCGCCAGTAAATCTTCGTCCGAAAGCGCAGCAGCGCTCGCTTTTAACTTAATGGCATTTAGGATGGTGCTGTAACGCGCTTGCTGAAGTTGTGAGCGGGTGTTGATCACCGCATCGAGTGCGATTAAGACATCCACGTTAATTAATGTTCCTACTTGGAAACCCAGTTTGCTTGATTCAAGTGCTGAAGTAGTAGAGCGCTCCGCTGCTTCATAAGCTTTAACGCTGGCTAAGCCACCATAGAAGCCAGTGAATGCAGTACGGGTAGTTTGCGCTGCCGTACGGCGCGCATTATCGTAGTTTGCTTTGGCAGCATCGAGCAGCGCTGCATTTTGCCTAATGACAGCACTGTTATATCCCCCAGAGACCAACGGAATGGTCATTTGGAGCGCAATCGTGTTGTTATATACGTTTGTGTTTGCGGGCGTATAACTGGTGGGCGTACCGTTGGAGGTATTAAAGCCACTGCTGCCCACCAAGTTTAGGGAGGGGTAATTTAGAGCCTGCGAAGCGCGATAGGTACTTTCTGCGAGGCTAACGCTGAGCTGGCCTGCCAAGACACTGAAGTTGGCTGCCTCTGCTTGATTAATCCAATCCTCTAGATTTTGGCCTGGAGGTAGCTGTGGATTAACGCTATCGGCAATCGGAGCGTTTTTGGAGTCTTTGCTTTTAGAGCGAGGGTCCTTTAGAACGCCATCAATCTTGGCTTCTTTGGTAAGGGGTTTGAGGGCTCCAACAGGTCTTCCAGCCAATTGTTCTAGTACCCCACGTTTCACAACTAAGTCTGCTTGCGCTGCAATCTCTTGTGAGTTGCTGAGATCTAAGGCCGCCTGTGCTGTATTCACATCCACAATGGTGGCAAGACCTGCGTCAAATTTGGCTTGTGCAATATCAAGCTGTTGCTTAATAAGACCTTTTTTATTGCGGTATAGCTCTACGTTATCTTGACTAGTCAGAGCGTCAAAATAAGCTTGAGAAACCCGCACAATCAGATCTTGTTGCGCTAAATAGAAGCGCATATCCGCTAGCTTGGTATTGAGGTCACCTTGCCTAAAGGCCTCTAAGGCTGCCATATTAAATACTGGTTGCGTTAAGGTAACCGTGTAACTTTTTTGGTCAAAAACCCGCGAGTTTCCAGGCCCGGTTGCGACTACCGTAGTACCAACCCCGTGTTGGTAATAACGGGTGCCACCCGGAGTGGCATTTGCCTGAGGAAGCAGCAAGGCTAAACCTTGCCAGTACAGCTCTTTACCCGCTTGATAAGTAAAGCGGGCCGCGCTCAAGACGGGATCGCTAAAGGCAGCCTCTTGGTAGAGGTTAATCAAATCAGTCAACTGGCCTGAGTTGGCATTTGTCGCACTGCCCTTATTGACATTAGAAGGTGCTGGATTGCTGGGGAGCGCCGACTTTGGCGCTGCAACGAATTGGGGTGGGATATCTAGACCTACCAGCTCCTGAGCGCTCATTGGCGTGGGTAGTGAGGGGCGAGCACCTGCTGGAGCTTGGGCCATTGCTAGTCCAAGCGCCTGACTTAGGATTAAACCAAATATAGATTGTTTAGAAAGTCTAAAACGTGCTTCAGTCATGTAATTCAGTTACTTTTTTAATGTGCCATGAAGTTTAAGGCTAATTTGAAAAAAAGGCTTTAGTTCGGAGTTTTAAGCGTTATTTAATCCCGACATTGACCTGCGAAGCCTATAAAATCGAGCTTATGGAACTAATATTATTGGCAAAAGCGCTTATTTTGGGGGTGGTAGAGGGTTTAACGGAATTTCTCCCGATTTCGAGCACCGGGCACCTGATTTTGGTGGGCGACCTCTTGAATTTCAATGATGAGCGGGGCAAGGCTTTTGAGGTAATTATTCAGTTCGGAGCGATTTTGGCAGTATGTTGGGAGTTTCGCCAAAAATTATGGTCTGTAGTCTCCAGTCTTTTTTCTAGCACCCGCTCGCGCCGCTTTGTGCTAAATCTCGTAATTGCTTCTTTCCCAGCAATGACTCTGGGTCTTTTATTTGGTAAACACATCAAAGCGGTTTTATTTTCTCCCATCCCTGTCGCATTTGCTTTTATTAGTGGGGCACTCATTATTTTTTGGGCTGAGCGTAGGCAGGCAAGTTTGCAGCATGACCATCAACTTCATCGAGTTAAAACGGTTGACGATCTCACTGTATTAGATGCCTTGAAGGTAGGGCTTGCGCAGTGCGCAGCATTGATTCCGGGAACCTCGCGCTCTGGTGCAACCATTATTGGCGGAATGCTCTTTGGCCTGCCTAGAGCTATAGCGACCGAGTTTTCTTTCTTTTTGGCGATTCCAGTGATTGGTGGTGCAACAGCTTATGAGTTACTGAAAATGTGGAAAATGCCAGCCACGCAATTTGCAGGCAATGATGGCGCTGCGTATGGGTTTGCGATGTTACTTGGCTTTATTGCTGCTTTTATCTCCGCATTTATTTGCGTGCGATGGTTAATTCATTATGTCGCTAGGCATAACTTCATCCCCTTTGCTTGGTATCGTGTTGTGTTTGGGTTATTTATTCTTTTAACTTCATACACTGGCTTGATTGCCTGGACTCACTAAAAGAATTCAGAATAGGATAGGCAAGGCTATGCCACTCTTTGGAACCGGAATCCCTATGGATGCATCAATTGATGCGATCACTAATAATATTCAGTTAGCGCTTGCCCCAGTATTCTTATTGACGGCAGTGGCCACTTTAATTAATGCAGTCTCGGCACGTTTAGCGCGCTCAGTCGATCGCATGCGCTCCATTCAGAGTCAGCTTTACAGTGGTGAGCAGACTATCCCTGCGCTACTCCGAGAGCATATGTTGATTGAGTTGCAAGAGGCAAAAACCCGCGGGCGCCTATGCACCTCAGCGATCTTTTTTAATGTGTTGAGTGGCGTCTTGATTTCACTAACAGTACTGGAGCTGTTTTTATTTCAAACTGGTGCAGCTCATTCTGTACAGACCAGTTATGTCATTTGGACCTTTGTGCTGGGCCTAGTTTCCTTTATGACATCCCTTTCTATTGTTTTGGCTGAAGTTATCTATGCCTATCATTCAGCAGGTTGGAGCGCCCCTCAGGCTTAAGGCCAGACAAACGCAGTTAAAATGAACAAAATATCTAAAAGGTTTTATCTATGAACAAAATCCTGATCACTGGCGGAGCTGGGTTCTTAGGCTCACACCTCACCGAGAAACTGCTCAAAGAGGGCAATGAGGTTTTGGTAGTCGATAACTTTTTTACGGGTACTAAGCAAAACTTAGTCCACTTATTGGGTAACCCTAATTTAGAGGTGATGCGTCACGATGTCACTTTTCCACTCTATGTAGAAACTAATCAGATCTACAACTTAGCTTGCCCAGCTTCACCGGTACATTATCAATATGATCCCGTGCAAACCACCAAGACTAGCGTGCACGGCGCGATCAATATGTTGGGTTTAGCTAAGCGAACTCGTGCACGGATCTTGCAAGCCTCTACTAGTGAAGTCTATGGTGACCCAGAGGTACATCCTCAGCCAGAAGCATACTGGGGCAAAGTCAACCCAATTGGGATTCGTTCTTGCTATGACGAAGGCAAGCGTTGTGCAGAAACCTTATTTTTTGATTACCACCGTCAGCATCAATTGGATATTAAGGTTGTGCGCATCTTTAATACCTATGGCCCTCGCATGCACCCTCATGATGGGCGCGTGGTGAGTAACTTTATCGTCCAAGCACTCCAAGGTCAGGACATCACCATTTATGGTGATGGTCAGCAAACCCGTAGCTTTTGTTATGTTGACGATCTGATTGATGCGATGGTCAAAATGATGAACTCCGAAGCGGGCTTTCCGGGCCCCGTTAATATTGGCAACCCAGGCGAGTTCACGATGTTGCAATTGGCTGAAGCTGTATTAAAACTCTCAGGCAGCAAATCCAAGATTATTTATCAACCCTTACCATCTGATGACCCTAAGCAACGTCAACCTAATATTGAGTTGGCTAAAGCAAAGCTCGGTTGGCAACCCAAGGTTAATCTTGAGGATGGCCTAAAAGAAACGATTGCCTACTTTAGGAAGGTCTTGGTTTAAGTTGAGTTCTGAGAATCGTTTGGGTGGTGGCGAGCGGCAACTAGATCGTATTCGCTCATTTGTTCTGCGTGCTGGCAGGACAACAGCAGGCCAGCAACGCGCTATTGCAGAGCTTGGCCCAAGATTTTTAATTCCTTTTCAAGATGCCCCGCTGCATTTAGAGCAGGCATTTAATGGCTCTACCAATCCAAAGATTTTGGAGGTTGGTTTTGGTATGGGCGAGACTACTGCTCAGATTGCCAAATTACGTCAGCAAGATGATTTCCTGGGAGTAGAGGTTCATCCGCCAGGAGTTGGTGCTTTATTAAAACTCATCGGTGAACAAGGTTTGAACAATGTGCGCATCATTCGTCATGATGCGGTAGAGGTATTGGAAAAAATGATTACTCCCAACTCCTTGGATGGTATTCATATTTATTTTGCAGATCCTTGGCATAAGAAGCGCCATCACAAGCGTCGCTTGATCCAGGCTGAATTTGTCAGACTACTGGTATCGCGCTTGAAGCCCGGAGCCTATTTGCATCTCGCAACCGATTGGCATAACTACGCCGAGCAAATGTTGTTGGTGCTTAACGCCCAAGAGGCTTTGCAAAATACATCTCAAGTGAGGGTGCGGATTGAAACATTCACACTGGAAGATGCGATCAAGGATGATTCAGTGATCTCAAATGAATTTAGACCTACCATAGAGCAAATTCGTGATGATCATCTTGGCTATGTTGAGAAGCCAACTTATCGGCCTCTTACGAAGTTTGAAAACCGTGGCCTTAAATTAGGTCACGGTGTTTGGGATTTGGTCTACCAAAAAAATAGTTAGGCTAAGTGGTATTTAGGCGCCACTCAAGCCAGGCAAAACTTCTCTTTACAGGCCTAAACAAACATATTTCAATTCGAGGTATTCATCCATTCCATGGACGCTACCTTCACGGCCCAAGCCAGATTGTTTGACTCCACCAAATGGAGCCACCTCATTTGAAATCAGGCCAGTATTCACGCCGACAATGCCGTACTCTAGGGCCTCAGCGGCTTTCCAAATTCGGCCAATATCTCGGCTATAAAAATAGGATGCAAGGCCGTACTCGCTGTTATTCGCCAACTGAAGCACGGCTTCATCGTTCTCAAAGGGAATAATGGGAGCAACTGGTCCAAAGGTTTCTTCATAACTAATGAGCATGTCATTACTCACATTGGCGAGGATAGTAGGCTCATAGAAAGTGCCGCCTTGGGCCGAGCGCTTACCGCCAATGACCAGTTTCGCCCCTTTGGCGAGCGCATCAGCAACATGCCGCTCTACTTTTTCTAGGGCAGCTTGGTCAATTAAAGGACCTTGAGAAATGCCACCTTCAAGACCATTACCCACTTTGAGCGCTTGCACTGCTTTGGAGAATTTTTCTACAAAGAGGTCGTGTACTTTGGTGTGAACGTAAATCCGATTGGCGCAAACACAGGTTTGACCAGAGTTGCGATATTTAGAAATGATTGCTCCAGCAACGGCAGCATCAATGTCAGCATCTTCAAAAACAATAAAGGGTGCATGACCGCCTAATTCTAGAGCCAGCTTTTTGACTGTAGGGGCACTTTGTGCCATTAA
>CANFLR010000049.1 GCA_947447945.1 Burkholderiaceae bacterium
AGACTCGGCCCTAGTTTCCGGTAATGGTGGTAATTGAGAGTACTCAATTGAATTCACCAGCTCTACGCCTTCGACTTCAATTGCCGGCCCCTTGGAGATGTCACTCTTTTGGTTTCCACCCTTCATATTAAATATAGGATCCGCAAAGCCTATGTATGGATTTTTAGCGCCGCTCGATTTAGCCTTTTTTAAGGCCAGCCAACCTGAAACTGAAGGGGTATATGCAATAGCAATATCCCGCATCAACCAACTGAGCTGGGAAGGCGGGGTTGTATTTGATTCTCCAGCTTTTGTCACTAGGGTTTCAATTGGAATTTGAGATAGCGCTCCTGATGAGGCAAAGATGAGAGTCTTTTTTCCTCTCCAGAGCTGTTCTACTGGCGCCAAGATACGGCTGTACAGCTCACTTGCAGATTTAACATCGAACGAGGGCAACTTGCCACCCAATTTACTGCTCACATCTAGAGAATTACGAAGATTGTTAGCAAGTTTTTCGACTTCTTGGCCTTTTATATCTATACGCTCCAAGGCAGGCGGGGCAGATTTAGAAATGCCCCACACATAAGCATAGTCTGGGGTCACAAACACGGACACCAAAGCTTCATCAGCACCCAATTGTCCAGCGATCTCTTTGAGTTTTGGCTGATCGGGCTTTATGAGTTTTTCAAAATCTGGAAACTGCCTGGCGATATCTTTGGATAGCGCCTCACTCCTAAGTTGCATATTAGAGACTGCTTTTCGCACCTCATCTACCTGCACACCTGAGACCCCTCTGTCCATCATGCTTTCAATTTGGGAGTAGCCAGCGCTCATTTGATTGATTAGATCCCCCCTTTCCCTGAGTAGAGAGCCTAATTGGGGTGAAATAGATGATCGAGATGCGGAGGCAAGGATGGCCTGCTGAGTAACAGAAGAGCGTAAAAAATCTCCAATTTGGAAAGATAACTGTAACGACTCTACATTTCCTGCCTTTGCCTCTTCTGCTAAAAATTTTAAATAATCAAATAAAATGAGTGAAGAGTAAATTTTGTTGTAGCCCAGATTAGCTGTTTGCTCAGAAACTCCAACTGGCTGCAAGATACCCTTTAACGCTCTGTCAAAATAAATCTTTGCCTGTGAGTTGTCGCCACTGCGAAATAAAGCCATACCTAAAATTCCAGCAACTTGTGCCGTGTAGAAATGATTAGGGCCAAATCTTTTTTCATGATTATTTAAAGCAATCTTCGCATCCCGAATCGCATCAGCCACTTGATTGTTATTTAAATAAACTAGTGCATGATCTTTGCCGCTCCACCACATATTTTTGAATGTAGCATTGCTTCCAATCAGACTATCGGTTGTGGTAATTAAGCTCAAATCCTCAGGCCATTTTCCCAAGCCAATATAAGCCATGCGCAAGGATTTAAAAGCCTCTATTTTTCTAAAGTTTATTTGTGCCTCAGATCCCAGATTATTTAATTCTCGCAACGATAACTGCTCTACAACTTTCCAATTTCCCTCGGCCATTTTGATGTGAATAAGACGCATCACTATTCCATTTTTATTAGCATCGTAGAGCCCATTCTTTTTGCAGAACTCAACATACTTTCGAAATTCATATTCAGCATCTATAGTTCTATTGAGGTTAACCAATAAGCTTACTTTTACGCTTAATAAAACTGAATAATCATTCAAAGCAAAAGTTTGCGTCCTCTTAATCGCATCGGTACAAATATCAACCAATTTATTTTTGGTCAATAGTTCGTTAATTAAGTCTAGGGCTTTTTCATTTTTCCCATGATCCCTCAGAATCCTTGCTTGATTGAGGTAATAAGTAAGCTCTATTCTTGAAGCTTGGCATTTTTGCGTTGAATTGTATGTGCTTAAATTGCTTAGAATTTCATTCTTGTATGTATTCTGAGCCGCATCAATTAACTCTTGGGCGCGCCCAAAGTTGTATTGAAAAATATAGTGTGCAGATAGCTGTGATTGAACCAATCCTCTTTCTATAGGGCTCTTAGCGAGTCTTAAAGTTTGCTCGCCATAGTCTAGTCCTTTTTTAGGGTCGCCATAAGCATATTCAGCTGCCCATAATTGCCAAAGCGGAGAAAATTTAAGTTGCTCAGGCATTGCCTCTAGCCATGCCTTATCAATCTCAATTACTTTATTAAACTCGCCTAGCTGAAAAGCAGCCGTTTCTTGTTTTCTGTAAAAGTTAGCTAATTGTTCTGGAGTGGCACCATTTGGTACAACTTCCCGCAATATCTTTCGCGCTTCATCTTTACTTATTTGGGTAGATTTTTCTTCTCCCCCGGCTGCAGTTATTTTCTCAAGGGATTGAGCGTTCGAAATAACACAAACCAAAAATAGAAAGATGCTTAGGAATAATTGAAGGTGACGCATAAATCTATCCCTTGAATTGAGTGGTCGTGTAATTAAGTAATGAACGACTATTTTTATACTAAAGAATATGTTTTAGTCCTGTGTATATAGATATTGCGGTGGTGCCTAATGCCACAACAGTGCCGCCATATTCGTTAACTTTTTTCATGAGGTTGTGTAATTTTTCTGGTGATAGATCGCCTTCGCCAAATATTCCCAATGCAAATTTCATCAACGGCCCAACGGAAGCAGTTCTTCGTTGATGTTTTTGGTTATAAATAATTCGCCCGATCAACATTCCAGTAAGAAAACTAAACGCAATGCTCGCTGCATACTCCAAGACTTCACGCCACTCAAAGGCGTTTTGTGGAAAAACTGGGGATTGATCAACAAGGCTGGTTATCCAACTCATGCCAATCACAGCACAAATTGCCAGCAAGACTGCTCCAGAAAACCAGGGCAATACATTACGCTTAATGCCTTTGAATAAGAAATAACCAAATGGCAATGGAAGCACCATCGAAACAATCCTCAAATAGACCATTTTGGTGTCGTAAACAACCGTGATGATGTCATGTGCGCCCAATAGGAGTATTAGAGGAAGCACCAAAAATAAAAGGGCATCAAATAGGGTTTCTTTTAAACCTCTATTGTTAACGCGCTTAGATTCGTGATCCTCAACTAAAGCCTCTAGCTCGGCGATCCTCTCTTCATAAGCTTCTTGATTTGGGATGCCGGCTAATTGATTCTCCAATTCAGCTAACTTAGCCATCATTGGCTTAAAGAGGTAAAGATCGCGAGTACAAACCTTACAAACTACTGCCTCTTCTGCTACCTCTGATAGGCAGTATGGACAATTCATTATTTGGCTACGACTAAGGTCAGGACTGAGTTAGTCTCACGACCATCAGAATCTTTAACGGAGACGCGAATTAAATGAGTGCCCGGAGGCACTGCTGCCTTTGAAAAATCAATTCCATTTGCTGAAATAGCATTTTTCAATCGCGGAGTTAAATCAACGAAAGGTGATTTCAAGTAGATCACCTTAACTGATGTTGGGTCAATTTTTGCATCTCCCCTTGCCTCAAAAAGCACTCTGAAATCAAAAGGGGAGATGACAGGGGTGTCAGCCTCGGGAGAGCCAAGCCTTACAGCTGGTCCACGCGAAATCCCTCTCGTAGCAGGTACATTTGCCGCGGCTGGAAGGGCGGCCTCTTTAGGGCTAATTAATTGTGCTGCGGATATTGAAGTGCTAATTATCAAAAATAATGAAGTAATTAAGCCCAATCTGATTTGGTTCACTGCTCCCCCTTTTTTATAGCTTTGTTTTTTTTAAAATATAGCACTTATTTTTAAAGATCACCCCAAAAGGCACGGCATGATCAATGTGGATCAGGATTGCCCGCAATAATTGTTTTATTTCGTAAGCCCCTGGATAAATAACTCTTTTACGCCTTTTCGGGTATCGCCCTTTTGATGGGTGACATAAATCCAGCTGCTGAAAGAAGCGTTGTTTTCGTTAGGGCGTGTTACTCGATAGTAATTTGCGATTGGGCGATCAACTTTCTCCATCGCTCGATTTCACTTTTAATCAATTGAGAAAATTGCTCAGGTGTGCCTGGCATCGGGTCGGCACCCTGTGAAATGAGTTTATCTTTAAATTTTCGGTCGGCCAAAATACTTTGTAATTCTTTATTTAGGCGATTACGAATACTGACTGGTAAGTTTGCAGGGGCAAGCAAGCCATACCAGGTAGCCATTTCATACCCAGGCAAACCAGATTCAGCGATGGTTGGCACGTCAGGAGCGGCGGCAGAGCGTTTGGCAGTAGCGACGGCTAAAGCGCGCAGGTTACCCGCTTTCACTTGGGGATAAACGACTTGCAGATTCGGGAAGATCATGTCCACCTGTCCAGAAATAACATCAGGCATAGCGGTACCAGTTCCCTTGTAAGGGATATGGGTCATTTCAATTTTAGCCATGCGCTCAAATAATTCGGCAGAGAGGTGCACTGAGGTGCCGTTACCACTGGAGGCAAATGTTAACTTACCAGGATTTGCTTTAGCTGCACTGATTACATCCGCTACCGACTTATATGGTGAATTCATTGACACTACCAACATATTTGGGGCTGTAAACACTCCGCCAATAGCCGTAAAATCTTTTATAGGATCGTAAGATAAGTTTTTATAGAGAGACACATTTACTGCATGCCCAATGGATGGGAAATAAATCGTGTATCCATCAGGCGCAGCATGAGCCACCATCTCCGCAGCAATATTGCCGTTAGCTCCCGCCTTATTCTCAACAATCACGGGTTGCCCTAGACGGGCTGCTAGGCCTTCCGCTAAAGCTCGACCAACCGTATCTGCTGAACCGCCTGGTGAAAATCCCACGATTAAGCGAATTGGTTTATTAGGATAGGTATTTGCAGGATCAGCAGCGTGAGCTACAAGAGTTGCTCCAGCAATGATTGCTCCAATGAATACTACTAGGTGATTTCTGATAGCAGCTCCTGTTCAATGAATGAAGGCACAAGCGATGACTAAATTTGCTATTACTGTAGCAGAGATGAGGCAACTTGTTTCTAGAGGATTGCCGCCTTTAGATCAAGAACCTAGCTGCAGTGAAGGCAAGCATGCCAAAGAATATTGTTGCCAGCATACTTTTTGTAAGCAAAAAGCCAATGACTGCGGCAATAACTCCAAAGATCTGTGGAAAAAACAAATGGAGCTCAAATAATTGGGAGTTGGCGTCCTTAGAAAATATCACTTCCGGGAGCACAATGGCTATCAATGCCGCAGTGGGCGCATAGCGTAAGAACTCCTGAGCAGCTTCAGAAATATGAAATTTTGAGCCTACTAACAAAAAGAACCCTCGCGCAATCAGCGTCATCAACATCAAACCAAAGAAAGCAATCCATAGCTCAAATATACTCATGTGTTGGCTCGCTTCTGATGTCTATCCATCAGCACGGCAGCCAAAACACCTGTAATTACCGAACATACGATAGTGAGGCGATATGGCAAGTTAATCGTGAAAATACAGGTGATAGCAGCGGCTAGAGCCGAGACTACAGCAGTCTTATTTTTAATGGCAGGAACAATCAAAGCTATTAAGGCCAAGGTTCCAGCAAAACCGATTCCCCAAGAGCTGGGTATGTAAACGCCGAAAAAAATCGCAACCAGCACCCCTACGATCCAAATGCACCAATTGGTTATGGCTAAGCCTAGGTAATACAGAAGCTCGTCCTTTGATCCGCCCCCTGAATTCGTAGAAGGAAATTTTTGTAGAAATTTTGCAAAAGTAATGTCTGCATTTAAGTAGCCAATGCCAGCCCGCTCAAGAAAAGAGCAATGTTTGAAGTGGGGCTGAATGGCTGCGCTAAATATTAAAAATCGTGAATTTACAATAAGCGCAGTTAGCCATATAGTCCAATACGGATAATCGCCGTTAATGAGCGGCATCACCGCCAATTGAGCAGATCCAGCGTAAACCAAAACATTAAATGAAAAGGTTTCAAAAGCATTTAGCCCGGCGCCAATCAGTGCAATATTAGTAACAAGCGACCAGGCTCCTATAGCAGTCGCAGCTTCAGCCATTGACTTGGCGCCTTGAATAAAGGATGGACTTTTAAAAAAATTCAAGTGGGTTCAACGCTTTTCTATTTAAATACAAATCAGCAAATGAACATTATTACATTCGCGCTTTATCTTTATATAGACAGTGCTTTAAATAAGTGAGCGCAATTAAAAAGGGCCAAAGGTAGTTTTAGTGCTTCTTGGAAGCCCGAGGTAGAATCAGTCAGGGAAGAGGCCGTTAATCCCGCAAAAGAAAACATGAATACAGTATTGGGAAGTGCGATGCAATTGAAAGGGAACAATATGAAAATAGTGGGGATGAACCACTTTACCGTTCTCAGCCATGATGTCGATTTGGCTGTTTCTTTTTATCAAAAAGTCTTAGGCCTAGAGTCAGGCTATCGGCCCAAGCTCCCATTTCCTGGTGCATGGCTTTACATTGAAAAAAATGCTGTGCTACATATTATTGGGGTTAGCTCTACAGATAAACTTGTAGAGGGGGTAATTGACCATATTGCTTTTTCTGGAGTGGGTCTCAGTAAATTCATTAAACATCTCAATGACGTGAATGTGCCTTATGAGCATCGCCAACAAACTGGGTCTAATATTTGGCAAGTATTTTTTTATGATCCAAGTGGGGCAAAAGTAGAGGTTGATTTTGATCCGAGCGAAATCCTTTAAGGCAGAGCAAACTATGGGGCCTGCATTCGTCGCCCAAATCAATGGCTATGTGCTTGATTATTCATCGGCATGTTTTGCTTTATTTTCTGATTTAGCGCTGAATCAGAATTCTCATGGTCAGTTTGTCCGCTAATTTGATGAGGATTAGCGACTTGATAACCAAGAATACTTGGATCGACCATACCGGCAATCATGGCGATATGTCCAAACACCAAGAACAAAGCTACACATGTAGCGTGAATTTTTAGTCTACTCATTTGATCTAGCGCTTGATTCACTAGGTCAACTTCTTGTAAGGCAATCCAGATCAATGGCAAGCCAGCAATCACGTAACTTCCCACGGCAATCACATCAATCGCCGTTCTCCACTCGCCTGCCCTAGTAACTGGAATGACAGCATTAGTGACAATGTAGTAAATGATTCCCATAAAATAAATGCCGACAGCAATTCCAGCAAAACGATTAAGGTAGTAAACGGCACCATCAAACTTACGAGTAAAGAGGATATACAACTCAGTAATTGCAAGAGTTTCAGCCAAAATAATTGGGATAGCCATAAAGATCATTAAATTCCAAGGCTGATTAACGGCCAATAATTCCATGTAGTGTGTCATAGTCATTGTGTTTCTCCAAAATAAATGCAGATCTCTTCGCAGCTACTTTCTGAAAAGATATTGGCAGTTAGTGATCTTCTATTTCTTTATTCATTTGCAATCATAACGAGCTTACTGTGTATTTTTACGTCTAGTAATTTCTTTATTGATTTCCTCGATCATGTCTTTATCTGGCGGGCCCCACTGCCCTCCCGACTTGCTCACCATGTAATTTAATGCTTTAGAAAATTGCTCTACTGATAAGCCTTCCTTGCCGCCCCTTGGTGGCATTGCCCTTATTCCAACATATCCATGCGCTGTAATAATGACCTGTCCTTCAGCAATTAATTTTCCCCAAGCAGCTTTATCGCCTAACTTTGGGGCATTGGCAACGCCCTGAGCGTGGCAAGCAAAGCAAACTTCCTTATAGATTTTCTCGCCACTAGGGCTCTCCTCAACAGCAGCGGTAAATTTAGAAAAAGCTATGGCAAGCATGAAGCACATGATGAATTTAATCTGCATAGATCCTAAATTGAAATGAATATTGCCTACTCTAGAGTACGCCCATTTTTTCAATAACAATATGCCTCGTGTCATCGTTGAAAAAATTTCTTTGCCCATGGCGCGACACCTTATTAACTTATCTGTGCAGTATGCCCTCAATAGATGACTCAGAAGTGTAATAAGAAAAATATGGGCTCATCTGTTGATTGAGATCAAAAGGGCCCATAAAACCATATCTGACAGCTTGAATTGATGATTTGCTAATGACAACTTATAAGCCTAGACTGGAAGTGGCTACATCGGCTTAATTTCCTAAAAGGGGCGCCAAAATGAAAATTCTTCTACCAATTGATGGCTCTAAGTCATCTCTTAACGCAGCAAAATATGTTGCTAAGCTAGCTAAAAATTCTCGGAGTCCAACTACCGTTACATTGATTAGCGTTCATGATGATGTGGGGCTTGGGCATGTAAAGCAATTTGTTGCTAAAAGTGTTGTTGATGATTATTTGCGAGAAGTAAGCGAGAAAGAGCTGAAGGCTGCACAAAAAGTTCTTGATGTAGCCCATATCAAACATAGTATGGTTATTAAGCGTGGTCATATTGCTCAAGAGATTATTGCGCTTGCCAATAAAGACAGGGTTGATTTGATTGTGATGGGCACAAAAGGACGGGGTGGTTTTTTAGATATGCTAATGGGTTCAGTAGCACAGCGCATTAGTAGCACAGCAAAACAACCAGTAACCCTTATTAAATAATTAGCTTAACTTCAAGCTATTAAAAAACTACATGGCCCACTAAGTGAGCCATGTAGAACTGTGGTGGCTAGGTCGAAATAGACCAAGGGCCAATAAAAACTTATGGTTTATTTTTGGACTTAATTGCAAAAGATAACCAGCCAAGAAAAATACTGATCAAAATTGACGCGACTAACTTAGGAGCATTCGAAAGAGTCTCGCCTGTAGGCAAAATTAAATTAAGTGCAAATGCAATGCTGACAACCATCCCAAAGAAACCGGCGTATTTTGAGATTGCATCTTTAGCATCGTGAGGAGTAGGCAAAAACATATTATCAATCCTTTCAATAATAAGAAGGCTCCATTAATACTAGCCCTAAAACTCGAGAGATCACAACAGATTAGACATTACATCTGAGCCTAAAATTGGTCAATACCTCTAAAGAAAATAGCCCGATTATTGGGCTATTGTGATTCTTGGTGGCCCGATGTGAAATCGAACCAGAGCCCGGGATCTGACTCTAGCTATTCTTCAACGGCGCAACTTAGCTTTAATTCGGCTGGCAGTGAAGTTTCGTGGGGGTATTTCAAAAAATTTTCTCGATGCCTTCTGTAGAATAAAAGCCCCTCTTTGATACTGGCTACTGAGGCGCCCTGCTCAAGCATCTTATCCCATAGGCTCCAATCCTCTTGGGGATGAGCGCCATCTTTATGTCTCTTCTTGTAGCCAATTTTTTGTCCGCGAGCCGTGCGATACATCATTGACCCGTGGTGCCGCTCTTGGCGATCCCAATATAGGTCCCCCTGATAAGGCATGGTCTCACCAGGCACCCGATTTAAGATTTCTTCTTTTAATTCGCCTGTAACAACAATGTCATAAGTAACGATATCAGCACTCGCATTTGATAACAGCTCGATTGCGTCTGAACGCAACCAATTATCAGCCCCTATAAACAGCACATATTCCGTGTTGATCTGAGAAAGTATGTCTTGAAAATTATCTACAACCCCCAAATTTTTATGCCTCAGTATGTATTCAATATCGGGATATAGGCTTGGTAAATGATTGCAATCAAGCCCACCATCATCTACAAATAAAATCTTTGTAGGAGAAGTGGTTTGGGAGAGTAGTGACTCAATGCAATGGGCGGCAAGGTGTCCGTATTTATAGGAGGCAATAACGACAGTAATCATATTGTGTGGCATTAGAGCACGAAACCATGACATTGATAGTCATAAAACTGAAGCCTACCCAATAAAAACCACCCGAAGGTGGTTTTGGTGATTCTTGGTGGCCAGGGGCGGAATCGAACCACCGATACATGGATTTATTTGTTATCTAAGTAAGGCCCCAATCCAATCATTTACTTGGTTAATAGAGAGGTTTGGTGTTGAACCATGATCAGCCTCGACAACCATATATTTACTATATGGGTTTTTTGGAGCCATCATATAGATATTTTGCTCTGCATTAGGAAATAGAGGGTCCTTCGTCCCGACCACCATTAATAATGGTACTGATTTTTTAATTGATTTTGCCGACCTTGACATATTTCCTAGGCCCTCAGGATCGAAATAACTATAAAAAGACTCGGCTGATGCCCTTAAGCTCTCCGATCGTCCCTGGTTGAAATCCACAAAATTTACTTTTTCGACTCCCTTTCCGCTCTTTATTAAGTCTTGTGCTTGCTCAAGGGTGGATAGATTCATTTGTTGGTTAAACATATATTTGGGTGTGTGTCCTGGCGCCAAAAGAATAACGCCATCAACATCATCAAAAATGGTTAAGTACGCAAGGGCTGCATTAGCTCCAAAACTGTGCCCTGCAAGCAGTACTCTTTTATAACCCGCCACCTTGAAATTATTGACCTGCAGATGTATTTCGTTGATCGCATCTGGATAAGGCTTGTCATACAAACGATTTTTAGACCAAGGTAATTCTATTTCTTTGTAATCACACAAATCTGTTAATCGACTCGAGAAAAAACCCAAAGATGAGGCATTCCCCCATTTCCCATGCATAACAACAATAGCGCAATCCTTTTGCCCGGCAATGGCTAAATTCATTACCAATGAAAGCATAAAAAATAATAAGAATTTTTTCATGCTAAACATTAACATTCTGGCTATGAAAAAACCACCCGAAGGTGGTTTTGGTGTTTCTTGGTGGCCCGGGGCGGAATCAAACCACAGCTTTAGGAGGTCTAATCCTGCTTCAAGACTGTCCTTTTGAAGAACAATTTTCTCTTGCTCGTTGATAACAAATTTGTTATCATATGCGCATGGCATATTCCATCATTTATTTTAGTCAAGAAGTTCAAGAAGACATCATGAATTTGCCTGTAACACTTCAAGCTCGTTACATTGGCTTGACTGATCGAATGATTGAGTATGGTCCAAATTTAGGTTTGCCGCATACCGATGCTTTTGGTGGCGGTCTGTTTGAATTAAGACTTAAAGGTGCTGAGGGTATTGCGAGAGTTTTCTTTTGTACGATGATTGGACAAGAAATTGTCATGCTCCACAGTTTTATTAAGAAGACTCAAAAAACGCCAGAAAAAGAATTAAAACTTGCTAAGCAACGCATGAAGGAGTTAAAGAAATGAGAACAAAAACAACTAACACTCTGACTCATAAACAAATGGTCAGTAAGATGCTCAAGAACTCAGCTGTTAAAGCCGAGGTAGATAAACTGAATCGTGAAGAGTTCGCTATTCTTGATGAAATTCTTGCGGCAAGAAAAGAGTCTGGATTGACGCAAGCACAAATTGCCAAACTGATGGGTACACAAGCCCCAGCAGTTGCTCGATTAGAGAGCTCTTTGGCCACTGGTAAGCACTCTCCGAGTCTTAATACCCTTCGAAAATATGCTGCCGCAGTTGGTAAGAAGATTGAGCTTCACTTAGTCTAAACACTCATCCGCCCCACCCGAGTCTAACTTTGTGCACAAAACTTTCTTGGGTGTTTGTATGGGGTTGATTTGGTTGAGTTATTTTGACCCACGCAAGGATAACGAAAGGGTTTGGTGGCGCGACGGGGATTTGACTGACACAAGGATAACGACTCCTTGAGGTGATCGGGGTACCCTGCGCATGAAGTGTCCTTTTAAAGGACAACTCATTAATACCGTAAGTGGATGATAGATTCCTTATATGCGCATATACGTATATATGAGAAGTCCTTTTAAAGAACATCTCAGTGAGCGTCTATTAAAGCAACGGTTACTGCAATAAAAGTTTTATACCGCCTTATATATTAGGCTCAGCGCAACTAAGAAAGCAAAAATA
>CANFLR010000050.1 GCA_947447945.1 Burkholderiaceae bacterium
GCCCATGATGCCCAGACCAACTGGACGATGCTTCAAATTCGAGTTACGTGCTTTTGCCACTGCGTAGTAATTAATGTCAATCACGTTATCTAACATACGCATTGCAGTACGAATCGTTCTTTGGAGTTTATCGTGATCCAAAGTCATCTTGCCAGCGGCATCTGTAGTCATGTGTGCAGTTAAGTTCACAGAACCTAAGTTGCAGACTGCAATTTCACTGTCATTGGTATTAAGCGTGATCTCAGTACACAAGTTAGACGAATGAACGACACCAATATGCTGTTGTGGGCTACGGATATTGCAAGGATCTTTAAAAGTAATCCATGGATGACCTGTTTCAAACAACATCCCGAGCATCTTGCGCCACAATTGTTGCGCTGGAATTCTGCGGAAAGGCTTCAACTCGCCACGGTCCGCTTTTTGCTCATAGGCAACGTAAGCTTCTTCAAAGTCTTTGCCAAACTTGTCATGCAAGTCGGGCGTATTGGATGGGGAGAACAAAGTCCAATCCCCATTCTCCATGACCCGCTTCATAAATAAGTCAGGAATCCAATTGGAGGTATTCATATCATGAGTGCGGCGACGATCATCGCCCGTGTTCTTGCGTAACTCAAGGAACTCTTCAATATCTAAATGCCATGTCTCCAAATAGGCACAAACCGCGCCCTTACGCTTACCGCCTTGATTGACGGCAACTGCTGTGTCATTCACCACCTTCAAGAATGGGACAACACCTTGTGACTTGCCATTAGTCCCTTTGATATGACTTCCTAGTGCGCGAACATTTGTCCAGTCATTACCCAAACCGCCAGCAAACTTAGACAACAGTGCATTTTCTTTCAAGGCCTCATAGATGCCATCAAGATCATCCTCTACCGTCGTTAAATAGCAGCTCGACAGTTGTGGGCGTGTTGTTGCAGCATTAAAGAGTGTTGGTGTGCTGGACATGAAATCAAATGTAGAGAGGATTTCATAAAACTCAATTGCGCGAGTTTCACGATCTAACTCATTCATAGACAAGCCCATGGCAACCCGCATAAAGAAAGCCTGTGGCATCTCAATTCGGCGGTCTTCAATGTGCAAGAAATAGCGGTCATACAAGGTTTGCAAACCAAGATAATTAAACTGCAGATCACGGCTGGCATTAAGGGCCGCAGCCAATCTTGGCAAGTCATATTCACGCATGCGTGGATCAAGCAACTCTGCGGAAATGCCTTCATTGATGTACTTTGCAAAATAAGTGCTGTACTCAGCCTGCATATCGCCCTGCAATACTTCATGACCCAAAATCTCTTTGCGAATCACATGCATCAGGATGCGGGCTGTCGCCTGGCTATATGCGGGATCTTTTTCAATCAAGGTCCGTGAGGCCAGAATGGCAGAGTCATAAACCTGCGCCATGGGTACACCATCGTATAAATTCTTAATCGTTTCGGTGATGATTGGGGTGGCATCAATGTGATTGCC
Source organism: Burkholderiaceae bacterium (assembly GCA_947447945.1). Classification (GTDB taxonomy): domain Bacteria; phylum Pseudomonadota; class Gammaproteobacteria; order Burkholderiales; family Burkholderiaceae; genus Polynucleobacter. The sequence continues at coordinate 1,468 of CANFLR010000050.1, forward strand.
CAGGCCTTCACATGCCGCTTCAATCACGGTACGCAAAGCAGCCATATCAAGCCACTTCTCAACGCCGTCATCAGTAACTTTGATGCCAGATTCACCAGCTTGATTTGCAGCCTGCGTATCTTGAGAAACGCCCTGCTGTGAAGCACGCTCTTGATTGCGCTTTTCGCGATACAGCACATAGGCGCGAGCAACGTTATGCTCACCGCTACGCATCAAGGCTAGCTCAACCTGATCTTGAATATCCTCAATATGAAAGGTTCCGCCATTTGGCCGACTACGCAATAAAGCACGCACTACAGCATGGGTTAATTGCTCAACCTGTTCACGCACACGGGCAGAAGCAGCCCCTTGACCACCATTTACCGCCAAAAATGCCTTGGTAACAGCAATCGCAATTTTTGAGGGCTCAAAAGCAACAACCGAGCCATTGCGGCGAATAATTTTGTAGTCCGACAATTGCGTCGCCTGATTACCGCCCACGCCCCCGGCTACAAAGCCAGCTGAAGGAGCTTGGCTTAATGCCCCTGCAGGGTTCAAACTGGGATTATTTGTTCCAGCCGGTTGGCCTGCCGTTTGTGGATTAGCGTATGTCATGGAGCTCCTGCTTATTTATATAGTTTTATGGTGAAAAATCGTTAAAAAACAATGGGGTACTGCTACATTCAAACACTATATGTAGTGTTTTGAACTGGGATAGGCACTAAGTATAGGGAATTATTCCTACTTTGGTAATCTTTTTTTGACAAATCCTTATCAGTATTTGTACTGAGAATTCGGCTTCATTTCAGGCCAATTTGGTGCAAAATTGAGAGCCCCTTTTTAGATAAAGGGCATAAAAGTAAGCGTACGCTCACATACTAGAAATGAAGTCTATCGTGAACGCAGTCCATAGGGAAAGTTTTCCTCAGAAATGCCGGTTTGAGCTTGGAATTTCTGCCAATTAAACTGCACTCCCGGGTCAGTTTTACGCTCTGGCGCAATATCACTATGTCCAGCAAACTGCAGATTGGGGATCGTCAGTTGTAAATTTGCTACTAACTTTGCAAGTGCGCTGTATTGAGCATCTTCAAAAGTGGTTTCTCCATCACCCTCTAACTCAATGCCGATCGAGAAATCATTGCACCTCTCTCTACCCAAAAACTCAGAAACACCAGCATGCCAAGCCCTGCTCCCTGTAGAGACAAACTGAATAAGTTCACCTGTACGAGAAATTAAAAAATGGCTCGACACTTTTTGGTCTGCAATCTCTGCAAAATAAGGATGCTCAGTTGGGTCAATCTTATTTTGGAAAAAATCTACGATAAATTGAGTGCAAGAGCGTTTCTGAAAGCCACCAGGGGGCAAGCTAATGTGATGAATCACAACAAGGTCTGGTGGGTTAGCTGTAGGCCGTGAATCAAAATTGGGCGAAGCGCACCACGTAGCATTGCCAAGCCAACCTTGGTTATCAATGGTGTTGAGGTGCTCACTGGAGCAATAAACACGCCCCTCTCTCGTGATTGCATCTGATAACGGAATATGAACTTTGCAATGTTTGCACTGAACTATTACTTCAGGACCGGGGATTTTTACGCCCTCATTTGTTCTGCGCTCTGCTTGTTTTTTACTTTTAAGCCAAAGATAAAAAAGGCTTACACCAACGAGTAGGAGTAACCACTTCATTAAAGAATCACGCTCTCTGGAGAACGACTTCCATCACAAATCGAGTACCAATATAGGCCAAGAGTAAGGCGGTATAGGCGCTCAATACCCAGCGGATTGCCGCCCTACCTCGCAAGCCTACCCGCCAGCGGGCAATCAATAGGCTGCCAAACAACACCCAAGAAATCAGCGCAAAGACTGTCTTATGGTCAAACACTAAGGGCTTTCCAAACAATGTTTGTGAAAAGAATAGGCCCGAGAAAACCGTTAGAGTCAGCAAAGCAAATCCGACATACAGTAAATTAAAGAGCAGACTCTCCATAGTCATTAAAGGCGGAAGATCTTCGAGCCAATGGGCTAAGCGACTATTGGGAGCAATTGCCAACTGACGATGCAAGGCACGATCTTGGACGCTCATTAACATGGCATGCATTGCTGCCAAACTAAGCAGTCCAACAGCAATCGTGGCGACAATGAAGTGCCCTTTAAACCATGGGTCTGAAACCGCTCTTGGTGAAAGTAGCGCTCCGGGGAAAATCGTGGGCAAGAAGGCATAAATCATCACAAACAAGACTGCTATCCAACGTAAACTGGATATAGGCATGAACCAGGATTGAAACCAATAAAAGGCCAATCCCGCCCAAGCAATTAGAGATAAATCTTGGGCAAAACCAAAAACAAAACCTTGTGGGGTGAAGACCGAGTCATGAATAACCATGCCATGAATCAACAAAATCACAAAAATTGCCGCCTGTATCAAGGCAGAAAAGACCAAAGACTGGCCCGTAGCCTTTGATCTTAAGCTCAAAAATAGCAAAAGAATCAAATAAAGCACAGACGGGAGAAATTCGTAACTTGAGTAACTTAAAATATCCATCTGGAAAGTCTAATCGATAAATGCTAGAAAACCTCACAGATCGCCTATCTCGCGTTGTTAAAACCATGCGGGGAGAAGCGCGCCTCACCGAAAGCAATACCGCAGATATGCTGCGGGAGATCCGCCTAGCCTTATTGGAGGCTGACGTAGCCCTCCCAGTAGTCAAATCTTTACTAGAGCAAATTAAATTTAAAGCCCTTGGTGAAGAAGTGGTTGGCAGCCTGAGTCCTGGGCAAGCTTTAGTCGGGGTAGTTCAGCGTGAACTCGCTCAAGTCATGATGGGCGATGCCAGTCAAAGTGGTGAACTGAATTTAGCCACTCAGCCACCCGCAGTGATTTTGATGGCTGGACTGCAGGGTGCTGGTAAAACTACCTCCGTTGGAAAGCTTGCAAAATACCTTCAAGAAAAGAAGAAAAAGAAAGTGCTCACAGTTTCTTGTGACGTTTATCGCCCTGCTGCGATCGAACAGCTCCAAACCGTTACCAATCAGGTAGGCGCAGAATTTTTCCCTAGCAACACCAATCAAAAACCCAATGAGATTGCTATCGCGGCACTTGATTGGGCGCGCCGCCACTACTTTGATGTCTTGCTAGTAGACACGGCTGGTCGACTGGGTATCGACGAAGCACTCATGCAGGAAATTAAAAGTCTGCATACCTCGCTCAGTCCGATTGAAACTCTCTTCGTTGTTGATGCGATGTTGGGTCAAGATGCTGTCAACACTGCCAAAGCCTTCCATGAGGCCCTACCACTTACCGGGGTGATTCTGACCAAGCTTGATGGCGACTCCCGTGGTGGATCTGCTTTGTCAGTTCGTCAAGTTACTGGCGTGCCACTGAAGTTCATTGGTGTCGCAGAAAAAATGGATGGGCTTGAGGCTTTTGATGCGGAGCGCATGGCTAGCCGAATTTTGGGCATGGGAGATATTCTTGCCCTAGTTGAACAAGCGCAACAAAATGTAGATGTTGCCAAGGCAGAAAAGTTAGCCAATAAGATTTCAAAAGGTGGTTTTGATCTTGGCGACTTCAGAGATCAACTTGCCCAAATGCAGCAAATGGGTGGCATGGCTAGTTTGATGGATAAATTACCAAGTCACATGGCGCAAGCAGCTTCCAAAACTAACTTAAGTGCAGCTGATAAACAAACAAAGCGCATGCGAGGCATCATCGATAGCATGACGCCAAGAGAACGCGCCAAACCCGATTTACTCAAAGCAAGTCGTAAGCGCCGCATTGCAGCAGGTGCAGGCGTAGAGGTACAAGAAGTGAACCGTCTACTCGCCCAATTTGATCAAATGCAAACTATGATGAAGCAATTCAAGGGTGGCAAGATGGCTCGCACCATGGCAAGCATGGCCGCAAAAGGGGCCGCCAGGGGCATCGGCGGCTTATTTAAAAAGTAAGCACTTAGTACAACTAAAAACAATCGTTAAACCACCAACTGCTTTGCAGCTTGTACAGACTCTATGACTTTTTGTTTGATCTGAGTCAGTGGAATATTTTGTGACTCTGCATCAACGCGACCTTTAAATTCGACCTGCGCATCAGCAAGCCCGCGATCACCAATCACAACTCGGAAAGGCGCGCCAATCAACTCCCAATCTGCAAACATTGCCCCAGGGCGCTCGCCGCGATCATCCAAAATCACATCGATACCTACTGCAATCAGCTCATCATGTAATTGATCTGCCGCAGCCTTAACGGCCTCAGATCTATCGTAGTTCATTGGGCAAATTACCACTTCAAATGGCGCCATCGAAATTGGCCAAATAATGCCACGCTCATCGTGGCCTTGCTCAATTGCAGCACCAAGCAAACGAGTGACGCCAATCCCATAACAACCCATCACCATCGGCTGTGCTTTACCTTGTTGATCCAAATAGGTACAACCCATTGCTTCAGAATAGCGTGTACCTAATTGAAAGACGTGCCCAACCTCAATGCCACGACAAATATCAACTACCCCTTTGCCATCCGGTGAAGGGTCACCCACCATGGCATTGCGCACATCCACAACGAGAGGCTCTGGTAAATCGCGTCCCCAGTTCACACCAGTCAAATGATATCCAGCTTCATTCGCTCCACAAATAAAATCTGACATATTGGCCACGGTCCGATCTGCAACGACCGTTACATTCGCTGCCACGCCAACAGGGCCTAGGTAGCCAGCAGGCGCATGACACGCTTGCTGAATTTCTTCCTCAGTAGCAAAACGAGATTCAGCCATGCCAGGTATCTTGCTCGCTTTGACTTCATTAAGTTCATGATCACCACGAATCAGCACCATAAATAATTTTGCCGGCCCATTGTCTTGATCAGCAGCAAACAATAACGACTTGACGGTTTTATCTAGCGGTAGGTTCAAGAATTTCGCTACATCAGCACAATTGGTTTTATCAGGCGTCGCTACTTTTTTCTGCTCTTGCGTTGCCGCAGCACGCACAGCATACAAAGCAAGTGACTCAGCAGCCTCTAAATTGGCGGCGTAATCAGAATTTGGGCAGTACACAATCGCATCTTCACCAGTATCGGCAATCACATGAAACTCTTGACTACCGGACCCACCAATCGCGCCGTTATCAGCGGTGACCGCACGGAACTTAAGACCCATGCGCTGAAAGATACGGGTGTAGGCATCGAACATGATTTGATACGATTTTTTTAATCCTTCGGTATCGCGATCAAATGAATAAGCATCTTTCATACTGAACTCACGACCACGCATGATTCCAAAACGCGGGCGACGCTCATCGCGGAACTTCGTTTGGATCTGATAGAAATTTACAGGCAGCTGTTTGTAGCTCTTGATTTCATTGCGCGCTAAATCAGTAATCACCTCCTCGGAGGTTGGTTGAATTAAAAAATCACGATCATGGCGGTCTTTTATTCGCAATAACTCTGGGCCCATCTTTTCCCAGCGACCAGTCTCTTGCCACAACTCAGCAGGCTGGATCATCGGCATCAATAATTCAATTGCACCAGCGCGATTCATTTCTTCGCGAATAATGTTTTCTACCTTACGAATTGACCTCAGACCCAAAGGCAAGTAGTTATAAATGCCGGCGCTTAATTTGCGAATCAGGCCGGCGCGCACCATGAGTTTGTGGGAGGCCACCTCTGCGTCAGAGGGAGCTTCTTTTAATGTTGCGAGAAATGACTGTGATGCTTTCATGTATGGATATAATCAAATCATTGATTTTAAAGGATTTGAGGCACGATCATGCTTGACCGTGAAGGGTATAGAGCCAATGTTGGCATTGTGCTCCTCAACAGCCATAACGAGGTTTTCTGGGGAAAACGCGTTGGGCAGCATTCGTGGCAGTTCCCGCAGGGTGGGATTCAGCATGGTGAAAGCCCTGAACAGGCGATGTACCGCGAATTGCATGAGGAAGTGGGTTTATTGCCAGAATCCGTCCAAATTGTTGGGCGAACGAGGGATTGGCTACGCTATGACGTTCCTGAGGAATACCTACGCCGACAACACGCTACCCGGGTTCACAGACCCGCTTACCGCGGTCAAAAGCAAATTTGGTTTTTATTGCGTTTAGTCGGGTCAGAAAGCGCTATTGACCTGCGAATCTCTGAACATCCCGAATTTGATGCCTGGCGCTGGGTCCCCTTTTGGGTTCAGCTCGATGCCGTCATTGACTTCAAACGTGAGGTTTATCAGCTTGCGCTTTCTGAGCTGGCACGCTATCTCTCTCGTGGCATGCGTATGCAACAACTGGCGTGGGGAACCCCCCTTGAAATCTTCCAATCCCTGTATTCTGGAAGCGAAGAGCGCCCCACTAAATCTAACCCCACAGACAAACCCAAATGATTCTTGCTCTTCGCCGTAGTGCGCTCTATTGTTGCGCCACAATCGCCAGTTTTGGCTTAATTGCTTGCGCAGGCGATCCACTACAAAGTGGCGTTGATCCTTTTGCACCCTCGGTATTCAAAGAGGGGTTAACCGCAATGCCACTCAATCCCCCGAATAAAGCAAGCCTAGTCCCGTTCTACGTCTCCCGTGACACCATTTTCAAATTTGCAGTAGATACAAACTCCATTTTGATTGGCGCGGATGGCGTGACTCGCTATATTGTGGTCTTAACAAATCCTAGCGGTGGGGAGCAAGCCCAATACGAGGGCATTCGTTGCGATTCATTTCAATGGCGAATCTATGGAACTTTTGAAAATTCAGCTTGGAGAGAAAATCCGCTCTCCACCTGGAAAGATATTCAGAACAACATCCCCAACCGCTATCAAGCCTCCCTTGCGAAAGGGGCTTTTTGCAATCTCAATATGCAAGAGCGCGATATCAAAACCATTGTGAAAGAGCTGGATCCTGCCAGCTTTATTGGAGGCAGCAAGCCAACCAATTCATATGGGGTGCAGTACTAAGGCAAAATGTCGAGCGCTCTTTTATTTTGCGCTGAAATAGGTACCAATTTGCTCGCCCGCCAATAGACGCGTCAATACCTTCGCTTCGCGACCAGAGGCAATCACGGTTGCGGTACCAGTTTGTGCGGCGACTTTTGCTGCCAGAACCTTGGTTAACATCCCGCCTTTACTCAACTCACTTCCAGCGCCGCCCGCCATTTTTTCTAGAGCAGGATCGCCAGCCACAACCTTACTCAATAGAACTGCTGTGGCGTCATGCCTAGGGTCTGCGGTGAATAAGCCGCCTTGGTCAGTCAAGATAACCAACAAATCTGCATGGATTAGGTTGGCAACCAGCGCTGCAAGACTATCGTTATCGCCAAATTTAATTTCATCGGTAACAACCGTGTCATTTTCATTAATGATCGGAACGACACCTAGCTTTAGCAAGGTATCTAAAGTAGCTTTTGCATTGGCATTACGCTCTGAATTGGCTAAGTCGGCATTGGTTAATAAGACTTGTGCGCTACGTAAATTAAAACGTGCAAAACAACTCTCATAGACCTGCACTAAGCCCATCTGCCCCACTGCAGCTGCCGCTTGAAGCTGATGAATCTCTTGTGGACGCTTGGTCCAACCTAAACGCTGCATACCTTCGGCAATGGCACCCGAACTGACCATCAATACCTCATGTCCACTACCGAGTAATGTGGCCATTTGCTCGGCCCACATAGCAATAGCAGCATGATCCAAGCCTTCACCATTATTAGTAACCAGGCTCGAGCCTACTTTGACAATAATTCGTTTATTTTTGTGTACCGTCATATTCATTAAGCGTGTCTAATGCGGATTTAATCTGGAGTGTGATCTTGATAACGTGGATCAGCGGCACGCTCTTCAGCATCATCGCGATCACGTCGTACAGAGTCTAAATAGTCTTGTAAGGCATAGCACAACTTTTCACACCCCATGCCAGTCAAAGCCGAGATCTCGAATACAGGGCCCTTCCACTTAAATTTCTTGACAAAGTCAGCAACGACTTTTTGACGCTCCTCTTCGGGAATCATGTCAACCTTATTTAATACTAGCCAGCGAGGCTTCTCAACCAAGGCCTCGTCATACTTACGCAATTCGTTCACGATCGCTTTGGCATCGGCCACTGGATCGATATTTTCATCAAATGGTGCAATGTCGACCAAATGCAAGAGCACTCCGGTGCGCTGCAAATGTCGCAAGAAACGATGGCCCAAGCCAGCACCTTCTGCAGCACCTTCAATCAGTCCAGGAATATCGGCAATGACAAAACTACGTTCATTCCCAACCCGCACGACACCCAAATTAGGATGCAAAGTTGTAAATGGATAATCTGCAATTTTTGGACGGGCGTTTGATACAGCAGTAATCAAAGTCGATTTACCTGCATTAGGCATGCCCAATAAACCAACGTCGGCCAAAACTTTTAATTCCAGTTTGAGCTTACGACGTTCGCCTTCTTTGCCATTCGTCTTTTGACGTGGCGCGCGATTTGTACTGCTCTTAAAATGAATATTTCCCCAGCCACCAACCCCACCCTGCGCGAGACAAAGTCGCTCACCGTGCGTCGTTAAATCGGCGATGGGCTCACCAGTATCGTAATCAGCAATGATGGTGCCCACAGGCATGCGCAACTCAATATCATCACCAGCACGCCCGTAACAATCCGCTCCACGACCAGGCTCGCCATTTTTTGCGGTATGCGTTTTTGCGTAACGATAATCAATTAGGGTATTGATATTGCGATCTGCAACCGCCCACACACTTCCGCCCTTGCCACCGTCACCACCATCAGGACCGCCGAACTCAATAAACTTTTCGCGGCGCATGGAAGCGCTACCGGCGCCACCTTGGCCGGCTATCACTTCAATACGCGCTTCGTCTATAAATTTCATGGATAAAAAAAGCCTCGCACTAGCGAGGCCTGTTCCTAAGGGTTAAATTCGGATTAATCTGAATCAAACGTGTCTCAGTCAGGCGCCTTATGAACGAGGCAGAACTGAAACCTGGGCCTTCTTCAAAGCACCCTTAACGCCAAATTCCACTTGTCCGTCAATTAAAGCAAACAAAGTGTGATCTTTACCAATACCAACGTTTGCACCAGGATGAACTCGTGTGCCACGTTGACGAATAATGATGCTGCCAGCATTGATATGCTCGCCGCCAAATACTTTAACGCCTAAACGTTTCGATTCTGAGTCGCGGCCATTTCGTGTCGAGCCGCCGCCTTTTTTCTGTGCCATATCTTTCTCCTGCTATGTAC
>CANFLR010000051.1 GCA_947447945.1 Burkholderiaceae bacterium
ACTTTTTTCCAATTGCACTCCAGCTCTTCAGCCACAAGTTGCGCTAAACCAGTACGGGTACCCTGACCCATTTCTGAGCGCACAATGCGAATTACCACTGTGTCATCCGGTTTGATGTTGACCCAAGCATTGACTTCTGGATCACCCATCTTCATAGGGAAATTCGGATCGTACTTGGTATTCATCTGCGCTTGGGCCAATTCGGGTAAAGCCCCCAGGCCCAGCATTAAACCGCCACCAAGCAGCGAGCCCTTGATGATGAAATCACGACGTGATGCATTTGCCACAAGATTGGTGTTTTCTAATTTGATAGTCATCGCGCGCCCCTTATCCACGTGTTTTCAATGAGGCGTCATACTTCGCAAGAACGTCCTCGAGTTTTTTCTGACCAGATGCCACATGAATACCATCGCGCACTTTCTGATATGTGCCGCAACGACAAACATTCGTCATAGCATTATCAATATCCGCATCAGTTGGCTTTGGTATTCTTTTTAGTAAAGCGGCTGCAGCCATCACTTGACCTGATTGACAATAGCCGCACTGAGGAACATCTAAAGCAATCCACGCCTTTTGTACTGGGTGAGAATTATCTTTAGAGAGCGCCTCAACAGTAGTGATCTTCATGCTGCCGACAGCAGACACTGGAATTGAGCATGAACGTACTGGTTCGCCATTCATATAGACTGTGCAAGCGCCACACTGCGCGACTCCACAGCCATATTTTGTCCCTGTCAGGCCAACAACTTCACGAATTGCCCACAATAAGGGCATATTGGGCTCGACATCGATATTATGAATTTGCCCATTGATGGTTAATTGCATTGCTATCTCCTTGTATGATCTTCGGCTGGTATTGTATTTAATAAATTCATGTTGATTATTGAGGCTCTTGGGTAAAGCAAATATCTGGCAATATTGAAAAAGTAGAGGTGGTCATTGGCTCAGCAATAATCATCAGACTGAGCATCGTGAACAAAATCATTAAAACAGTTTGCGGCAAAGTAATCAAACTAGCAATACGTGGGGAACCCGACAGCGTGATCGCTAGGCAATGGCTTACTACAAGGGCAATCACATGCCCAATGACGATAGCACTCACCGCCAAATACCAAGTTGTACCGGCATCAATGATGGCAATATCAGGTCGAAACTCAGCCGTTCCAAATAGATTCCACCCCAGACCAAGGGGGTCGGAGATCAGGAAAATAAGATTCTGCCCTTGGATAATTAAACTTGAAAAACCATGGGCGATTAAGTATGCAACTGCAATCGGAATTAAGGAGCCAGCGAAAAGATTTGCAACATTTGCTGACGATCCCAAAGAGAAAAATCGGCTAGAAACGACGCAAGACAAATAATATAACCCAGCAAAGAATGTCCATATCAACAACAAACCCAGTGTCCCACTGATGTAAGCGCTTGAAACAATCCAGTTCATCCCCAATAACTGGAGTAAGCCCTGAAATACCACCCAAAATTGACTGGCGTGTAGGCCATCAAATAAAACAATCGATAACATGGCGATGATGAAACCAGCAAAGCCATTCACCTCACGCCATAAATGCGCATCCTGCACCAGCCCTGCTCCGAGTAGTCGCAAATTGATGGAATGCTTATCCTGTGCGGATGAAAAAATCCCGAACTGGCCTAGCATGGCAAAGTAAACAGCAAAGACATCCCCGCGACTTTGCCAGACTAACTTACCAAAAATGGCCATGCCCATTAGGTTAAATAGAGTCCAAACTAAAGCAATGGTAGACACTCTCGCGGGAACGAAAGCAATCGGATACACGACTTCCATCCAACTCCATAACAACAAAAGTCCAGTAGCAAAATATAAGCCTAGCCATTGAGGATATTGGCAGCAAGCGAACTCAAGCCCCTTTTTAAATCCCAATTTCTGCAACATGAAATGGATGCAATCAAATAAGCTGTTCCAAGGATTTAATACGGGCCAAAAATTTCCCAAGATGGCGATGGTCATCGAGCAACCAAGCCACCAATTGATCCAAACAAAATTCGTGGCCAAATTCAAAAGCGGATTATTGGAACCCCAGAAGCCTGCACTCAATACCAGGCAAAAGAAAAGTAGACTGCAGGTTCGAAGAAGTCGGATACCAAAGTGGGTGATCCAGGTCGATGACACCGAAATACGGTGGAATGGACGCAGTCGCAGATTGGGCCAGTATTTTGCGCTGAAAACCAGCAACAGAAAGGATAGTCCCACGACAAGACCACCGCCCACTATAAAAAATTCTAAGGGGATCGGTAAATCATAACGCTCATCAAAACTATGAGCGCTTGCAGTACCCGATAAGACAGCAAGCGCCAGAAATACGCCAAGATTAAACACTGGAGTTACTTAGGAAAGACTTCAAAGAGTGCCAAACCCTCTTCTCGATGGATGCCCTTACCACGCTCACTTTCGGGATGCCAATCCACACGGTAGCGTCCTGTAGCAAAAGCCTGAAAAGAGTGCACTTTCTTTACGCCTGATTGAATATTTAACTCAATATGATAGGCATGGATATGTAACTCACCATCTGCATCACTCAGAATTCTCCAAGTGACTTGATCGCCTTTTTCAACCCGCATTAACTTATCTGCAGATGGAAGGATGCCATTTTTAATATTGATATTAAAAACCCTAGCCTCAGCATGAACATGAGAGGCTAGCGAGCAAAGTAAAAGGGGTAGTAGACATCTCTGGAGAATTTTTTCAATCTTCACAGATGCCAGCCACCCCAAAACATTACTTAACAGCAGCATTCCAATTGGCAATGGCGCGAGCAGGACCTGTCACAGAAAGAACATGCATGCCAGTATTCGCCCTATCAACAATATAGATGTATCCACGATCATCGACATCCACGTTATTCGTTTGAATTACTTTACGATTTGATGCCTCAGTAAAGGGTAGCTTGCCTCTCTGACTAGCAGGAGTTTCCAGCACTACGGTATTTTTGTTCATTGCTGGAACAAAGGAGCCAACCTCTTTTGGTGAGAATGGATTACGTACGTCAATCGCCCGAACACCAGCATTAAAGTAGCTAATGAACATCAGCTTTCCATAAAAGACATCTGTCATGTTCTCATTGGAGGAGTGGGTTCCAAAGCGACCACCTTTAGTGCAGTAGCCACCTAATTTTTCAGGAAGTCCCCAGTTCGAAACACCAAAGGGATGCTTCTCATTGGTAGCATCAACCACCCAAACCATCTGACGGCCCTCTAAACATTCTTTTTGGATAGCCTCGTTTGTGACAACAATGAAATCTCGCTTTGCTCCAAGCAGATTTTTAGAGAACTCCTCAATCTGCACACCCAACAATGGAAATACTGTATGGGCGCCATTCATGGTTGGCATCTCAGTACGAGAGATTTGTGGATACAGCAAGTTTTCTGGGGTAGGATCTTTTGGTCCATTTAACAGCTTCTCGCGATCGACAATCTGGATCACACCGTTACCATTAGTACCATAGCCAAAATACACGCGATTGCCCTTAGGTCCAGTGGAGATGGCGCCATGCAAATCAATTGGGACAGGTCCTGAGGATCCTGGTTGCTGACCTACTAAGCCAAAGTCGCGAATGAAAACGGGATTAGCAGGATCTGATAAATCATAGATCTGGGTCATACGATTAGTACGCCACTGCGGATTGCCGGAGACCAAATAAGCAATTCCGGTATCACACTCCCAGAAGTTTTTATGCGTTCCTTTTAAACCCTTGGCAATAGTAGTCAACAGCGTAGGATTTTCTGGAGTTGTCACATCCCAAATTTCATGAGCTTGATTACCAAAGGTCCTCAACATATAAAACTTACTCTTATCTGCTTTTGGCAGCGTCGCACCACTACAAACGCGAACCATTTGGCTGCCGCCTTGCTCTGCTTTGCCGACGTCACCTGGGACATGGTGCAAATACTTAGGATGCTTTGGATCAGTCACATCAACAATGGATGTGCCGTTATCTTCCATCTTTCCATTTAATGGGTTTAATTTATTGTCGCCATGGTGGCCAATATAGGCAATCCAGCGATCGCCTTGTTTTTGGAGGGTTGGCTGATAAGCAGTACGGCCCTGCAAATCGTTGTAACCCTCTAGCTTCATATTCTTGGCAGACTCAACGCCTTGGGCATTCACAAGACCAGCCCATAACATTGCAGTAGCGCCAACCAATACCAATTTAGACTTAAGCAAATTCATACTGTCTCCATTTTTATTTATTGAGATTATTTTGCATTGCACAAAATAACATGCCTCTTTTTTAAACTCTTGTTTAATTTCACCTGACTTTACACACTTTTTAAGAAGATTCAAATACATATTTACCAGTACTCGTAAGGGCCGCACCCTGGCGCCCAATTTTGCTATCAGAATCTTGCCAATAAGCCCTTACTCGGTGGATGAAAGCCCCTAAAAGACCCTTTATTTGCTATGCTGGGGATTCAATTAAAGGATTGCTATGACCAATGAAAATCAAACCCAAAACGACGAAGATTTCGACTACGGGTGCGAGTGTGCAATGACTCTCCTCAACGAGCCAACAGAAGACTGCCTTAATGACCTGATTGACGAGCTAGACGAGGATGGCATGATCGCCACTGAGGTGGTCTACGGCCTACTGGCCACCATTTTAATGAGCATCAACTCCGAAGAGGAGGATGAAGAGGAGCATTAAGCCTGGGGCGAGTTGAGGACCCGATCGGCAAATTGATCCATTCCTCCGGCCAGCAGAATATCTAACTCAGTTAACCCACCCATCGAATGGGTGCTTAAATGGACATTGACTCGGTTCCAAGAATTGGACCAATCAGGATGGTGATCGATTTCTTCTGCATAGTGCGCGACCAGTGTCATAAACTCAAAAGCACCCTTGAAATCCGCAAATATGAATTCTTGAGAAAGTACTTTTAAATCAGCACTAACCGACCAGCGGGGTAGCGTCTTCGCAAAATCAACATCTTGAGTCAGCAATTTAGGTTTTGACATATTAGTTCTCCACGCTTTTAGCGAGTTTAGATAAGTCATCCGGGTACAGCCAGCGCCACTCGCCCTCTTGCAGGTCAGCGGGCATAACATACCGACCTATCTCAACTCGGTGCAATTGCTCGACATGATTACCAACAGCGGCAAGCATGCGCTTCACCTGGTGGTAGCGACCTTCAACAATCGTCATTGCCAGCTTATTCTCACCAAGTTGTTCACAGGCAACTGCCGAGCAGGGCCTAGGGTCATCGTCTAGCACCACCCCTTTGAGCAGATGCTCCATTTGCTTCTGCGTGATTGGCTCGGGAGTAGTGATTTTGTAAACCTTACCAATATTCTTCTTAGGCGTCGTCATCTGATGAATGAATTGGCCATCATCAGAAATTAATAACAAACCAGTCGTGTCGTAATCTAGACGACCAACACACTGTAGGCCACGCTCTACAAATGGCCGCGGTAACAAACTGTACACACTGGGATGATGGGTAGTCTTATGCGAGCACTCGTAATTGGGCGGCTTGTGAAAGGCAATATAAGCCTTTTCATGAAACTCCCAATCTTTGCCTTCAACATTGAGGATTAAACCGTCTGTAGCAATCCGCTCTTCGGGATCCTCACACACGACACCATTGATTTTGACTAAATCGGCATAAACTAAATCGCTGCAATACCGTCTAGTACCAAAGCCTTGGCTAAAGAGAATTTTTTCTAAGGAAAGTGGTTTTGCCATAAGGATCGCTGAAGGTACTATACCGTTTTCACTGATTTTAGGCTTGTCTAGCCCAAATCATTATCATTGCCAATATCTTCCATTCATGATCCTTCATCCCTATGCTGCCTACCCCAGTCGCCCGCACCCCGCTTCATACTCGCCAAATTACCTTCTCTGGCTATGCGCGAGATGATGGACTTTTTGACATCGAGGCACACCTCGTAGATACAAAATCACATCCCTTCACCGCCGGCTTCAGGCAGATTGCCCCGGGTGAGGCGATACATGACTTATGGCTACGCCTGACGGTGAATGCCGAGCTCGTAATTCAGGGGGTTGAAGTGGCGATGGATAAACACCCTCACCCAGAATGTCCAGAAGTCGTCCCGCCAATGAGTGCGCTCATTGGTGCGCGCCTTGGTAAAGGTTGGCGCAAAGTGATTGACCTTCACCTAGGTGGATTAAAAGGCTGCACACATTATCGTGAACTACTAGCCAATATTGGTACGGCAGCCTATCAATCCATTCCCGGCGCACTGCTCGGTGAAGATGAAAGCAAGCCACCTCTTTATCTAGGTCAATGTAAATCTTGGGACTTCGATGGTCCGGCAGTCATGAGGCATTTCCCAAAGTTCTACAAATGGAAACCCGATCAAGCGTAATTACCGAGCAGTTTGGCGCACTGGACGTAAACCCGATTCGCTAAAAATGCGAGAGCCAAAATCAGATTGCATTAGTCCGATAAAAGCAGAAATCTCTGGCAAGGATGGGTCCTTACACCACAAAGAGTAACGCGTTGCTAACTCGAACTCACTCGGAAATGGGCCAACTAAAGTAGTGCGATCGGCTTGAATCACTTCGCTCATTTGCGTAATACCCAGATCAACCTTTTTAGCAATCACCAATTTCATCGTTTCTACACCATCATCGGCCAGAATCGCCTTATCCATGACCGCTTTCTCAATATCCAATTTTTTAATTAATTGCTGAAAATGTAGGCCTACAGTTGCACCATTCGCCGGATTAGAAAAAGCTATCGACTTTGCAGCCAATAAAGCGCTAACCAACTCATTCGAATTCGTAATGACAGGCTTTACTTTCTGAGAAGAGGCAATACCAGCCAATGTATCGGTCAATGGAATTTGCACCTGCCCTACCAATGTCCCAGACTTCAAGGCCTGATTGATACGTATCTGAGTGGTAATCAAACAAGTGCTTTTAGGGTCTGCTAGAAACTTTTTCTCAGCAGCGCCTGCTGTATCAAAATGATTGATCAACTGACTTTGGGGATTGGTCTGATTAAACAAGCGAGATAACTCGATTAAGGGCAACTTAATGCCTGCAGCCGCATAAAAACGGTATTCAGTTGCATTGGCACTCAAGGACCAGATAGCCAATACGATAAAGCCTAAACGAGAGAGAGATTTCATCAGATTTCCAATATTTTTTATGTCTCGCCACGATGAATCTTCATCGGGCCGCTTGCTTGCTGAACTGGCATCACCTCCAACACATTAATATTCACGTGACTAGGTAAGGTTGCTGACCAGAAAATAGCTTCGGCAATATTATCTGCAGTCAAAGCTTGAGCGCGCGCATGCACACCCTCCACTTTTTCGCCTTTACCTTGGATAGACGTTCTAGAGAACTCAACACCTCCGCCCATCCCCGACTCAATACAAGTGACCCGAATTGGCGTCCCAACTACATCTGCACGCAAGTTCAAACTAAACTGCTTTACAAAAGCCTTAGTGCCACCGAAGAGATTATCGCCCGGATGCGGATCGCCTGAAGTCATGGGTCCAGCATTAATCACATGGCCGCGCTTACGTTCAACCATGCCAGGTAAAAATGCACGGGTCATGTGCACAAGCCCTTTGATATTAGTATCAACCATCTGATCCCGATAAGACGCTACTGCCTGTTGTTCCAGCTCTAAATCCAATGCGAGATCTGCATTATTTACCAGGATAGTGACTTGGGAAAATTCAGTTGGCAAGGAGCTCGCTAGCTGATCGACCTTAGCGCTATCGCAGACATCAACCACTAAAGTTAATAATTTTTTCTGCTGTTCAGTGGGCAGTGAGCCCTTTAAAAGCTCAAGCCGCTCTATTCCTTCACCTAGGGCAATCACTTTATGACCATTCGCTAAAAAGCGACGCGCGGTTGCCTCACCAAAACCAGCGGTAGCGCCAGCGACTAAAACGGTATGTTCCATGCTGATTTCCTTAACTGAATATCCAATCTTAATCGACATTGACCAAGTGCTGACCCTCAATCCTAGCGGCATTGGCTTTCACTAAAGCCTGTGGTAGCCAGCTTGCCATCTCATCAATGGTGAGATTGAGCTGCCGCGCAGCATGACTCAGTGCGGGCGTATTGATAATCCATTGAGTAAGCCTCTGAATTTCTATACTGCGCCACTCTAATAACTTGTACTTCAGCAAGACCTTGGCACCATGCCTTGCATTTCGATCTGGGTCGGAGACCAAATAATCTAATCTAGAGCGCGCCACCTTGAGGGCTGTAGCAACATCGGTAAAAGACTTGCCATGTCCAGGAATCACTAGGGCAATGGGTAAACTCTCAATCAGATCCAGTGTCTGGGCTACCTCTTCAAACCCGCTCTCACCCCACAGCTCTGGAAATATCACACCAAAACCATCTTCCCATAATGCATCTGCCGAAATCAAAATCCGATGATCGGCCTGATAGAGCATCACCGAGTATGGATCATGGCCCGGCGCAGCCAAAATTTTCCAAGGATACAAACCCAATATGATTTCCTTGCCAGGAATCAATACATGGGTATGTACAAAACGTGGGCACTCTTGCCCTAGATTGCGATAACTCAATAAGTCCTCGTTCCAGGCCTGCACTGCACTAGCTTCAGCGCCAGGAATAAATATCTCCGGATGATAAATTTTTGATAATGCTGCGTTACCACCACAGTGGTCAGAATGGAGATGGGTATTCACAATTTGATTGAGTGTGGGCAAGCCCTGCTGGAGCAAGGCATTTTTTACTAGCTCCACAGTGAGATATTGATGGGTGCAATACCCAGTATCTACCAGCGCAGCTTTATGATCACTAAACAAAAAAATATTGTTGGCCGATAACCATCCTCGCTCAAAGATCTCTATTCCGGGCGGTAAAGAAAAATCACTCATGCTCATTATTTGTAAGCTAGCTTATTGCGGTGTTTTTTCCAACTGACGAATATCGAACTCTTGTTGCTGTAAGCGCTGCAATACCTCTTCGTAAACCTGTGGGGCAATCTGCGGCGTTCTCGACAGAATCCATAGGTAATTTCGTGAAGGATCACTGACAACAGCGACCTGATACTGGGGATCAAGATCAATAACCCAGTAATCGCCCCAGACGATCGGCAGAAAAGATAGCCATTCTGGCGCAAAACGTACTTCCAACTTAGGAGAGTCTTTGGCCCCCAATTGTCTTGCGACGCCCTCGGCCTCAGTAATTTCACCGCTAGCCTTTTTACAACTATTGAGCACCCGCAAATTACCATCTGCTTTCAGAGAATAAACTGCCTTAGTATTGCCTACGCATTTCTTTTGAAACCAATTAGGGAACTTGGCAATTTCATACCAAGTGCCAAGATAACGCGGTACATCTAGGGCAGCAATAGTCTTTACTGGGGCTGCCGTAGTTTGGCTATAAACATTGTTCTGCATGAATAGCACACTACCAACGAACAGCAGCCTGGCAAATGGTGAGAATAAGGAGTTCATCGAATCTTTATTAGTGAGAGTTTGTTGCGAATAAATGGAATTCTGCAAAGTAATAGCAATCCCACTATAGCCGCATAAATGGATACAGTCTGAAAATCATTCTTGCCAGCCTTATGCCACCAATAATGGAGTATCACGGTACAAGCGATGATATAGATCAAGCGATGTAATTG
>CANFLR010000052.1 GCA_947447945.1 Burkholderiaceae bacterium
AGCAATGCGACATCAATAACCCCGCATCCCGATTCATAAAGTTTATTTTTTTCTACAAACTGAATCGTCTCATCGGTCGTTGCAACGGTTGCCTGGCGCAATTCTTTTAGTTGATTAAGAGTTCTTATTCTCGGTGCTGGAGGTGAGCCGCAGGCTAATTCGAGAATGACCAGTGGATGGCAAAGTATTTGATCATTCAGTAAAAGTGTATTTAACGATGCGCTCGATTTTCTGAAATGAGAAATCCAAACTGATGTGTCAGCTAGAACCATACTCATACTGCTTGATCACTCTTCAAGCGACGGCGAGGGATGCTTTTCATTTCTGGAGTGGAGCCGCCCAAGGCAGCCAAGCGTTTCCCAATTAAAACTCTAGCAAAAACATTCATTGCCTCGCGTATCAACTCGGCCTTATCCATGCCTGGCTCAGCTAACTCGACCACTTTCAAATAAAGGTCATCATCAATGGTTATGGTTGTTCTCATCTCTTAATCCTCATCATAATTGATGTATTTTAGCATCAAAAATCACATCAAATCGTAAGGATTTATAGAGAATGAGTGAAATCAGTTGCCAAAGTTGAGTCATAAAACTAGTTATTAAGTCAGATTTAGCCGAGAAGAGGCAAAATAGAGCTTAATTTTGAATGCAACACAGACAAGTGCTATGGAGAATCATTTTTTGAACGCCCCAACCAGCTTAAAGACCAATTTCAAGCAATACCTGGAAATGACCAAGGTGAAGGGCGCCTCTGTGCCATCGGGCTTACAAGAGCTTTTATTGGCTGTTGCTGATACTTGCAATACCCTCAGCCATGAAGTCGCGCAGGGTGCCTTGATCGGTTTATTGGGCTCTGCAGGTACTGGGAATGTTCAAGGTGAGGTGCAACAAAAGCTGGATGTGATTGCCAACGATCTATTAATTGAAGGTGTGCAGGGTTGTCAATCATTAGCCGGTCTAGCCTCTGAAGAAATGGAATTGCCGCTACCAGTTAAAGGTACTGGAGATTATTTGCTGCTATTTGATCCATTGGACGGTTCTTCTAATATTGACGTGAATGTCTCGATTGGCACAATCTTTTCAGTCCTAAAAAAGCAAGACCCCGCTGCGCCAATGCAGACTAGTGATTTTTTATTATCTGGTCGCCATCAAGTGGCTGCTGGCTATGTAGTCTATGGCCCTCAAACAACGATGGCGCTGACTTTGGGTGAGGGCGTAGTAATGTTTACTTTAAATAAGCTCACGGGTGAATTTATTCTTATCAAGCATGCGGTCGAAATTGCTCATTCAACCAAAGAGTTTGCGATCAATATGTCTAATATGCGTCATTGGGCTGAGCCTGTCCGTCGCTACGTTGAAGAATGCTTAGCGGGTGTGAGTGGTGCGCGCGATAAAGACTTTAATATGCGCTGGATTGCTTCAATGGTGGCTGATGTGCATCGCGTACTGTCACGCGGCGGAATTTTCATGTACCCATGGGATCAGCGTGAGCCCCATAAACCTGGAAAACTTCGCTTAATGTATGAAGCCAATCCGATGAGCTTTCTGGTTGAGCAGGCTGGCGGCGCATCTACCAACGGCACAGAACTCATTATGGATTTGGTTCCAATCGATCTACATGAGCGCGTCTCAGTCATGCTGGGATCAAAGGAAGAGATCGAGCGCTTGCGTCAATATCACGCTTGATTGGTTTAGATTAAATCAGGCCCGAACTTTTTCTTTAAGGTAGGCGAGGGATTCTTCTACTTGATCGATCAAGATGAGGCAGACATCACCGGGTGCAAGATCATTAAGTGCAGTATCGATTGCTAAAAATTCCCCACGAATTTCTGTGATTTGCTTCGCTTTAGTGGCGCCCACCAAACCTTCTTGAAGAAGCTTTAGGACCTCTCCATCTTCCCGGCCACGTTGACATTGGTCTTGATAGAGAATGACGTTATCAAAAGCATTTCCTAAAATTCGAGTGAGCTCTCGAATATCTTCATCGCGACGATCACCAGCACCGCTAACAACCACGTGACTCTTATTTGGTCGCAGACCTTCAATGGCGTTAGCAAGTGCCCGCATGGCATCAGGATTGTGGCCATAGTCAGCAATCACTGTAGCGCCGCGATGCTCAAATTGATTGAAGCGACCTGGTACGGCATGAGCTGAGCTTTCAAAGCTATGCAATCCGCGAGCAATCTTTTCCGCATCCAAACCCAAAGCCCAAGCTGCGCCGACGGCAGCCATGGCATTTTCGATTTGAAAACCAAGCACTCCATTTTTAGTTAAAGGGATCTCGCTGACTGGGAAGCGATACATCACCCGTGACCCTTTGGAGGCAACAATGTAGGTACCGTCAAAGTAAATGACTTTTTTATTCTTGGCGCGATGAGCTGCAATGACGGGGTGATGTTGATTTTGGGCAAAGAAGATCACACGACCTGAACAAACATCCCCCATTTTGACAACTATCGGATCTGCCGCATTAAGTACCGCTGCACCAGTGGGGGCAACGTTTTGCACAATCACGCGCTTGAGAATGGCTAAATCTTCGACACTGGCAATGAAGTTCAACCCAAGATGATCACCTTCGCCAATATTGGTTACGACGGCAACTTCACAGCGATCAAACCCCAAACCTTCGCGTAACAAACCACCGCGGGCTGTTTCTAGGACGGCTGCATCTACATCGGGGTGCATCAAGACATTGCGTGCGCTGCGAGGGCCGCTGCAGTCTCCTGAATCAATCAGTCTGTGATTAATGTAGACCCCATCAGTCGTAGTCATGCCAACGCGTAGACCAGTTTCATTGAGCAAGTGGGAGATAAGGCGAACCGTTGTGGTCTTGCCATTAGTGCCTGTTACTGCAACCACAGGGATGCGGCCATCTTCCCCTAAGGGAAACATCATGTTAATAATATCTTCACCCACGGGACGGCTTTTGCCATAAGAGGGTTTGAGGTGCATACGCAAACCAGGCGCGGCGTTCACCTCCACAATGCCGCCGCCTTGAGACTCCAAAGGTTTATAAATAGCATCGCAGAGAATATCAACCCCAGCAATATCCAAACCAATCATTTGGGCTGCGGCAATTGCGCTCGCAGCGACATCGGGATGAACATCATCAGTGACATCCGTAGCAGTACCGCCAGTACTGAGGTTAGCATTATTACGTAATAAAACGCGCTCCCCTTTTTTGGGAACGTATTCTGGGGTGAGTTTGGAGCTGGCTAAATGCGCTAAAGCAATGTCATCAAAACGAATTTTGGTCAGAGCTGTTGCATGGCCGTCGCCGCGTAATGGATTTTGATTTTCAATGTCAACTAATTGAGCAACGCTCTTCACACCATCACCCACAACTTGAGCGGGCTCGCGACGCGCAGCTGCTGAGAGTTTATTGCCAACGACGAGCAGACGATAGTCTGCACCGGGTAGATAGCGCTCCACAATGGTTTCGCTACCAAAGGCTTGAGTGACGATAAAGCCAGCACGCACTTCTTCCTCAGTCTGAATATTTGCCACCACACCTTTGCCTTGATTGCCATCTTTAGGCTTGAGCACAATGGGTCCGCCAATCTTTTGGGCTGCATGCCATGCAGCATCAGCAGTCGTGACGACTTCACCAATGGGTACTGATACACCGGCAGCGGTCAGTAAGTTTTTAGTGAGCTCTTTATCTTGGGCGATCGCTTCAGCAATTGCACTGGTATCACTCGTTTCCGCAGCTTGAATCCGTTTCTGTTTGCTACCCCAGCCAAATTGCACCATGCTGCCTTCGGTCATCCGGCGATAGGGAATGTTCCGTTGTACGGCAGCATCAACGATTGAGCCGGTACTTGGCCCCAGGCGAACATCTTCATAGAGCGCCTCGAGTTCACAAAGGGCGGCAGCAAGATCAAAGGTGGCATCGTTGAGTGTGGCTTGGATTAGGGCAAAGGCAAAGTCAAAAGCCATCCGACCAACTACTTCTTCAATGTACTCAACAATAACTTGATAGACGCCAGGCTCAATCGTTTGAACGGTACGACTAAAGGTAACAGGACAACCCGCTTGAGCCTGCAATCCCAAGGCAGCATGCTCTAAGGCATTGGCCAAAGACAGTACTTCTGTTTGTCCACCGCGACGCATGTTTCCTAATTGAGGAAAGCGGGCGCGAATCTTGTTTTCAAACTGGGGAATAGAATCGATCGAACGCTCGGATTCTTCACAAGACACAATCGCTTCTAAGGCGGTATGACGACTCCATAAGTTGGGCCCCCGCAACATCCGAATTCTGGTGATTTCCAATTAAGCTCCTATTGCAGTATTGGTATCAGCGACAAAGGTTTCGGCACCAGCCTCAATCACATTGAAGGGAATATCCAGAGCCCAGGCAGCGCCGATTGCGGCTCCAAGGTTCATCGATTTCCAGGGCTCTTTTGTATTAGGTTCTGAGTGACGGGGTACAGGAATACTCTTTTGATCTAACTTACCGCGCTTCAATGTTAGTTGTTGATTTCCTACCAAGACGACGCGACCACCATTATTGAGGTGCTCTTGAATCATTGGCGAGTCTGGGTTTTGTGAAAAGAAAAGTACTTCACCATCACAAAGTTCTGCCATCTGCGCCACCATAGGATCATCAGCATTCAATACGGCCACTCCAGTTGGTAACACAACATCGACTTGAGTCCGCACAATGCTAAAGACTTGCTCTTCATCAAAGATGGCGTATTGCGGAAAGTTGGCTTTGGGGTCGATGTTTAAAACCACGCCAACTTGGCAGCGGTCGTAGGCTAAGCCCTCAATCAACATGGAGAGGTGGTTATTTTCAATCACGGCTGCTTCAACCGCGCGATTGAGTAAAGTACGCCGGGCGCTTTCCCAGTTGGTATTGTTGCTATTGGGGATGGTACGATTACCGAAAGACAAGCCTTTACTACTGGATAGACCAACATAGCGATTGGTTAATCTTAAGAAATGCGCAATCATTTCTGCGACAGGAGTTTTGCCTCGTTCGCCACAAACTCCTACCACTGGGATTCTAAAATCTTTACCAGGGGGGAAGAGGTGGTCGGTAATCTCTTTCCCAACGGGTTGAGCTTTACCGCTCGCTGGCTTAAGATGCATGAGTAGACCGGGGCCTGCATTGACTTCAACAATGGCAGCATTTTGGGCTTCTAGCGGTTTACTAATGTCTTGTGCAACTAAATCTACCCCAGCAATTTCTAGGCCAACGACTCGCGCGGCTAAAGCTACTTGCATCGCAACTTCGGGATGAACTAAATCGGTGACATCAAAAGCAACATTGCCATTGCTTTGAATCAGTACTTTTTGATCGATTGAGGGAATGCTTGTGCCCGTTAATTTTTGACGCGCTAACTCTAGCTCTACTGCAGAGTCAATGCGTACTGGATTGAGGGGGTGTTCTTCGGCAGTGCCTCGACGAGGGTCTGAATTAATTTGGATTTGAATGAGCTCATGAACAGTGTGTTTGCCATCACCAGTGACCCAAACCGTTTCACCTTTAGCGGCGGCAACCACTTTATTACCTACTACAAGTAAGCGATGTTCATCGCCCAGAATATGGCGCTCTACTAAGACTTCGCTGCCTTCTTCAATCGCGACAGCATAGGCAGCTTCAATTTCTGCTTGCGTGTAGAGGTTAATAAAAACGCCGCGACCATGATTGCCATCAATCGGTTTCACGACCACAGGCAAACCGATATCTTGAGCTGCTTCCCAGGCATCATCAGGGCTTGATACGGTTCTGCCCTCGGGGGTTGGAACTCCAGCACTAGCCAACAGACTCTTGGTGAGATCTTTGTCTCTTGAGATTGTTTCCGCAATCGCACTGGTTTGGTCAGTTTCAGCGGTCCAAATACGCCGTTGTTTTGCGCCGTAACCAAGTTGTACTAGGTTGCCTTCTGATAAGCGGATCGAGGGAATGCCGCGCTCCTCAGCGGCATTCACAATACAAGCCGTGCTGGGGCCGAGTAGGAGATCGTCGCCAATCTCGCGCAAATGTTCAATGATGGTTTTAACCTGGGTAACGCAATCTTGATTGTCTTGGGCTAAAGAAAGATACAGGTCGCGTGCATGCTTGAGGGCTGTTAAGGTCACCTCTTCATTAATCGCACTCACCATCACCTTGTAGACACTGCGGCGATCACCATCTCGCGCTTTACCAAAACCGCCTGGAATGCCGGCCAAATTTTGGAGTTCCAAGGTGAGGTGTTCCATGATGTGCGCTGGCCAAGTGCCTTCGGCAACTCTTTTTAAGAAACCACCGGCCTCGCCATAGCTACAGCGGTGCTCTTGAAGACTGGGCAGAGCTTTTACTAAGCGCTCATAGAAACCGGGAATCAGATTCGAGGGGTAGTCCTCCAAATCGCCAATATCAATCCAGACCTCGATCACAGGGTGATAAGTCCACATATTGGGCCCACGGAGATGCTTTACGCTCAGAATCTCGATGGTTTTGTCTAGTAGTTGGGGCATGTGGGGAATCGCTAGGCTTGGCAGCAAGTTAAAGCTAGCCCTCGGACTGTCTCTCTGTTTCTAGTAGTTATTGGAAATCCACAAAATTAGCAAAAATACTTAAAAAGCCTCCATGTCACAATTTAACGGTTTTCTGGTCGGTAAAGTTGACACTGCAAATAAATAGAAAAAATCTAGCTCCACTATACTTTTAGGGTCAATGAAGCCTGAAATTTCCCTATCTACCACCACCTTACCAATGGATTGGCAAGGTGTTTTAGGGGCGCCAGCATCCCCCATTCAGAGTCTAGAAGCCATACTGGCATGGGCTGAGCTCGATCTCAATGCAGATCTGCGCTTTGTAAAAAGCCTGCTTTTGCTGACCCAGTGGGGCTTGGTTTGGACTAATGGCACTACTTTTGAGTCTTGGCCAGCCGACCAGGGAATGCATCTTGTGCATGGTGATCATGCTGGCGTTGGAAATCTTCAGCTAGAGACTGCAGATCGCTTGCTGAGGGTGTGGCATTTCACCTTAGCCGTGAATCCCCAGGTTTTACGGCTGCAGATGGCTTTTAAGCAGGTTTCATTAGGGGGTATGCCCGGCAGCGAAGCTCCGGAAGTGAGTGAGTACGACCAACAGGTGTGCTCAGTTTGCTTAAGTCCAAAGCCCGCAAACTCGGATGCCTGTCCTAGTTGCGATCTCGAGGATGACAAGCCACCGTCAACTTGGACCTTGTTTAAGCTTTGGCGTTTTGCCCGCCCTTATCAGAATAAGCTCCTACTGGGTTTTGTATTGACCCTTCTGTCTACGGGTGCCACCTTAATTCCGCCATACCTCACGATGCCCTTAATGGATCATGTTTTGATTCCGTATGAGAAAGGGCAGGCAATTGATTTTCATTTAGCCAGCATGTACCTATTGGCCTTGTTTGCCGCCGCAATAGTAGCCTGGGGTTTGGGCTGGTGGAAAACCTATCTCTTAGCCTTGGTGAGTGAGCGGATCGGTGCTGATTTAAGAAACACTACATTTGAACATTTACTAAAGCTTTCCTTGGAGTATTTTGGGGGTAAAAGAACGGGTGATTTGATTGCCCGAATTGGTGCTGAGACAGACCGCATTTGCGTCTTTCTTTCACTCTATGCACTCGATTTCGCAACCGATGTACTAATGATCGCGATGACTGCTGCTATTTTGGTATCGATTGATCCTCTACTAGCATTGGTTACGTTAGCGCCTTTACCATTTATTGTCTGGATGATTCATGTGGTGCGCGACAGATTACGCTTTGGTTTTGAAAAGATCGACCGCATTTGGTCTGAAGTCACCAATATTTTGGCTGACACGATTCCAGGAATTCGCGTAGTGAAGGCCTTTGCTCAAGAAGATCGCGAGCTCAAGCGTTTTGTTAATTCCAATCTTCATAACTTGCAAATTAATGATCGCGTCAATCGAGTATGGGGTTTGTTTTCACCAACAGTTACTCTATTAACGGAGACAGGTTTATTGGTGGTTTGGGGTTTTGGTATCTGGCAGGTAGCACATCAAAAAGTCACAGTAGGTGTATTGATTGCTTTTCTGGCGTATATCGGCCGCTTTTACACTCGCTTAGATTCAATGAGTCGAATTGTTTCGCATACGCAAAAGGCGGCTGCTGGCGCAAAACGGATTTTTGATATTTTGGATCATGTATCCAGTGTTCCAGAACCCATTAATCCAGCCCCTTTGAAACATGTTCAAGGCCGCATCACCTTGCAGGGGGTGGGCTTTCGTTATGGTAACCGCGCTGTTTCCAAAGGCATTGATCTTGATATCGCCCCGGGTGAAATGATTGGCTTGGTTGGTCATAGCGGTTCAGGCAAGAGCACGCTAGTCAATTTGATTTGTCGTTTCTATGATGTGAGTGCTGGCGCGATTACTTTAGATGGACGCGATATCCGTAGTATTGGAATTGCTGACTATCGCAAGCGCATTGGTTTAGTTCTGCAAGAACCCTTTTTGTTCTTCGGTACGATTGCGGAAAATATTGCCTACGGCAAACCGGATGCGACTCGCGAAGAAATTATTGAAGCCGCACGTGCCGCCCATGCGCATGAATTTATTTTGCGTTTACCCTTAGGCTACGATTCATTAGTGGGTGAGCGTGGTCAGTCTTTATCTGGGGGTGAGCGTCAGCGTATTTCGATTGCCCGTGCACTACTGATTAATCCGAGTATTTTGATTTTGGATGAGGCCACCTCATCGGTTGATACCACCACAGAAAAAGAAATTCAGCGCGCCTTAGATAATCTCGTCAAAGGCAGAACGACTATTGCGATTGCTCATCGCCTCTCAACTTTAAGAAAAGCAGATCGATTAGTTGTTTTGGATAAAGGCGAAATCGTTGAGATCGGCTCTCATGATGAACTGATGGCTGCACAGGGCGCCTATTACGTCTTGTATCAAGCTCAACTTCGTCAAGCTGCAGAATTGGTAGATGGCACGCCGATTGGTGAGAGTCTTGTTGAGGGTGAAGTAGAAGCTCTTCAAGAAGTCGTTAAAAAGAGTGGTGAAATATGAATCAGCTAGAACGCGATACCTTGGGACGTCTAGTCTGGATCGACTCAGCTAGCAAACGTCATGTTGGGGTTCATCCTGTGCGGGCGTTTCCGATTACTGCTCCCGGTGGCGGAATTGGTTTAATGGATCAGGCTGGCAAAGAGCTTTTTTGGTTCGCAGACATTGCAGCCATTTCACAATCTCAACTAGCCCTCATTGAAGAAGATTTGGCAGCGCGGGAGTTTATGCCTGTGATTAAAAAAATTACCAAGGTGTCTACATTTGCTACCCCGAGTATCTGGGATATAGAAACAGATCGCGGTTCAACCCGTATCCTTTTGAAGGGTGAGGATGATATCCGTCGTATTGCTGGTAATACGCTCCTGATTGCCGACTCCAATGGCTTACAGTTTTTAATAAAAGATGCCACGCAGTTAGATAAAGTCAGCAAGAAATTACTTGATCGTTTCCGTTAGAATCAATCCACCGCCGCTTTAGCTCAGTTGGTAGAGCAGTTCATTCGTAATGAAAAGGTCGCCAGTTCGATTCCGGCAAGCGGCACCAA
>CANFLR010000053.1 GCA_947447945.1 Burkholderiaceae bacterium
CTCGGTAATGGCACTATTAATGTGGATGGTTCTACAGTTCTGACTTATAACGGCGTTATCGCTGGCACTGGCGCATTTAATAAAGCCGGCACTGGCACCCTAATTTTAGGTGGCAGCAATTCGTACTCTGGTATGACTACCGTTGCCTTTGGATCTATGGTGATGAATGGCGCCATTCCTGTGAGAGCGGATGTCGTGGTTAACGCTGGAGCAACTTACACTATTCCAAATACCACAACTCTGAATACGATCACAGGCCTTGGTAATGTTGTGCTAAATGCTAATCTGACTGTTGGAGGCTCGACAGACTTTACCTTTGCTGGCGCTCTTAGTGGTGCTGGTAGTTTAATTAAGACTGGCACTGGTACGATGAGCTTGTCAGGTAACAACAGCTTTACTGGCGGCATTACTTTGAATAACTCAGGTTTGGCTCTCAATCATGCGAATGCCCTCGGTACCGGAATTCTGACTTCTTCCTTGGGTACCTTATACGAAGGTAATGGCGTTGTACTATCGAGCTTACATGTTTCTGGTCCCGTCACAATTGCTACTAGCATCGCAACGGCTGGGGCGCAAACTTACGATGGCGCAGTGACGATTTCTCCAGCGGCTGGTCAAGTGGCCAACCTGGTTGATTATGCTGGAGCTGCTTTCACGTCAACCGGTATTAATTTGGTTTCCAATAATGCTGGTATTACTTTTAATGGCACCATTGACGCTGCTGTAGCGAAGAACCATTCCTTGGCCGTTAATGCTGGAACTGGTACGGTCACGATTGGTAATAGCGTTGGCTCGATTCTGCCTTTGAATAACTTCAATATTACTGCAGCAAATATTGCTCTACTTGCTGACGTGAAGACCAGTAGTCAGCAGAACTATACAGGCGCTACTCTGATTGGTAATAACGGTACTCCAGGATTCTTGTATTCAGAGTTTATTAATGCAACACGACCATCATCAAACTTTAGTGTTTATAGTCAGCTCAATACCCGAACCTTGATGTCTAACGATCCAATGGTGCGCTTCGTAGGCACAGTCAACCCAGAAAAAGGTGCAGTGTATTCATTGCTCGTAGCGGCAATCTATAACGGTTTTGTGAATGGTGACCCCCTTAAGGAGCCAAGAGTAATCTTTACCGGCCTAGTTGGTAATCTCAATAGTTTCTATGCAGTAAATTTCCAGGCCCTTCAGGCGGGCGATGTCTTTGCACTCAAGCCATCCGCCGGCGTGATTAGCGTTGTAGGAGTGCAAACTGTTGATACGCAAAACTATAGTAGCAATCAGATGGTGATCAACGCGCCTTCCATAACCAATACCATCAGTACCTTTAGAGCTAGCCAACCCGGCAATATCCGTTTTGATGTTGGCGCTGTTGGTGGAATCTCTAACATCATTGCAGATTCTGCTGTAACGCGCATTGTGATTGATGGTTTAACCAACTTTACCAATGGAATAGGGCTGCCATCGATTAGCTTCCCTGTTCAGGAAGCTGCTGCTGCCGCCGCTGCCGCTGCCGCATCAGGTGGTAACTGGGCAACCGCTCTCAGAGTGGATACTATGCTGAGCAGTGTTAACGCAACCGAATCACGCTCTACGGTCTCAGTTTCTATGGGTGACAGCACTCCTCAGACGACAAGTAGCGTCGCCGCTAGTGCTGCCACTTCAACCGGCAGCGTTTCTGCAGCGCCTGCTACCACTACAGAGTCATCATCTAGCAAGGGATTTGAATTCACCATTCCAAAATCATTGATGCCAAGCTCTTCATCTTCAAGTATTTCAGGCTCAACTGGCCCACAAAGCGCTCCAGCGGTTGAGACTGCGGTAATGGCTGATGGCTCACCATTGCCCAATTGGATTAAGTTTGATCCTAAAACCAGTACATTTACCGCGAAAGACGTCCCAGCAGGCACCAAATCAATTGAAATTAAGATTCAGGTCGTTAGGGACGGAAAAGTCGTTGATGAGTCTAAGCCGATTGAAATCACTGCAAATTGATGTACAGGCAAGAAACTAGGTGATCGTTTTTGATTTGGCTAGCATCAATTTTTTAGGGTAGTTTAGAAGGGTAGTTTTGCACCTGGCTTAGCTGCCAATAGCGCAGCTTTAAATTCTTCCTGAATGCGTTTAATTGCCGCTTCGCTATCTGCTTCAAAACGCATCACAACTACCGGAGTGGTATTGGAGGGCCTTGCAAGACCAAAACCATCTGCGTATTCCACGCGCACACCATCAATCGTATTAATTTGTTCTGAAGTCGGAAATTTCGCATTTGCTTTGATTGACTCAAGGATTGTAAATGGTTCACCTTCGGCGCAAGCAAGTTGTAATTCTGGGGTGCAGATCGCATTGGGCAAGCTATTTAACGTGTCGCTTGGATTTTTCTCTTTACTTAGAATTTCTAATAAGCGCGCACCCGTATAAAGACCATCATCGAACCCAAACCAGCGGTCTTTAAAGAAAATGTGACCACTCATCTCGCCAGCAAGGGGAGCGCCAGTCTCTTTGAGCTTAGCTTTCACTAGAGAGTGACCGGTTTTCCACATAACTGGTTCACCACCGTGTTGTTTAACCCAAATCGCTAAATTACGAGTGCATTTGACGTCATAAATAATTTGGCCGCCAGGGTTTCGAGAGAGAACATCCTTAGCAAAGAGCATCATTTGGCGATCCGGAAAAATCACTTGACCATCTTTAGTCACCACGCCTAAG
Source organism: Burkholderiaceae bacterium (assembly GCA_947447945.1). Lineage (GTDB taxonomy): Bacteria > Pseudomonadota > Gammaproteobacteria > Burkholderiales > Burkholderiaceae > Polynucleobacter. The sequence continues at coordinate 2,710 of CANFLR010000053.1, forward strand.
CGATCGGCATCGCCATCAAAGGCCAGCCCCAATTCATTATCGGTAGTCTGAAGGTTCTTGATCAGGTCTTGTAGGTTCTCGATATGGGCTGGATCTGGATGGTGGTTTGGAAAATGGCCATCTACTTCGCAAAAGAGTTCCTCGACTTCGCAGCCCAAAGCTCTGAAGAGCTTGCCAGCAAAAGCACCGCCAACACCATTACCGCAATCCACCGCAATCTTCATCGGACGAGCGATTTTGATATCACCCACGATGTACTGGAGATACATTGGGAAAATATCAAAAGTACTGCGTTTACCTTGGCCCGTGACAAATTTCTGGGCCTCAATTCTGTTCCGTAAGGCCTGAATCTGCTCGCCGTAAATTGCTGCAGTTCCCAAGACCATTTTGAAGCCGTTATAGTTCGGAGGATTGTGGCTACCAGTAATCATGATGCCCGATTTAGGTTTCTTGCCATCAATCGTATGATTGGCGGCAAAGTACACCATTGGGGTGGCTACCATCCCCAAATCAATCACATTGATACCTGTGGAGAGTAGCCCCTCGGTTAATACCTCAATCAGACTTGGCCCAGAGAGGCGGCCATCGCGTCCAATCACAATATCGGTCTCACCAAGTTCTCGCATCTCAGTGCCAAATGCCTGACCAATCAGTTTGGCAATCGAGGGATCTAAAGTTTCATTAATAATGCCGCGGATATCATAAGCTTTAAAAATGGATGGTGACAATTGCATTGCAGATCTTTCAAAAAAAGTACTGAGCTCTAATGAGATATAACTATTGATTTGAATTTAAGAAATTGATTCTGGCGGCGGTTACTGCATCAATACTGTCGCTTGCTTGGATATTATGTTGAGAGCCGAGAAGCGCCTGCTCAATTGGTTTGGCTAATACTTTGCCATACTCAACGCCGGGTTGATCAAAGCTATTGATATTCCACAGTACACCTAAGCTCGCAGCGCGGTTCTCATAGAGTGCTAGGAGTGCTCCTAAGTAAAATGCGTTGAGTTCTGGCAACATCAAAAGATTGCTGGGTCGCTTACCGGGGTATACATTATTTGGGTTGGCATCATCCTTACCATTGGCTAAAGCTTGCGCTTGCGCTAAGCAATTCGATAGCAAGATACGGTGATGCGCAAGTGCCTCAGGGCGCTCACTCATGGGCTTGCGGACGGCAATAAAGTCAATTGGGATGACCTCTGTGCCTTGGTGAAGGAGTTGGAAGTAAGAATGCTGAGCATTACTTCCGGCACTGCCAAAAACAACGGGCGAAGAATGTTTTACTGGCTTGCCATAGCGATCAACACTTTTACCATTGCTCTCCATATCGAGCTGTTGCAGCCATTTTGGAAAACCATCCAAGGCATCCGCATATGGGATAACCGCATAGGATTTGATTTGGTGTTTTTCTTGTTGGCAGAACAGGGTCAAGGCCATGATCACCGGTAAATTTTCTTCTAAGCGAGCACTTTGAAAATGTAAATCCATGGCGTGCGCACCGCTCAAAAAGTTTCGGAAAGTATTAAAGCCATATTGCAGGGCAATAGGCAAACCTACCGCTGACCATACTGAGTAACGACCGCCAACCCAATCCCAGAATGGGTAAATATTGTCATCTTCAACCCCAAATTCTTGAGCAGCCAAAACATTGGCGGTCACTGCAAAGAGCGAATGTGCAATCTGACTTTTGGTGCAGCCATTTTCCTTAAACCAAGAGACCACTGCCTTAGCGTTCATCATGGTCTCTAAGGTCGTAAAAGATTTAGAAACAATCATGACGCGTGTGCTATTTGGCTGGGCTCTTGCAAGGATGCGAGCCAGTTCTGCGGTATCAATATTGGATAGAAAATGCATGCGCATGCCGCGACTTTCGATCCCGGGCACATGCGAGAGGGCCTCAATTGCTAAGCGTGGCCCGAAGTCAGAACCGCCAATACCGATATGGATTACGTCTGTGATGCCTGCCCATTTATTACAGAGCGCTTCAATACGTCGCCAAACTTCTGTTACTGCTGGCATCACATCTTCGCCATTCACTAGAACGGGAGATTTAGTGAGATTTCGTAAGGCAGAGTGCAGGGCAGGACGATCTTCGCTTTGATTAATATGTTTACCGGCAAACATATCAGCGATAAATTGTTCAAGCTTGGCGGATCGAGCTTGAGTAAAGAGTTTCTCCCATTCACTCGCATCAATGCTTTGATAAGCCGTGTCGAGTACAACGCCGACAGCGCTGTGTGCGCCGTTTGGGATATTTTGATTGGCTGTCGAGGAGTTTGAATCAGGTCTTGTGGACATAGTTTGATTCTATCAAGAAGGGGTGTAAACGACGTTAAAACATTGAAAATGTTACGATTTGTTGGGTATTTCAATGAAAATATGAAAAAAATAGCGATAACTCATACAGACGGTTGGGGCAAATAGGATGGATCAGGTAGATTGCGTGGTGATTGGCGCCGGAGTTGTGGGCCTTGCTGTTGCCCGAGAAATGGCCCTCCAAGGACGCGAAACGATTCTGCTCGAACGTGAAACCTCCTTTGGAACTGTTAGCAGTGCGCGCAATAGCGAGGTGATTCATGCTGGCATCTATTACCCTAAAGGCTCTTTAAAGGCCAAATTGTGTGTTGAGGGTAATCGGCTTTTATATGAATATTGCCGCACTCATCATGTGGCTACGCAATGCTACGGAAAATTGATTGTTGCTACGGATGAAACGCAAATCGATGACCTTCAGGCTATTTTGTATAAAGCACAAAACAATGGTGTACCCAATATCCAATTATTGAGAGGGGCTGAGGTCAGTGCTTTAGAGCCCCAGCTTCAATGTGTCGCTGCTATTCTTTCTGGCACGACTGGCATAGTTGATAGCCACGGATATATGCTTTCTTTGTTGGGCGGCTTTGAGGATGCAGGCGGCATGATTGCTTACCAGTCACCTCTAAACAGTGCAAGACCTATTGGTAAAAATGCGCAGGGCGGCTTCACCCTAGAAATAGGCGGTGCAGATGGGGTGCAAATTCAGACCAAGTTGCTGATTAATTGCGCTGGTATCAGTGCGCCAGCGGTAGCAGGCAGGATTGAAAATTTGCCCAAAGAATGCATCCCCAAAGCCTACTTTGCAAAAGGCAACTACTTTTCATTGACTGGTAAATCCCCTTTTAATCATTTGATTTATCCCATTCCGGAGCCGGGTGGTCTTGGCGTCCATCTCACTCTAGATATGGGAGGCCAAGCAAAATTTGGTCCTGATGTTGAGTGGCTCGAGATTGATAGGGAAAGCCAAATTGATTACACGGTTGACCCAAGGCGAGGAGAGGGTTTTTATGAGGCAGTCCGTCGTTATTGGCCCGGCCTAAAAGATGGTTCATTGCAGCCAGATTACTCGGGAGTGAGAGCGAAAATCGTTCCACCAAATGCATCAGCAGGCGACTTTTGCTTTGATGGGCCGAAACAACATGGCTTACAAGGTCTCTTCAATCTATATGGCTTTGAGTCCCCAGGATTGACTTCTAGCCTTGCCATAGCTAAGCATTTAGAGTCACTTATCAAAAGTTCTTTATAATTTAGGGCTGTAATCGCAAAGGAAGAGTGGCAGAGCGGTTGAATGCACCAGTCTTGAAAACTGGCGAGGATGAAAGTCCTCCGTGAGTTCGAATCTCACCTCTTCCGCCATATACGACAGCAGAGCCCCTAATCATGGGGCTCTTTGTTTTTGGGGCTCCTCTACCCACCACTCTACCCACCACACAAACAGCGTCTCAATTTGGACCTAATTAGATCCCTTTAGGTTATGTATTTGCGAGCTACGTTCAGCAAGGTATTCATAGACATCAAAAGAGCGTAGATTCTCGGCGCCACTGATGGTTGGGACATCGCTGTGATGCAGAAAGTCAGCAACTAGTTGGTCAGCACTTTCGGCCACATTTACGCGAGAACTCAAAAAATCATCAACTACCTTTTTGCAGCTATTGATGGCTTGGTTCAAATCATCGAATTCACCTATGTGCAGCCAAGGACTTTCACTTAGAGGGCGCCGTTCGCTAAACACATCTACTGAAAATTTTTGAGAGCAATTGGATGAAGAGTATGTAGTCATACCTCCATTATCCAATCACCAACCCTTGATGCTAGGTACTTGATTTACCTGTGGGGGTGTTCCGATGGTTGTATTCGGTGGCGTGTAAATAGGTGCCTGAATATTTCCCTGATACTGACCTTGGGGCCCGTAGAAATTGGTTTGGTTGCCTTGAACTTGAGCAGACCCTTGAAATGCACCAGTAGCGCTATATGAGTTGGAGACGCCATTGGGAGAGGTTTGTATATAACCCTTGTATTCTCCATTTGGCCCGTATATGGCCTGTCCATAGGCAATGCCCGATATTAGCAATATGGCTAAGCAAAATTGATATTTCATGAGCTTTCCCCCGTGTGTGGTGATAAGTGTATGCCCATAAAGGCTCAGATAGTGAGCTTCGTAAGCAAACTCCAAAAATGCCAGTAAATGACTGATTTCCTTATATTATTAAGGGATGCATATAACTTTTGGCATTAATGAATGAGTAAGAAATCCCTTAGCGAACGTGATATTTGTACTAAGTTCATTACCCCGGCCATTTTGAAGGCCGGATGGGATCTTCATACTCAAATTCGTGAAGAATTAAGCTTCACCAAGGGGCGCATCATTGTTCGCGGCAAGTTGCATACGCGTGGAAAACAAAAGCGCGCCGATTATGTTCTTTATTACAAATCCAATATCCCAATTGCCGTAATAGAGGCCAAAGAAAATAATTTAAGTGTTGGCGCCGGAATGCAGCAGGCACTTGATTATGCAGAAACGCTTGATGTGCCATTTGTATTTAGTTCAAATGGCGATGCATTCTTAATGCACGACCGAACTGGTCTGGCAGATAAGGTTGAACAAGAGCTTTCTTTAGAGGCATTCCCAACACCAGAAGAGCTGTGGGCGCGCTACTGCAAATGGAAGGGCGTAAATACTCCTGAGGCAAAAAATACGGTAGAGATGCCTTATTACGATGATGGCACTGGGCGCGCTCCAAGGTATTACCAAGTCAATGCAGTGAACAGAACAATTGAAGCTGTGGCCAATGGCGCTAACCGTATTCTGCTGGTAATGGCTACCGGTACTGGCAAGACATACACAGCTTTTCAGATCATCTGGCGCTTATGGAAGTCGGGTACCAAGAAACGTATTCTATTTTTAGCCGACCGCAACATCTTGGTAGATCAAACCAAGAACAACGACTTCAAGCCGTTTGGTGCTGCGATGACTAAGATAAGTAAGCGACAGATAGATAAGAGTTATGAAATCTACCTATCTCTTTATCAGGCAGTGACAGGCACAGACGAAGAGCAAAATATTTATAAGCAATTCTCACCAGATTTCTTTGACTTGATAGTCATTGATGAATGTCATCGTGGCAGCGCTGCAGAAGATTCGGCTTGGCGCGAGATATTGGCTTACTTTTCTTCTGCCACACACATTGGCTTAACTGCCACACCAAAAGAAACAAAAGAGGTATCAAGCATCACTTACTTTGGTGATCCTGTTTATAGTTACTCACTAAAGCAGGGTATTGAAGATGGTTTCCTTGCGCCCTACAAAGTTATTCGGATTGATATCGATAGGGATCTTCAGGGTTGGAGACCGAGCGCTGGGCAAGTAGATAAGCGTGGGCAAGTAATCGAAGACCGTATCTACAACCAGAGCGATATGGATCGCACCCTGGTATTGGAAAAACGCACTGAGCTTGTTGCTAAGAAAATAACTGAATTCTTAACTGCAACCGATCCATTTGCTAAGACCATCGTATTTTGTGACGACATAGATCACGCAGAGCGCATGCGTCAAGCCTTGGTTAATTTAAACCCAGAGCGCGTCAAAGAAAATCGCAAGTACGTAATGCGCATTACCGGTGATGAGCAAGAAGGCAAAGCTGAGCTTGATAACTTCATTAACCCAGAGGAGCGTTACCCAGTAATTGCTACCACCTCTAAGTTAATGACTACCGGTGTAGATGCGCAAACCTGCAAGCTTGTTGTGCTTGATCAACATATCAAGTCCATGACTGAATTCAAGCAAATGATTGGGCGCGGAACCCGTATTAATGAAGATTACGGTAAGTACTGGTTCACCATCATGGACTTTAAAAAGGCTACAGAGCTTTTTGCAGACGAAGCATTTGATGGGCCGCCAATTGTTGTGTACAACCCAGGACCAAATGATCCGCCTATGCCACCTGAAGAGCCTGGCGAAGAGGGTGGTAGTGGAGGCGGTTTACCGGGCGGTGAAGGTGGGGATATTGGCGGGGAAGGTTTTCCACCTGGGCCAGAAGGAAAACGCGCTAAATACTATATTGGCGATGTAGAGGTTCATGTAATTGCTGAACGAGTTCAATACTATGGACCTGAAGGAAAGTTGATTACTGAGTCATTGAAAGACTACACCCGCAAGGCAGTGCGTAAAGACTATTCAACCTTAGATGAATTCCTAAAGAGATGGACTTCTGCTGACCGTAAAGCAGCGATTATTAAAGAACTCGAAGAGCATGGAGTCCTCCTTGAAGCACTAGCTCTGGAGGTAAGCAAAGACTGCGATGCATTTGATCTA
>CANFLR010000054.1 GCA_947447945.1 Burkholderiaceae bacterium
GTACGCCCCCGCTTTAAGAAAACTTAATTTCTGTCGGGGTGATATTGCGTAAATGCTTTTCGCACCACTCTTTACCATTGACTTGAGTGAGGTATAAATTACGATAATTTACCCAGCAGGCTGCCAACCAAATCGATTTGGTTTTGTGGGCCACATCTTTCATCTCACGCAATAGCTTTAAATGCACATTGAGCTCACGCTCACGCTCTGGTAAGGCAATCTTGCAGGTCTTAAAAGATTTTCCAGCAACTTTGAGGAAGATCGGAAAGAGGCGTTCCACAATAAACGGCACATAGGTTGCGCCTTTGTGTAGCTCACCCTCATCAGCTTGTTTGGAGTGCATCAAATCACGCACTTTAGAAGGGAGCTTTTTATTGGCTGCGCTCATCACCTGAGTAACCCATGGTAGGTAAGCATTCCAGAACTTTGGCGTGGCAACGATGTAATTAGCCGCAGCAAATTGATCAGAGACGAGCATTGACATCAACTCTTCTTCTGGTAGTCCAGTCACTTTGAAAAGCACTTGTACTAAAGCCAAAAACTGCGGGTGACGCGTTTCACCATGCAGCCACATATTGTGAAAGAGCGCCTCATTTTCTGGATAAGGGTTGCAAAAATACACATCGTGATTGGGTTTGGCCTCAATGGCCTTAATCCAATCTGCCCCACTCATGCCAGTCTTCTCGGTAAACCTCCAAGACAAGGCACCCCATAAATCCGCGCCCTGAATGTAATCACTCTTGGAGAGTTGCTCGAAGACGCTAAATTCGAGCATTTCAGAATTACTCTTACTGTTATCAAGCGCAATGAACTGAGGGTCCAATAATTCGCGTTGCCATGCTTCGTAGTAAATCTGAAATATACGCAAAGGCGATTGCAATGAACCACCTGGCTTTTTCACCAAATCTTTTTCAAGCTTAGGCTCGCTCTTTGGCAACTCACCTTTGGCGCTAGTTGGCAGCGGCGCAACATTAAGCTCCACGCTAGAGCTAAATGATTTTTTGCCTGAGGCAGTCTTGGCAGCGACAGGCGTTTTTGCAGGAGCACTAGCTTCAAGCTTGCTGGCCACTTTTTTAACGGCAGTCTTGGGAGCGGGCTTCACAACGGTTTTCGCGGCAACCGCAATGGGGCTTACCTTGCTGGGGGTAGCTGCTTTTACTGGAGTTGTAGCGATATGCGCCCGCGAACTTGGCTTGACGACTGTAGCTGTCTTTTTGCTCGCCGTTGCTTTAACAGATTTAGTAGCCATGATTATTTTCCTGTTAGCAATAGAGCATCGCGTCCACGAATGATGTCGACCATTTCTTGTCGCTCTTGGTCATCCCATATGAGATTGGCTTTTTGGCGCACTACTCTGACCGATGGGTACAGAATGCTATCTTTGCGCTCAAGCATCCAACGATAATCAGAGCGTTTCGCAATCAATGCAATCGCTTTTGTACCAATCGCCCCAGCCAAGTGCAGATAGGCTGAGTCCACGGTAATCAAATAATCAATATCATGAATGATCATCGTCGCATCACAAAAGTTCTCAATCAGATCGACAACATCCACAATCTTGTCTTCTAGGCCCAGCTCTTTAATTTGCGAGCGTTGCTCGCCCATCTGAAAACTGACAAACTGGCAATCTGCCAATTCTGGGTTATCCACCAAACCTCTTAAGAATGAGAGGTGGGTTGAGCGGAAACGGTCATTGCCGTGGGCAGGTCTACCAGCCCAGTTCAATCCAACAATTTTTTTCTTCTTCGCACGCAAGCTATCGCGCAACTCAATCCAACTCTGTTTGGCTGGAGGGCGATGTAAGTACGCGGAGAACATTGGTATCGATTGTTTTTCCAAGAAATACAAGCGCGGTAAGGAATAGATTGGATAAACAAAATCAAACAAGCGATCTTTGTAATCTTCGCGCTTATTAATTAAGGTTTCGTTTACGCAAGGCATAATGCACTCGGGATCAACATCACCAACAAACCCTGCCGGATCTGCTAACTGCTTAAATAGTGGATCTAGAGCCTCCATGGTCTCTAAAACGATGTTAGCCGTTGGGTACTTTTGGCGGAACCAAAAAAGATAGCGCACACATTGAATCATGTCGCCAAAGCCCTGCTCCCAATGCAGCAAGATGCTCTTGCCTGCTAGATCCTCTTTACCATCCCAGTAGAGGCGATCCGTAAAGCGGGCCTTTTTGCCTGGGTTGTCATCGGTTTTAGAGCGCCACTCAAAGTTCTCAAAACTATTTCCAAAATCGCCCACCTTAAAGTAGGCATGGGCGATATTGCTTCGAGGTGCACTATAGGTTGGATTGACTTCAATGGCCAATTCAAACCAGTAGATTGCTTTCTTGGTAAATCCGCGGCGCTCCCACAAATTGCCCATATTCAAATAAGCCCAATCATGATTTGGCTTATAGGAAAGACTTTCGTGCAATAACTTTTCGCATTGATCCATGCTTTCGGGAGTGTCGCGATCAAAACACACAATGGCATGACGAATTAAATCAGAGGCAACGTTGTTAATGGCTCGCTCATATGTAGACTTCACTGCTAGAGCTGCCTTGTAATACTCCACCGACTTTTCATAATTCTTTTCGCAAGTGTAGGCATAACCAATATTGTTTAAAACGGCAGCAGTATCGTTATCGCGATAACAAAGGTTATAAGCTTGGCGTGAAAGTTCGTAGAATCCTTTGTCCAAAATCTCATTGCCGATATTCATGAATAGCTGGCCTTTAGGGGGCTTATTCATCTGAATCATCTTGCGATATTCAAGCGCCTGCTTATAAAAATCTTCATTTGAGAGAATCTTTTTACGAGCCTCATCACTACATCCCATAATCCAAGGATGCTCGAGCAAAGTTAAGGCAGGATCTTTAGGCATGGAAATAGGATGGGTTGTAGTGCAAGCTAGACATGCGAACCATTGTAAACAGGGTATTCGTTCTAATCTTTTTTATCATTTTTACTAAATTGAGCCCAATTCGGCCTGATGGGATCTAGGCCTGCCTATTGGCCCAGAAGCCTTCTAGCTAGGTAAACTATGTCACAATAGCCCAGTCTCATCAACCCCGCGCCATCAGAGCTCCATGAGAAGTAAAAAAACAATTCCTGTTGTCATCCCCTACTTTCGAGCCCCAAAAAAGCTTGATCGCTGCTTATCAGCCCTAGAGGAGCAAACAGAGGTCCAAACCGAGGTTTTTGTACGCGACAACTCCGAAGACAATATTTTATTTACCAAGGCTGTCAATGAAGGCCTTCGCAAATATAGCTACTCCCCTGAATATGACTTTATCTTGGTCTTAAACCAAGATGCTTACTTAGAGCCAAATTGCCTTAAAAACCTGATTGGTGGAATGGAACTCATGCCCTATTGCGGCATTCTCTCCCCAGTCCAAGTCGACGCTAATGGCAATCCCTCTTGGTTTGGCTCATTGCAAGCCTTTCCCTGGGGTGTTCATCGCCTGCAAGGCACTTTAGGATCGCCCATCCCCTATAACACCTACTGGGCTAATGGCGCATGCATGCTACTGCGCACTGCCATGATTCGGGAAATTGGCTTGCTAGATGAAAACATGCTCTTTATTAGCTCGGATGCTGACTACTCCATGACAGCAAGAGCACGTGGTTGGGATGTCATGATTGCGCCCAACGCGATAGCTCAGCACAGCTTGGATGGTAGCAGTGGTGGATCAGCACCTAACCGCATGATCAATCAAACTAAACTCAAAGATGTGCTGTACTTCGCTAAAAAGTGGACTAACGGTGACCTACTGCGCGAACTTTCTTACAAGCCAGAAGAGCTTACTCCAGAGGCGATTGCCGAACATATTCATAACCTGCAGCAAGGCCTGCAATAAACTTGAGAAGCGAGTAGACATGACAACTAGCTTAGACCTCGGCTGCGGTAAGGAGCCTAAAAATCCATTTGAAGCCGATGAAGTATTTGGCATTGACCTCAGCGCAAGCAACAATGTGATTGCTTGCGATCTAGCAATCGAAGCGATTCCATTTGAAGACGAGTATTTTGACTACGTTACTGCGTTTGATGTTTTGCAACAAATTCCACGCTTAATGTATAGCCCAAAACGTCGCCATTGCTTTATTGAGCTAATGAATGAGATCTATCGCGTGCTCAAGCCAGAAGGAACTTTTCTGGCTCTGACGCCCTGCTACCCTGCGGTTGGCGCCCTGAGAGATCCAGCTAACCTGCAAATGATTACCGAAGAAACTTTTACGCTGTATTTTGATAGGGCTAACCGCTGGGCTTCAGCCTATGGGTTTAATGGCGCCTTTATTATTGAGTCACAAGAACGCAGCGGTCAATTCCACCTACTAACTACCTTGAAAAAAGCTACGGTTTAATTTAGGCCGGATCGAATGTTTTTAAAACTCGCTCGGCTAAATTACGCATCACTAGCAACTCACTTTCGCGCGAATAGCGCTTTGCCAGTGCTTTGCGGGCCGGGGCTGTTTGCTCCAAGATTGCCGGCATTCCGACCGACTCAATCAACTGAACTTGCTCTAAAACAGATCCCGCAAATTGCTTAATATTCCCCATGGAAATATCTGTAAAAATCGGCGGGGTCCAATATTCTCTTCCGCCCTCTCCATGATTCCCCACTACTAAGTTGCCACAAAGTGCAGCCTCCACAGGGGGAAGAGGAACTCCCTCGAATTCTGAAAATGCCATAAAAATAGAAGACTCCTGTAGGGCTTTGGCAACCCCCTCTTGATTGAGGCCCTCTATTGGCTGTAACACCCACTCTGGCGATAACCTCATCTTGAGATAATTCATCACCAAAGCCACATGTCCTGCATTTTTACGGGGCATATAGGTAATGACCTTACGCTTACTCAAGCCCTCATCAACATTAAATAAAGCTGGATCAACGGTGTAGTGGACCTGAATCAGCTTATGCATATGTTGGGGGAATAAGAACTCAATACATTGAGTAACGTCATCGCTAATAGAAACAATGAGGCTGGCTTTTTCATAGCACTCCGCTATTTCATCAGCAGCAATATTGGCATTGAGGACATATCCATTTTGCGCAAAAATACCATAACGCACTCCTTGCGCCACCATATCCTTCCACATCGTATAGATCTGTGATTCAGCAAACATGACAAAATCGCGATCGGGATTAAGCTCTTTGTCCATCTTCCGATTAGCGGAGTGCTCAAACCAAGTGCATACGAAACCAGGATCCCACCAATGGTGAATTTGGGAATTAATCCTCTCATCAGCTAAATCATTAATGACTTGAGAATGGCTATACAGCACTCGCACACCGCCAATGGGAGCTACAAAGTTCGGACAATAATAAATAATGGTTTTCATAGGCGACTGGACTTAGTGTTGCAGTGGGACGATGCTAAAGAGACTCCCAATCAAAAAAGGGAGAAATCCACGGCAACTCTACATTGGAAGCCAAACCGGGAATGGGGGTGGCAATCTTTCTGCCGCCCTTGACTAGTTCAGAAAAGGCCCAAAAGTCATGGGGATGAGAGTCTCTACAGTTTTTCTCCCATACCGGGTAGTCCTCTTTCAGGGTTTTGACATAAGTTGCAAAAGTAAGTGTTGTCGAGTTGGTGAACTTCCAATGCGTATGATCAGTCAAAAAGACTCCTAGATTTTCAACTCCATCAGCATTCACATTGGGATTGCCCCATTGAACTCCATCTTGAATAATCAGCGGGTGATCAATACAGGCAGGGATCACGCTTGGGGCATTCCCCTTACTAATCTCAATCCGCGGGATATATTTATCCGGGTGATCATACAAGCTCACGTAGTCGGCTTTTTGCAAACCCTCAGCAATGACCAGTTGATTCAATTTTTTAATGGGGGTGTCGCCAGAATGAGGTCGATACAAATAATCATCCTCGTGCAACATCACAATCTCATCATCAGCTAACTCGCACGCCATTTCTACTTGCTTGCGAAAACTGGCTCCATTTGAGCCCACATTAATTTCATTCAAAACCCCATTATTGGGTAGGTGGGTCTGCAAAAATGCTTTTAGTTCAGAATCAATATTATCTGCAAGCACTTCCAACGAGTCAGAGACCGTCAATACATTGTGTAAAAAATTAAGAAAGCAGTGCTCTTTAGTAGCGTTGGCTAACTTCGGTTTGTTGTAAGAATTATTACTAATTCGGTAGAGAAATTTCATGGCTGGCAATAGGCAAAATGATGGGGCAATATTAACCTGAATTGAGTACAACTAAAAATTTTAATGACGCTGCTCGAGCAGGTAATTTCGTATAGCCTGATCAATATAGCCAGCGCTCCAATAGCGTTGCATCACGCCCGTAGTCAATGCCTCAGGGGTGAGCGCCAAATGGATGTGGTGGGCGTTCCAATGGGGGTTGGTTTTCATGGATAGAACGCCGGCAACACACTCCATTAAGGCTTGCTCAACACTCTCATTAATCGCGCTGGTAATGCAAGCCGCTAGGCCCGCTTCTTCTCCATACTTTTGCATGAAAAATTGATACATATCCATAAAGCCCTTAAAATCCCGATTCGCCAAAACGCTATTATTAGATTCAATATATTCAGCAGCGCGCCCCACCAAATGAGGCGAGCGCTCTTCGTTGGTCCACTCCACTCTAGGGAAAAAGCTGAGGCCAGATTCGAGGTCATCTGATTCCTCATCCTCATCGGGTGACTCATCGCTAGGGTTATCAGAATCATCGGGCGGCGCTTCTGCATGTGGTGAATCATCTTCTGTATGCAAACCAGCTGCTGCTGCCACTAATCCAACGCCTTCAATCGGTTTGGGTTTGCGCGCTTTAGCCGCCCCCTCAAATGCCTGATAGCCGCCCAATAAAAATAAATCTCGCAATGCTCCAAGACGCTTTAGGATCGCATTGGTATGGCTAACCTGCGCCGTCTCATTGAGTAAGCGATCAATAAAGTCCCGCAAGCCTTGTGGCATGTTTAAGCGAAACTCTGTTTGCCATTCCCCCCAATTGAGGCCAGAGCCATCGGGCTTAACTAAGTTTGTGCGGGGGGTATTTTGCATTGCCTCATCGGGCTCTAAATAAATGATGACACGTTCGCGGCCCACCACAACGCCAAACTGACTTAAGAAATGCTCCCAATGCCAATGCACATCAAAGATTTCTCCTTGATTAATCAGTGCCACTTGACCACGCAAGGAAGACCCCTCAGGCATGATCCACCAATACACCAAAGCACTGGCAACCCGCATCACGCCTTTTTCTTCGCAATGGCGGTCTGCCAAAACATGAAAGCCTTCGATTGACTCTAAGTAATTTTGGTTCTCTGCCTCGATCGGATGGCAATATCCATAGCGCGCTGAAATCGCAATATTTTGAGGCAAGGTAAAAAAGCGGGTGTTCAGATAATCTACCATCCAGCCTTCACGACTACCCGGAATGCTCGGAGGTGGGTGCATGGTGTCTTGCGGCTCATCCATGCCAAACAAGGTTACTCTCGTGCCATGCTCTTCAATAATCTCTGGCTTATCTTCAGGAGCTAGTGGAATAGCATAAATCGCTTCACCCGACCCCGTTACAAAGCCTTGTACTCCAAAGATATCGTCTTCTGGTCGGTAGCGAATAAATACGCAGTAACCTTGGCCGTCCTTCCAAGACTCATACTGAATACCTGCGTGATTTCGTGTCATCGCCGAGATCTTGGCACCGACCCCATAGTTTTGATGCTCATTATTTTGCGAGCCAGAGGCGGATAAATTATTGAGTAGCGAGAGCATCTGCCCTGGCGTCATGCCATCACCATTATCAGTAAAAGCTAATTTATAAAAGCCGCTATTGGCAAAAATATCGGGGTTGAAATCCAAGGTAATTTGGCAGTCATTACGATGAGTGCGCTGACAGGCCTCAATCGAGTTTTTTAAGAACTCGCGCAAGTATTGACTAGGAGGACAGTCGCGTCCTAAATTGCGAATCAGCGCAGTCAGGCCCTGGGGATTAACGTTGGTTGGCTGAAAGTTCATGGGGCTGGGCTAATTATTGGCCAAAGCCGTTGGGGTTTTGGCTTTGCCAGCGCCAAGTATCCACGCACATGCGATCAATGCCATGCTGGGCCTGCCAATCTAAGGCTGTTTTTGAATAAACAGCATCAGCGTAATACTCTGGCAAATCGCCTGCACGACGAGCAACGACTTCATAAGGTATTTTTTTATTGGCCGCTTTTTCAAAAGCATGAATGAGTTCAAATACAGAGGTGCCTTGGCCGGTACCCAAATTCACTGTTAATACACCCTGGTTCTTTTGCAAATACTGCAAGGCCGCTAAATGGCCCGAAGCCAAATCATCGACATGGATATAGTCACGCACACCGGTGCCATCTTTAGTATCGTAATCATCACCAAATACTGATAACTTAGCGCGCTTACCAACGGCCACCTGCGCAACAAATGGCATCAGGTTATTGGGAATACCAGCAGGATCTTCTCCAATCAAACCAGAATGGTGTGCACCGACGGGGTTAAAGTATCGCAAAAGCGCCACTTTCCAAGCTCGATCAGAAAGCGCCAAGTCTTGCAAAACCTGCTCAACCATGAGTTTGCTATGGCCATATACATTAATTGGCTTAAGAGGATGCGCTTCGGTATAAGGCAAGAATACGGGCTCACCATAAACCGTAGCCGAAGAAGAAAACACAATCGACTTTACGCCAGCGTTTTTCATTTCCTCAAAAAGCACAATGCTTCCAGAGACATTATTGTCGTAATACAACAGTGGCTTTTGGCCGCACTCTGCAACTGACTTCAGACCAGCAAAATGAATGACTGTCTCAATAGGATGCTTTGCAAAAAGTTGCTTTAGTAAGGCGCGGTCACGCACATCACCCTCAATAAATCCCGGCGCCTTCCCCGCAATCTTGGTGATTCGATCGATCACTTGCGCCTTACTGTTGCACAGGTTATCGAGAACCAATACCTCGTGCCCAGCTTCCAAGAGCTGAACTACGGTATGAGACCCAATATAGCCGGTGCCGCCAGTAACCAAAATGGTCATAAATAACCCTTTATGAATATCCCCATCTTAAATCACCTGTATGAGGCGATCCCAAATACCTTTGCCATAAGTCACCAATACGACCAAGGTCAGAAGGTAGTAAAAAACGCCCCTGGGATCATAGGCCCCAGCCATATGCATACGCACCAAAATATAGAGCCGGTAGAGCCACCAGCCCATTACCAAGCACCAAAGGACGACTTCGAAATAGATCATGCCACCAGTGTA
>CANFLR010000055.1 GCA_947447945.1 Burkholderiaceae bacterium
GAGAGCGTCGGGACTAATATAAGTTACTTTACCGATCATACTGCCAAAAATAGATGAATCATAAGCATCTAACTTCACCTTAGAGGGCAAGCCCACTATCAAATTAGCCATATCTGCAGGCTTGATCTTTGCTTCAACAATCAAATCACTTTCCGTGGGCAGAATCTGCAATATTTCATCTCCTTGGCGAACAACCCCGCCAAGAGTGGTGATACGAATACTTTTTACAAGACCAGCCGTTGGCGCAACGATGTCAGTATGATCAAGCAATTGCTCGCGATCTGCCAAAGTTTGCTCTTGAGCATTTAAATCTTCTTGTGCCTTATTTAATTCGGTGCTGGCATCTTGTAGGTACTTATTATTGGCGCTAGCATATTGATTGATAGCCTCATTAGCAGATCGCTTTAATCGCAAAATATCAGCTTTACTAATGTCCCCCATCTTTTCTAGCGGCTCATTCATTTCCAGTTCTTGCTTGGCTAACTTAATATTGTCTTTCAGAACGCGCAATTGATCTTCAATTGCCTTACGCCTTTGTTTGTAGAGATTCCTTTGGGTTTCCACCAGCTGCGGATAAGACTTAATTAAAGCGGGATCGTATACCAAAGGCTTATCAGTGATTTCAGCCTGTAGACGAGATACAGTCAAACGCAAAGCCATCACCTTACCCTGACTTTCAGTGAAAGAAGCTAAAGCACGCTCCTTTTCCAGCACTGCAATAATCTGCCCCGCGGCCACTTCATCACCCTCTTGAACCTTCATATTTACCAAAATACCGCCATCGGCTGCTTGAACAATTTGAGTGTGAGAGCTAGCAATGACCTGGCCTTGAGCATGAACTACCTGATCAATCTTAAATAAAAGAGCCCATAAAAAGAAGATCAACAGCATTACAACACTTACCCGCAACATGATGCGTGGAGTTCGCATTGCTGAATGATCACTTAAGGCAAACAAGCGCTCTACCAAGCCTTCAAATTTTCCCCAATATTTTCCAGCTATTGGAGAATATTGATTGATAACTGGCTGTGCGCGATCCCAATTTATCTTAATCAAACGACCTAAGCGGTCCTTAAGCTTTCTACCTGGATCGGGAGCATCCTGCTGAGGGGGGATATTTTGATCTATAGACATAAATTAAACGGTCGCAGGTGGAGTGGATTGACTCTGCTGGCTCACTTGGCGAGCAGGTATAGCGCTTTCTTTTAATTTTTCAATCACAGCATCGCGCGGCCCATCAATAATGATCTGATGACCTTTCACCACAATGAGTCGGTTAACCATAGAAAGCAATATTGGTTTGTGGGTTACAAGCACTAAAGTGTTTTCAGGCTTAATCGTATCGCGCAATAAATTGAGGCAGCGGTGTTCTGTCTGTTCGTCCATAGAAGCTGTTGGCTCATCCAATAACCAAATCGCTGGATTACTGAGTAAGAGCCTAGTAAGCGCAACAAGCTGCCTTTGACCACCAGAAAGACCTTTACCGCCCTCAGAAATCATCAGATCTAAACCTTTAGGATGATTGATCACTGCTGCCAACAAACCTGTTTTAGCAGCAGCGTCACGAATAATCTGATCACCTGGATCTGGTATTCCTATTAATAAATTTTGACGCAGAGTACCATTAAAGAGACGGTGCTCTTGCTGCAAATAACCGATCTTATCTGCCAATACTGAGCGGGTAATTTGATCGATATCTAAGCCATCTAATAGAATTCGCCCCTCATTTGCTTGGTACATGCCCGTTAGTAGGCGCAACAAAGTAGACTTGCCAGAACCTATGGGGCCTACCACACCAATTTTCTCTCCTGGCTGTATCTGCATATTCCCAATACTTAAGGCTTGAGGTGCCCCAGGATAAGCGAAACGAACTCGCTCCAATACATAATGTCCGCGGATATTTTCTGGCAAGAGCGGACGATCAACACCATGGTTGTCGACTTCTAAAGCGTAGACCTTCTCCAAGCCCTCTAGCGCTGCCTTAGCATGTGCACGTTGTGTCATTAATCCTGGAATTTGGGCAATCGGAGCAAGGGCGCGGCCACTCAGGATTGAACAAGCAATTAAGGAGCCCATGGTCAAGCTTCCTTCAGCAGCAAAGTAAGCGCCAGCTGCTACCAATCCAACATAACTAGCCTGCTGTAGCACAGCAGCAAAGTAGCCAGATTTTTCACTAATACTACGATTCACTAACTCATGTTTAGTGGACTCTTCAATGACATCTAACCAGCGTGAAAGTGAATGCCAGCCACCTCCTCCAGCCTTGATTGTTTCGGCGCCCTCAATTGTTTCAACTAAAATTCCAGTCTTGAGATTCGTAGCAGAGGTTGCAGCCTTCGCATGAAAGTCAATCTTCTTGCGGAGTACCGTGCCCATCGCAATAGAAACTGCTAAAAAGAAAAGGGGTACAAATGCCACCAGTGGATTCCCAATCAAGGCAATCAAAATCACAAAGAAAATGCCAAACGGCACATCAACCAACATGTAAAAAGTAGTTGTCGATAGAAATGCGCGAATAGTTTCATAGCCTCGCAATTGTGATGACAAAGAACCAACCGAACCTGGTAATTGATCTAAGCGAACATTCAGTAGGCGGCCATAGATTTCTCTAGAGAGCTGTCCATCAATCTGAACCACAGCATGTTCCATTAAATATGAACGAATAACCTTGAGAATCAGTTCAAATATGATCGATAGACCAACGCCAAGCGTCAACACAAATAAGGTTGCATAACCCTGTGCCGGAATCACGCGGTCATATACCTGCATGGAGTACAAGGAGGTTGCTAGCGCTAGAAGATTAATCATTACCCCTGCTAATGCGCCCTCAATAAATATTTTTTTGTACTTTAAGAAGGTGTTTTTGAAAAGCCGACGTACAGGATTTTTTTGTTCTTCAGATTGGGTTTCAGGCAACGTTAGCCGACCCACTGGAAGACTCTCCTCCGCACTATATTGCGATACATTTCCTGATGCCTCTAACAGCCAATGGCCATTCGGAGTTTGAGAGCGAACCACAAACCAACCGCGTTCCTGCGACCAGCCGATTGCTGGCAAACGTGCAGGATCAGGACTCTCATCAAAACGAATCTCTATAGCACCGGCTTCTAATGCAACTGCGTTTAACTGCTTCTGCCAATTAGCAGTTGTGGTTAGGGATAGCTCCTTTTCATACTTCGAGGTCGCATGATGTAATTGCAGTCGATCCAAGGCTTTACCCTGGAGGCGTGATGCTAATTTCAGGGTCGTCGCCAATGACATTGCAGCCTCAGAGCTAGAATGACCCTGCGCCTGAATAAATTCTGGGTTATTTTGATTGCTCATCTTTAACGATTCACTTCACCAAACTGCTGCGTACCATTGATATAAATTGCAAGTCGATAACTCGACCCTAGCAAACCGCCATCCGCATCTGCCAATGAAACACGGGTTTGAGCACGCTCGCGAACTGCATTCATCAGGTCCAACCAACTTTTTCTACCCACCAGATATTGGCGATCATAAGAAGCGCTAATATCACCAGATAAATCAGCAGACCGTTGAAAACTCTCCCTTTTTAGTTGAGAAAATTCATACTCGTTGTATTCGGCATTTAGACGATCACTTAAATCACGTTTAGAGACGTCGATCTGCATCGAAGCAGACTTCGCTCTTTCAAATGCAGCACTTGTAGTGGCTAGAGAAGAAAATCCTCCGCCAGGGGCATACGAGACAACTAAGCCATACATATCATAACCAGGATATCCGGGAACATAGGTATTGCCGATTTGGCGCTGCGCCTGAAAAGAAACTTGTGGCAAAGTTTGCGCCCTAATCTCTTTGGCCTCGTGCTCAGCTGCCTCAGCCTCGTACTTGAGTCTCTGAATCGTGACACTTACTGTAAGAGCTTGAGAGATGCCTTCTTGCCTCTTCGGTATAGCAACCGGCTTTGATACTCGTTCAACCAAATCAGATCGCACAACCGACTCGCCCGATAACTGCGAAATGGTTGTTAGTGAAGATTCCTCAATAGACCGTTGTGCATCTAAATCAGCCTTGGCTTGGATTAACCTAGAAATACCTAAATCTCTATCCGCGCCAGATGCCACGCCCGCCTCATAGCGACGAGTAATCAGACTTACAAATTTCTCATGTAACTTCACACTTTCTTCAAATGCCAAAATCTTCAGGTAAGCCTTGTACCACTCCGTATAAGCAATGATGATCCTTCTACTAATTTCTTCGCGAGTTTCTAGCAACGTAAAGTCTGCTGCATTTAAGCGCGCATCTGCTTTGTTATATCCAGCTACTAAACCACCCCCCATAAAGAGCGGCTGACTAATCGTCACATTGGTTGCAGGCAAGTTAGTCATACTATTATTGGTATAGGCTACTTGATTGCGCTGTGTGCTAACGGATGGATTTGGCAAAAATTTTAATTTAGCCGCGGTTAAATCTGTTTTGGCGGCATCCCTGGAGGATTGCCGAGCAAGTATTGTTGGGTAAGAGGCTAGTGCCTGAACAATCAGATCATCCAAGGTCATACTAGCGGAAAAAGAGGTAGTGGCATTTAAAGCCAATGGCAAGAGCAGCAGCAAATGAATGCTGAGCTTGCGAGGGCTGATTCCGCTTAACTTAATCGAAAATATCAAAACACTGCCCCCCGTCCTTCGGAATGGATGATTCTATCAAATAATAGGGTCACTAACTTATGCAAAGATACGCCCAATCCATCAATCGCCCGTTACTCCAATGGCGAACCAATTTATCCACTGAGGCTGCTATGAAGGGCGCATTGAGATTGCCTACACACATAGTGGCGTAAAAGAAAAAAGGCTTAGAAATCTTGCTAAGTCTTTGATTTCGTTTGACTTAAAGCAACTCTTAAACACCAAACCTTCTGCATTTCTAGCGATGGCTACTGGAATCAAATAGCACCTAAAATAAACTTCTTCTAAATTAAACCTCGCCAATAGAGAACCTTATGCCCCAAGAAGTCGCTCTCAATGCTTTAGGACAACCATTAGTACCCTGCTCTTTTGATCCTATGACTGGGTTCTTTCGAGATGGCTGCTGTAAAACGGATACCAATGATCTTGGTAGACACCTGGTTTGTGCAATTGTTACAAAGGAGTTTTTGCAATTTAGCCTAGAAAAAGGGAATGACCTGATTACCCCAAGACCAGAATTTGCTTTTCCGGGTCTAGCACCAGGAGATCAATGGTGCTTATGCATCAACCGCTGGGTCGAAGCACTAGAAGCAAACTGTGCGCCCCATATTAAGCTGGAAAGCACCCATATCCTTGCCTTGAAAACGGTCAGTCTTGAAATGCTTGAACGCTACGCCATTTCTTAGTGAAGGCGTTTTATACCGATCATTTTGTCTTGCCCTTGCCTTCTGGGCATCGCTTTCCTATGGAAAAGTATTCTCAATTACATGACTTGGTTGCCACACTCCCAGAAGTAGAACTCCTTGAGGCACCCAGTGCAACTGATACACAAATTCTGTATGCCCACGATCCCGCTTATTTAATTAAAGTACTGAAGGGCAATTTAAGTCCCAAGGAACAAAGAGAAATCGGCTTTCCTTGGAGCGAAAAAATGGTTGAGCGTTCGCGCAGATCTTCTGGCGCTACCGTCGCCGCAGCCAAAACAGCCCTCAATGAGGGAATAGCGGCTAATCTTGCTGGTGGTACGCACCACGCTTATCGAGATCAAGGGAGTGGTTTTTGCGTTTTCAATGATTCTGCAATTGCCGCCAGGGCCTTACAAAAAGAAGTTCATTCCAAACTCCAAATTGCAGTAATTGATTTAGATGTGCACCAAGGCAATGGAACAGCTTCCATCTTAAAAAATGATGCTTCTATTTTTACTTTATCCATTCATGGTCAAAATAACTTTCCTTTTACCAAGGAGCAAAGCGATCTAGACGTTGATTTGCCTGATGCTTGCGATGACCTTACTTATCTGAACGCCCTAGAAGACTCTCTTCATAAACTAAAGGCACGATTTTCAGTGGACTTCATTATGTATTTGGCAGGTGCAGATCCACATGAACACGATCGCCTAGGAAGGCTCAACTTAAGCAAGCATGGAATGCAAATGAGAGACGAGATGGTCTTTCAATACGCAGCGGAACATCAAATCCCTCTAGCCCTATCAATGGCAGGAGGATATGGAAAGAGCATTGAGTCAACCGTTGACATCCATTTTCAGACTATTCAATCTGCCTTGAAGTATCAACTGCAATATTAGAATTATTAGTTTTTTAGTGTGGGTGCTTTTTTCTACAAGCATCCGAACAATATTTTATTGATTCCCAATTTTTGGACCAGGACTTTCTCCACGTCATTTCTTTTTTACAGACAATACAGATTTTGCTAGGCAGAAAACTCTTATTCCCTTTAAAGGAAGCCTTCATGTCTCCCCCTAAAGATGATTGAGCTTATTTAAGAGATGATCTGCATATTCCACAATCAACTTCTGGTCTGCATCGCTAATTCTCTTCAGATTGGCCGTCATCAATTTAGTCCGTGGGCTAGACTCAAACTGACTACGATGTTGAATTAAAAAATTCCAATATAAGGTTGTTACAGGGCAGGCCGCCTCTCCAAAACGAATCTCTGGCTTGTATTTACAAGAGCCGCAATAATTACTCATCCGATTGATATAGGCGCCACTAGCAATATAGGGCTTACTAGTAAAGCGTCCGCCATTTGCGAATAAAGCCATACCGGCGGTATTGGGCAGTTCTACCCACTCAATTGCATCAACATAGATAGCTAAGTACCAATCACATACTGCTGATGGCAAGATCTCCGCCAAGAGAGCAAAGTTTCCAGTGACCATCAAACGCTGAATATGATGCGCATAGCCATATTCGAGGGTTTGACCAATCGCATCTTTCATGCAGGCCATATGAGTCTGCCCCGTCCAATACCATTGAGGCAATTGTCTTTGATGGTCGTAATAATTATCTTGCGCCATTTTTGGCATATCTAGGAAATACATGCCCCTAACAAATTCTCGCCAACCTAAAATTTGACGCACAAATCCCTCAACCGTAGAAAGATCTAGGGAATATTTTTTCCAAGCGTCCAAAACAGCGTGAATCACTTCACGTGGATTGAGCAACTTCAGGTTCAGTGAACTGGATAGAATAGAGTGCCAACCAAAGGGGGTGTCAGTCCACATCGCATCCTGGAATATCCCAAAATTTCTTAAACGGTATTCCACAAAATAATCGAGGGCTTCCAAGGCTTGCTGACGGGTGACTGGCCACCGAAAATGATCTAAGGATCCAGGATGATTTGAATAGGTAGTATTAACAAAATCAAGAACCTCCTGAGTGACCAGATCCGGTTCAAATAAAACGGGCGCCTCAATAATGCCAGGGCCTTTCTTTGGATAGGGCTTACGATTATCTTGGTCAAAGTTCCATTGCCCACCCTCGGGGTTGCCTTCTGAATCCACCAAAATATGATGGTTCTTGCGCATCAAACGATAAAAGTACTCAAGCCTTAACTCTTTTTTTGCAGCAGCCCATTGAGAAAACTCTTGATGCGAACAATAAAAATGGTCATCTTCACGCATCTCCAGTCCGATGGATAACTCTCTTGCCATCTCCTCTATTTCAAGCTTTAGGCGCCACTCACCTGGCTGAACGCAAATCAAATAGGTAATCTGCTTTTCAACTATTTTTTCCTTTAAAGCCCCAACAATTGATAGAGGGGAGTTTTGAATATAGGTAAGAGAGTATTTGAGTTCTTGAAGACTATGGGAAAAGTGCCGCATGGCCGATAAAAATAGAGCAATCTTCGCTTTATGAGACCAAACGTATTGAGCCTCCGGAATTGACTCAACCATGATCACTTCATCAGTCTTAAAATCAAAACCCCTCAGGGCTGCACCCTTCAAATCCAACTGATCTCCAAGAATCAGCACAAGCCTTTTAGGGGTATTCATTTATTTTTATACTGAGTTGGGCAATACGCACGCTCTACCAACTTACTTCTCAGGGCAACATGCTTTGTTACCCTCCCAGTGACACGTTTGCGCCACAGCTCAAAAGAGCCTCGCTTGAGCTTATAGCGCATTAATTGAATGACCTGTGGCTCAGATAATCCAAATGATTTCTCTATAGCATCAAATGGCGTTCGATCTTCCCAGGCCATTTCAACTAGACGAGAGAGATCAGACTCAGAAAGTGTTTTAGGGGAAAATTTTGGCACTGTGCAAGTTTATGACTTATTTAATAAACTTGTTCCAGACACTATTTATTCAAAGAAGCACATGATTGGGAAAATTCGCCAAAAACTCCTTACGCTTGAACCATCACCATTCCTAAAATCAATAGAAATGGTGTGCCCTATCTGCGAGCGCCTAATTCCAGAGGCCCAAAAGGATGCGCATCATCTCGTCCCCAAATCCAAAGGTGGAAAAACCACAGAGTATTTGCACCGGATCTGCCACCGCCAGATTCACGCACTCTTTTCTGAAACTGAACTGGCTGTGAAATTAAATACTGCAGCGGCCCTCCAAGAGCACCCTGAAATGCGTCGATTTATTCGATGGGTTCAATCCAAGCCGAATCACTTTTATGAAAAATCACGCAAAAGTGCACGTTTGAAAGAAAATTAAGCGTATTGGGTTAATAACACTTGATATTAAGATACTCACAACTAGTGCAACTTCACAATCGAGTGCGTCCTGCGGTGAATCATTCGGCTCATAGTATCTAAAGCCACCTTTACCCAACCATGTAATGCCAGTTGGTGCAGCTTATAAAGGCTCATGTACATAAATTTAGCAAATAGCCCCTCAACCATCAGACTTCCGCCGATGAGTCCTCCCATCATGCTGCCGACACTACTGTACTCACCAAGCGAAACAAGAGATCCAAAGTCTCGATACTGATATGGCTTAAGAGACTTGCGCTCGATGATTCGATTAATTTGCTTATATAGGTGTGATGCTTGTTGATGAGCCGCTTGTGCACGTGGTGGCACAATGCCACCCTTGCCATTATTTGCCTCTAACCAAGGGCAAGCTGCGCAATCTCCAATTGCAAAAATATGGTGGTCTAAAGTAGTTTGTAGGGAGGGCAAGAC
>CANFLR010000056.1 GCA_947447945.1 Burkholderiaceae bacterium
AACACGCATCGCATTATTGGTGGTGGAATCGTGGGCACCCATGCCGGAGATCTGATTGGTGAAGTCTGTCTTGCGATTGAAATGGGGGCTGATGCTGTTGATATTGGTAAAACGATTCATCCACATCCAACTCTTGGAGAGTCCGTTGGTCTTGCAGCAGAGGCTGCTCATGGCCACTGCACTGATTTGCCGCCGGTGAAAAAGAAATAAGCACAATTGGCATGAGTAATAAAAAAGCCCAGAGTTATCCGGGCTTTTTTTACAGGCTAGCCTGACTAAGACCGAGTTTTTTTAGCGGCTTTGCTCGCTGTGCTAGCTGCTTTTAAAACAGTATCTGTAGCACCATTCAAATTGTTTTGCGCTACTTCAACAGCTTGTTTGACAGCCTTTTGGCTAGTTTCAAAAACGTTGCTAGCAGAGGCAATAGCTTGCTTCATCGCTTGAACAGCGGCATCAGATCCAGCTGGGGCATTTTTAGTCCAGTCTTCAACTAGGGCATTAATTTTTTTCTGCCCGGCTTGCAATTCTTTTTCAGCAGACTGGGTGAAGCTAGCTTGTGTTTCATGGGCTAAGTCATATAAGTGACGGCTGTAGGCCATAATCTTTTCCGCCATTGGCTGAACAGCATCTGCTTGATGGGCGAGTAATTGCTGGATGTCTTTTACTTCCAATGCTTTTTTGGCATTATTCATGCTGTCACCAAGCGTTTGTTTGGCGATGTGCATATTGAGCTCAACCAACTTTTCAATGCTTTGTAATGCTTGGCTAGTGAGTCCGCTTAAGGTCTCTAAATTGGCTTTTTGTGCAGCCGCGATTTGTTCTGGTGTTAAGTTCATTTCAATCCCTTTCAATCGGATTTATTTATGCCTCACTATGAGGTCTGAGCTTTTGAATATCAACTTTAATTATTATAACGAATTTATGTTGCGTTGCAATATAAATAACACCATTTAAATAGCGTGGTGGCTAGAAACCCCCTAAAATGGAGATCCTAATAAAAAATTCAATATATTCAGTAAGTTACCTATGCCATTAAAGCTCGAATCCTGTATTGCTCCTGTTTTTGTTTTGATTTGGAGCACTGGGTTTGTGATTGCGCGCATGGCCATGCCCTATGTTGAGCCGGCCACCTTCTTATTTTGGCGCTTCATCGGAGTGTTAATTGCGATGGCCGCTCTGAGTATGGTCTGGAAGATTCAATGGCCTAGTCGGTCTCAGATTAGGCACATTGCGGTGGCTGGCGTGTTGTTGCAGTTTGGCTACTTGCTGGGCGTTTGGTTTGCCGTGCGCTTGGGTATGAGCGCTGGCCTGGTGGCAATTATTGTCGGACTTCAACCCATCATTACTGCATGGTTTGCAGCTTGGGTTGCAGAAAAGGTCTCACCGAGACAATGGCTGGGATTAGGCTTTGGCTTTGCGGGTGTTGCCTTGGTTGTTTTGGAAAAAATCAGTTTTGCTCATATTCCAGTTTTAAGCTATGTTTTGGCTTTTTTAGCATTGCTATCCATTACCTTCGGCACTCTTTATCAGAAAAAATATTGCCCAGTATTTGATCTTCGTGCTGGGTCATCTATCCAGTTTGGCGTTTCAGCCATCTTATGTTTTGCTTGCATGCACTTCTTTGAATCGGGTGTGATGGTGTGGAATGCCCCAGTCGTCGGCGCATTACTTTGGGCTATTTTTCCTTTATCCATCGGGTCTATTAGTCTCCTATTTATGATGATCCGCAAAGGTGCTGCTACTAAAGTCACAAGCCTGCTATATCTCACCCCTCCAACCACCGCATTGATGGCTTGGTTACTATTTAATGAACCATTCAATGTAATGATGGGTGCAGGCTTGGCTTTAACGATGACAGGGGTGGTGCTGGTGAATGCAACTCAGTCTAATACAGTGGCGACGATTGCCGAATAACAGCCATTAAGGTTCCGCATGATGCAAATTAGGGCGAATAATTGCGGGACCTGACGTGAAAGTAATTATCATTTCGTATGTTAAAAGTTTATGAAGGTTCCACAGGGATGTTTTTGAATCGATTTTGGCTCTTGGTCTGCGCCTGCCTCATCTTGGCATATGCCCCTTCATATGGACAGTCTGGACCAAAAGAGAAGACCTCAAGTACCAGTAAGTCCACTAGCAAGCAAGCCACTAAGACCCCTAAAAAGCCCAAAGTAGTTCGCATTACCGTAACCCGCCCAACGAACCCTGTTGTTGAGGCAAGACCCTCATTTGCGACTGCACTCGGTTTGCGTGGGCAGCATGATGAATTGAGTTTGAAGTCTAGTGTAGCCATGGTGATGAATCAAGATACCAAGGATGTGTATTACGAAAAAAATCCTTCTGTGAGCTTGCCGATTGCATCCATCACCAAATTGATGACGGCGATGGTGATGCTTGATGCGAAGTTATCAATGGACGAGATGATCACTATTAACTCAGAAGATGCCCACATTTATCGACATTCACGCTTAGCCGAAGGAACAGTATTGACCCGCGAGGAAGCCTTACATCTTGCGCTGATGTCTTCCGAAAATCGTGCGGCATACACCATCGCTAGAAATTATCCTGGTGGCTTGCCAGCATTCGTTGCGGCCATGAATCATAAAGCTAAAGATCTTGGCATGGAGCATAGTCATTTTGAGGACCCTACGGGGCTAACCAGTGAAAATGTTGCATCAGCAGAAGATTTAACTCGTATGCTAAGCGCAGCCTATCAATACAAACTTATTCGCCAATTTTCTACATGGCCTGATTTAACCATCGTCATCAAAAATCGACCCCAAAAGTTCATCAATACGAATCGTCTGGTTCGTTCGGGGGATATGGATATTGGCTTGCAGAAAACGGGCTTTATTAATGCTGCTGGTAGATGTTTGGTTATGCAAGCGAGAGTCAACAACACGCCCTTGCTTTTGGTTTTTTTGGACTCAGTTGGTACGCAATCCCGTTTTGCTGACGCTGTCAGAGTGCGTGACTGGTATGAGCGGATGCCTGAGGGCGAGCCCAAACCCATTCGTCGACTCATGTAAAGCAGCATTCAATACTGAGAGTTGAGTATTATTTTTTGACGCTAGCGGGTTCAATCGTTTTGGGCTTGTAACCCATCCCTTTGGAGATTAGTAGAGCGGTATCTTGTAGGGCACGCAACCAATCCGCATGGATGCGATCAGTAGGGGCGCTCAATGAGAGGCCGGCAACCAATTTGCCCGTATCATCCAAAATGCCTGCAGCCAGGCAACTTACACCAAGCTCAAGCTCTTCATTGTCTTTGGCGTTACCTAACTGTCTCACTTGGTTGAGCTCAAGTTCTAATCGAGATAAGTCAGTAATACTATTTTTTGTATGACCCGATAAGCCAGTGCGTGTGACATAAGCGCGTACCTGGCTAGCATCATCACCAGCCAAGAATAATTTACCTACTGAGGTGAGGTGTAAAGGTGCCCGTCCACCAATAGCTCTGACCACCTGCATACCAGAGCGTTCACTATAGGCGCGATCGACATAGACAATTTCATCGCCTTGGCGAACGGATAGATTAATGGTTTCTCCAGTGAGCTTGTGGAGGGCGCGCATTGGTGCTTGTGCAGCCTCGCGGACCGAAAGTCTGGCTTTGACCAGATTACCCAATTCTAGAAGTCTTAAACCCAGCCGATATGTTCCGCCATCGCCACGTTCAACCAAGCGACAGGCAACCATATCGTTAAGGATGCGATGGGCGGTAGAAGGGTGTAAGGCAGTTTGCTCCGCTAAAACCTTCAAACTGCTGGACTCTTCATGTTCTGCAAGGGCGTCGAGTAAATTCATCATGCGCTCAACCACCTGGATGGCAGTTTTGCCAACCTCACCCGGTGCTTTTTGAGCTTTAAGTGCTTTACTGGTATTCATAGCGTCATTGTAGCGACTCTATAGAAGAGATTGCATAATATGAAATCCCATTTTGGGGAATAAAGTCAGATGGGTAATTTATCGATTTAGAGCATTGATACACTCAGAAACAAGTTTTGGACCTTTGTAGATGAGGCCACTATAGAGTTGAACCAGTGAGGCGCCAGCGGATACCTTCTCCTGAGCATCTTTACCTGAGAGGATACCTCCGACGCCAATGATGGGAAGCTTGTCACCTAAGCGCTTTTTTAGGGTTCTGATGACATCGGTCGACAAGACTCTAACTGGGGCGCCAGATAAGCCGCCAGCCTCATGAGCTTGCTTGATATTCATAACACTTGTGCGAGAGATCGTGGTGTTAGTGGCGATGATAGCGTCAATACCAAACTCGAGAAGAAGGTCTGCGATCAAATCGATATCGGCCTGCTCTAGGTCTGGGGCAATTTTCAAGAACAGCGGTTTTCGAACCCCAAAACGGTCACAAAGTTCATTGCGCGCAATAGTAATGTTATTGAGTAGTGCGCGTAGCATTTCTTCGCCTTGTAATGCCCGAAGATTTTGGGTATTTGGCGATGAGATATTGATGGTGATATAGGCGGCAATTTCATATACCGCTTTCATAGCAAGGATGTAATCGCTCGCAGCATCTTCAATAGGGGTGCGGGCATTTTTCCCAATATTAAGACCTACGATGCCACCGCTCTGCCAGAATTGAGAGCGGCGCACTCTGCTCACACAGGCGTCTACACCATCATTATTAAATCCCATGCGATTGATAATGGCGTCTGCCTCAGGCAATCGAAACATCCTCGGTTTGGGATTGCCTGGTTGCGCTCTGGGCGTCACAGTCCCAATTTCAAGAAAGCCAAAACCCAAAGCGCCAAGAGCATCAATATGCCTCCCATCCTTATCTAGTCCTGCAGCTAGGCCAACAGGGTTGGGAAAAGTGATGCCACAAATGGTCCGAGGGTCAGATTTGGGGCGGCTGACAAAGTGTTCAAGGATTCCCCAATTGTGAGCGCGATCAAGATTGCGTAATGTGAGCTCATGCGCTCGTTCAGCGTCTAGACAAAAAAGCCAGGGGCGTAAAAAAGAATAGCTATCTATCATGGTTCTTTATTATGACTCAGAGAGCAGCTGCCAATGATCGTTGATTAATGCTTCTAGTGGTTGATATTGTGATTTATAAGCCATTTTCTGGCTCTCTTGGATATAGTAGCCAAGATAAACATAAGGGAGCTTAAGTTCAGCGGCTTGCTGTATTTGCCACAGAATGCTGTAGCTTCCATAACTTGCTGCAGGATCTTCGGTATCAAAAAAAGTATAGACCGAAGAAATACCTTCTTCCAGAATATCAATCATGCTAACCATCCGCAGCCGCCCAGGGTGTGTACCGTTAATCCCATCTCTAAACTCAACAATTCTCGAGTTGACGCGGCTTTGCAATAAAAATTGCATATATTGCTCTTGGTTATCTTGATCCATTTCGCCGCCAGCGTGTCTGTTTTTTTGATAACGCTGATACAGGAGGTAATGTTCTTCCTGATACCCAAGCTTTAGAACATTCGATTCTAGATTGGCATGCTTTTTAAAGGCTCGGCGTTGGCTCCGCTTAGCTTTGAACTGATTGACTAAAATTCTGGTAGCACTGCATGCCTGACAATCATCGCAATAAGGCCGATAGGTATAGAGTCCGCTCCGACGAAATCCAGCATTGACAAGTTCACTATAGAGGTCAGCGTTAATTAAATGAGAGGGGGTGGCAACTTGTGAGCGAGCTATTTTATTGGGCAGATAACTACAAGGGTAGGATGCAGTGGCATAAAACTGTAAGGCAGTTAGGGGGAGTTCTTTGAGTTGCGTCATAAGTAATATTGATTCAAAATTTCTTTTCCAAAAACCCAAGCTAGCTCTATATTAGTGTGATTTAGGGAGATCTGCAGTTGTTCTAGAAACTGCTGTCTTGGAATTGCAAGGGCCCCTAGGGAGCTCAGGTGTTGGGTTTCTTGTTGACAGTCAATCATGTTGATATTTTGTGTTGTACACCATGCGCAAAGTGCCGCTAGGGCAATTTTTGAGCTACCTTTTTTTCGGCTGAACATCGACTCACCAAACACCATTTTCCCAAAAGACACGCAATATAATCCCCCAATAAGCTGCCCCTGTTCGATGATGGCAATACTGTGGGCATGACCTTCCTCATGAAGTTGGGTATAGGCATTGATGATTTCATGGGTGATCCAAGTGCCATCTTGGCCATGCCGTTTGCTCGTGGCACAGGCTCGTACGATTGCCCCAAAGTCGCTGTCAACCAAAATTTCAGAGTGGGGATTCTGGCAAAAATGCCGAATGGATTTCTGAAGTGAGGTGCTGCATTTAAAGGCATTTGGAATTAAAACCATTCTAGGGTCGGGCGACCACCAGAGGACGGGTTGATTATCCGAGTACCATGGAAAAATCCCGAGTTGGTATGCCTGCGCCAGTTGTCCTGGGTATATTTGTTCGCTTACTGCAATTAAGCCAGGCACACTAGGATCGGGATCGGGTTGTAGATAGGGGTTAGGGAAGCGGTCGTTTAATCCCAGCCAATGGATTTGGTTCATAGAGATCGCAAATCAACTTTTGTCATGACGAGAAATGTCTCGTGAGCGAACGCTGAGTTCTCCGCTACCCTCAA
Source organism: Burkholderiaceae bacterium (assembly GCA_947447945.1). Classification (GTDB taxonomy): domain Bacteria; phylum Pseudomonadota; class Gammaproteobacteria; order Burkholderiales; family Burkholderiaceae; genus Polynucleobacter. The sequence continues at coordinate 6,563 of CANFLR010000056.1, forward strand.
ATAGTCCAGCAGCACGATCAGCAAAATACCACTCAAGCGTTTGTTTTACGGTTGCAAAGGCAATTTCAGACCAAGGAATATCTTTTTCATCAAACAGTGCCACCTCAAGACTTTCTTCGCCAGCTTCAAAATGGGGATTTGACATAGTGGCTAAATAAAATAAATGGACTTGTTCGGCATGCGGCACGTTTAATAGGGAATACAGAGGCCCTATCTCAACAATAGCCCCAGCCTCTTCATAGGTTTCTCTTGCAGCACCGGCAGTTGTGCTTTCACCAAGCTCCATAAATCCTGCTGGGAGAGTCCAAAATCCCAGTCTTGGCTCAATCGCACGTCGACAAAGCAAAACTTGTCTTTGATGAATGGGAATAGTGCCTACAACATTACGAGGGTTTTGATAGTGAATGCTGCCACAAGCATCACACACATGACGCTCTCGAGTGTCATCAGCTGGGACTCGAATAGTGAGGGGCATCGCGCAATGTGAGCAAAACTTCATAAAGACTTTCTAGAAATAAGCTGGTATGGATCCGCGTACAGCATTGCTCAGCATAATCTCTTTTGCATTTACAACATCATCAATAGTCAGGTTAGCTTCACGGATATTCCACTGTGGGTCAGAACATAAAGAAGCTCTCATAACACCGGGTAAAACGCCAGCAGACAGGGGTGGTGTTAGCCAATCGTCAGATTTATTGTTTCTGATAAAAATACTAGACCTTCCACCTTCAGTCACATATCCTGCTTCGTTGGTAAAAAGGGAATCAAACCCACCTTTGGCAGCAGCCGCTTTCCATGCGGCATCATAGATATGTCTATTCGTAGTTTTATGTTGCAATAGCGGATTTCCTGAGCGTTGTACGGAGTCATTGGGATTGCGTAGAAGATCTTTGGCCCAGAATATCTTCACTCGTGGAGGTAAGGGGTCTAGCAAACCCCATTCACAAGATAAGGCCCCATTACCTGCAAGATCGAGCCTGAGTCGATATTGGTTTTTAGATGTCAGATTATGACAAGTACCTCTAATTAATTCTTCGGCTGCAGAATTGCTAAATGGAATACGCAAGGCATCTGCAGAATGCTTTAAACGCTTCAGATGTTGCTCGAGTAATTGAGGTATTCCATTCTCAATCAGAATCGTTTCAAATAAACCTACGCTACTAGGGAGGTCCGTTAGAAATGAGGACTTAATGAGACACTCCTGCCACTCCTGTGATGCGATAGAGTCAATTGTGATCCCTGCGCCAACGCCCAAGGTGAAACTGGCAGAGTGCGATTGTGTGTCTCTTTCGATTTCAATTGTGCGAATGGGAACGCTGAGCGCAAAATCCCCATTGGGATCAAGCCAGCCAAGTGCTCCACAGTAATAAGCACGATTCTCAGCTTCGAGCTCTTGAATGAGTTCCATGCTGCGTTTTTTTGGAGCGCCCGTCACTGATCCACATGGAAAGACAGCGCGCAAGATACTGGCAAGACTTGTGTCTGGTCTGAATTCAGCTTGCACTGTTGAGGTCATTTGCAAGACATCACCATGGCGCGCAACCTCAAAGAGTTTCGGTGTAGTAACACTTCCCGGGATGGCTAGTCGACCTAAATCATTGCGTAATAGATCGACAATCATTAAATTTTCGGCTTGATTTTTTGGGTCAGAAGAAAGTGCCTCAGCAGAACTGTTTAAAGCGCTTGCCGTTCCCTTCATAGGCATGGCAGTCATTATGTTGTTCTGCCGTCGAATAAAGAGTTCAGGCGATTGCGATAAGATGAATTGCGAGCCGTGTTTAATAAATGCGCCATAGCGACCAGGTTGACGTTCGCGCAGAAGGGAGTATAGCGCGAAGGGATCGCCATATACTTTACCCTTGATGCGATAGGTATGATTAATCTGGTAGGCATCTCCACTGCGGATGTATTCTTGGATCTGTTCAATATCTTTGTTGAACTGATTGGCCTCAATGGATTCCTCAAGATCAACCACTCCAGCAATCTGAGTTGATGGTTCAAGCGCATTTAAGCCTGCAGAAATCAGATCGTC
>CANFLR010000057.1 GCA_947447945.1 Burkholderiaceae bacterium
GACTGGCGAATTCCTTTTATCGCACGCTAAATCCCTTGTCCGCCCCTCTTCTAGTAGTGCAAGGACCATCCTATCGGTTTCGGTGAGTGCAATATTTTGCGGGTCGCCTGATATTGAATCGCTTTTATGCAGATCCACAGTCAATATATTAGTTGATGCTTGCATGGAAAATTGCACGAATAAAGCTTCAATCACGGCGATGGATAGAAGTTTCATATCAAGGTAAGAATTAGCAATAAGTAAGTTTCTTTTTACAAGCAGAATTAAGCGGGCATACTCTTCATCTGAAGGCTCGTTTTGATATCGGCTAATGACGTTCTCAGGCTGCAATGCGCTCAAAAATGCTGCCATTTTTTGGAGGGCTTCGCGGTAAACCTTCATTTCGCAATGATCGGCCTGTCTTAATTGATGATGCGTTTCTGGAATGAGCTTCCAGGTATCGTCCAAAAAGAGCGCTGGACTCATACTGGCAAATCCCGCTATATCTCTATTGGCTAAACGCACACCCCTTTTAATGATTTCTTCAATATCATGCTCATGCCAACCAAATCCAAATGCCTCATTTACATTTTTCAATTTGAAATATAAGCACTCGGAAGCAGAAGAACCCAATTGATCGCCGCTTCGAAAGGGGATCGTCGCTTCAATACCAGAAATAACTTGCGCCAGCACTGGCAAAGGCAGGACTTTCTCCAATACTATTGCGGCAAATAAAGCACTTAAAAATTCATTTTGGCCCGCCATTGGATTTAAGGGTTGCCCTATTTCAAAGCCAAAGGTCATCAGGCATAAGCGAAATACGGAATCCTTTTCTAAATGATGGTCTGCTGTAATAGAAATCCCATCATTTGATGCACTTATATAGGGCGAAATATATTGAGAGACTCCTGCGCTGACGCCATCATCTATTTGGACATAAACGGTATCGTGAAAAAGGGCTGAGATTATTTCAATTGCATCCCCGCCTGAACCCACTCTAAAAATGTGGTCTGGAGTATGAAATACCCTCCATTGTCCGGTCATCGAATCAACAATCAGATCAGCAATCAGCTGATTTGCCTCATCATTGATGGCGAACCCCAACTCCATAAAAGAGTGCTCCAAGCAATCTACACATTTTTGCTTGTCGGTTCTCAATCCCATAAATCTCCAAAAGTTTCCGGTAGGCTTGGGGTAAAAATGAACCAAGACCCAAATACATGAGATGCGCCCTCGTTAGCGCTCACACGACACATTGATGCTTTATTAAACCATCTTTTACTAGATAGATGCCCTGGCAAAAAAAGATCGTAAGTGAATCTTGAGGATGTAAGCCATTGTATTTATTGGAAAATCCATAATTACGGTAATATATGGAAAATCTACGAAAGTGACATAGGTAAGCTTTATGGCCCAAAAACCAGAACCAAAAATTGCAGCTCTACCGAGAACTGCAGTCATCGCCATTATTGCCCTGAATTTTATTTTGATGGGCATTATTTACTATCACACAGATAGTCCTTGGGGCTGGACGACGAGCGACCTATCAAATGGTCAATCTCTTAGAAAATTTGATTACCTCTCAATCCTCCAGCTACTTCTTTTTTCATTCACGATCGATCAATTACTCAGGCGTGCAGCGCTGAACTTTAATAGCTTATCTCAAGAGAGGCATATTCCTAGGCTCATTATCCAAGTAGTATCCGTGCTCATATATGGATTCATTAGTTTAATTGGCTTCATCCTTCTTTACGATCATCACTTAAATAATCTGATTGCCGCCACTAGCGGAATAGGGATTGGCGCTTTACTGGTATTCAAAGACAGCATTTCCCAGGTACTCGGTAGCGTACAACTGCAAATGGATAAGCTTGTTCACAGCGGAGACTACTTACAGATCAGTGAAGATGGAAAAAGCCAGACCTACCAAGTCATGGATATGGCCCAAAGATACATTACCCTGAGATTGGTTGATGATGACTACCTCCGGATAATCCCAAACACAAAATTTCTTGGGTTTAACTATGTCAATATTTCGAAGCAAGGCAAAAAACGGGGTACAAGACGCAGCTTTTCAATCGAACTTTTTTCTGGACTACAAGCAGATAAAGTAGTGGAAATTTTTCTGTACGCACTGAAAAAGGTAACTGCTAACAAAGAAAAATACATGGATTTTTACGCCTGTAGCGCTGTAAGCGTTAAGGAAGGAGCGGTTGAGTACAAGCTTGAGTATGAATCTATTTCAGAGCTCAATACTAACGATACTAATAGTGAAATTTTGCTTACAGCGCTGCGTTTCTTAAAAGCAGCTTCAATAAAAATAGAGGTTCATAACAACCATTTATTAGAGGACATTGACAATACAAAACGACTTTTAAATTTATATGAGCTGAGTATTTTGCAGCCCCTAAAAAAGACTGAAGTGGTTGAGGTTGCAAAGAGCATTAAAACCATTTATGTCCGTCCCGGTACTCACCTCATCAAAAAAGGTGAGGTCGAAGATAGTATGTATTTAATTTCAGAGGGCGTGCTTGAGGTGAGCATTTTGAATAAAGATGGCAACCCCATGGTCGTAGCAACACTATGGCCGGGAGATTGCGTTGGCGAAATGTCCCTCCTTACAGGAGCCCCTAGATCAGCTGACGTTTATGTAAAAAATAGAGCGATCTTGGTTGAAATTAAGAAGGAAGATATAGAGCCAATATTAAAAATGAATGGGGAAGTCATTGAGCGAATGTCAACGCTCTTGGCTGAGCGCTTGGCTCATAATGAAAAATTCTTAAATAATGAAGATAAGAATAAAATGATAGATGAGAATAAGAAACGCATTTTAGAAAAGATAATAGATTTTTTCTTCCATTAAACCAAAAGCTTCCAGCGCATTAAGTCGTTAACTTTAGGTGAAAGCAGTGTGTAGCCTGAAGATTAAAATCGAAAGCCGCCATATATTCGAAATTGAGAAACACTTTTCTCAATCTGATAGCTTGCAGTGCCATAGAAAATGCCCTTTGAAGCATTGACACCTGCAGTAAAGCGATACGTAGAAGGATAAACCGAGGGCGCCGTTGTGCCCATTTGGTTAGAGTTCCAAGTATTAAAAAATTGATAGGCAGAAATAAAAGGTTGGGCTCCAAGCTTAGTATCATAAGCAAGTTGAGCGCCCAATTGCGTTTGACCTAAATACGTATTGTATGAGGCGTTGTAAGTGCCAAGGCTATTGGTATAGGCGCCAAGCTTATCGACATAGTAAGAATAGCTAACTCGTGGTGTTAGCAAAAAATCACCCATATCCGTTCGATTGGTTAAACCCATTACTGCAAACATGCTGTTATAACTCGTTGTTCCTGTAGCTCCACCTGCAGTGGTAGTTGGATTAGAACCGCCTACCCCAACACTGGTATCAAGCATGAGTAAATCATCAATTTGATAAACAGCATATGGGGAAACGGTAACGCCTACTGTCTTATACGTGCCATTGTTGTAGGTTGTAGTCGAGTTAGTATCATTAACAGCTACTGAAACACCACTAATCAAGATATCGTCATGGTTGTATTCCAAGCCGGCCATTCCAATCGCTACGGTCCCCCTAGATGTGTAGGGCTCGATATTATTTTTAAACTGACTAACAACTGGGGTTGCCCAAATACTCCAATTACTAAAATCTCCAGATCCTGCAATCCCACCTGATAGGCCTTCTAGATTAGTAGCATCCGGCATGGTACTTGCAGTTTTTATGCCAATGGCATCACCGCCTTGATCATTGCTGCCAAAACGAAAACGAAATGTTCCTGAATTTCCAAAAGGATTCATAACCAAAATACTAGAAAGAGTTCCGGAGCTTGCCAATGTGCTGGCACGTGCTGAGGTATTAGCTGCGGCGTTATTATTTGACTTTGATTGGGCTGAAGCAATGCCGATAGAGCTTAGGCCCAAAGCCAAGATCACCAAAATTTTAGTGGCGCGATATCCATTTCTAAACTTGGTACCAGGCAAAGAGAATGGATTGGTTAATCTATTTTGAAGAATCATAAAGCAGCCATATTGAAAGTAGAAATTTGGTATTTCTGCCATATTACAGAGTTTTTGATATTGCTGATTTAATTTAAGCATGCTCTTTCTTTTAAATTGGGCCATTCCTGAACCCAAAAATCTCGATGATTAAAGTTAGGGATAACTTGAATCACCTGATCCCGCTGTAATGCGGGGTCCCAATTGTGATAACGCCCTAATGCTTGAGGTGGCACCAACCTATCCTCGGCGCCAAACCAATGCATTTGGGGGATGCGACTTAATCTCGCATCAGGGAATGCCGGATTAAATGATTGAGAAAGTGGCGCCACCTTTTGCAGGCGAGTCCAAACCTCTATATCCAAAGGGGATGCTAGGGTATTTAGGCACACCACATCAGCTCTCTGAGCCGCCAGCAACGCAGCCACGACGCCACCCCCCGAGTAACCCACGAGGTTTAATAGTAGCGGTCTAGAGGAATTCAATAGGTATTCGTTCTTAATCTTCCCTATCAAGCTATCTAGCGCTTGATTTGAGAGTGCCAATACTTCTTTGCCAAAACGGCCATCAGTCCAAAGTGTGGGAGAGCACCGTTCTAACTGCTCACTCGCCAAATACATACATGGCCTAGCCATATATGCAACTAGAGTATTAGAATCAGCTAGCGCCAAATGGGCAGCAGTCGGATTTTCAGGGCTTGGATCCCGCGGGGGCACTTGACGAGACCGCCAACTGGCGCCATCTCCTTCGATGTAGACAGTCAACCGAATTGGCTTCGTTTGGCTACCTGCATTCAATACTTCTAGTTTTTGCTGGTGAAGGGTTTTTAGAAAAACCTTAATCAAAGGGGGCCCAGGAACCTCCTCGAAGCCGACGTCAATATACTGCCCGATGAAGTCTTTACCGCCTAAATTTTTACAAACTGCCCATTGTGAGTCTGCCAATGAAAGGCAGATCACAACAACTATAAAACGCATATGCTTTAGTAAGTCAAAAGAAATAGACCGCATATATGCTGCAGCTTTAAATCTAAATTAACGCATCACCGGTATTCGTGGAGCGGTTAGTTGGTTCATAAGTGCATCAAAACCACCTGACTGTAAAAATGCTGGTCGGTCACGCAATATTTGCAAGCGCTTCTCGCCGGGAAGTAATATTGCCGGAGCAAAACCTGTAAGCTCTTTTTCAACAGGGGAGCTTTCACCGGTATTTAAAGCCATCAATGTTTCACCATCATAGACATAGTTATAAATTCCTGCTCTGTCTTTTTGACCATCGGGAATGATTGCTACTTCAATATCAGTACCCCGAATACCGATGGTTGCAGTACCCGCCTCATACTTTACGTTTTCAGGCTGGCCTTTACCAATTTGACCCGATACGGCTCGCATCGTACCCGCTAATAAAGTAGTCTTCGCAGCATCTCCAGGTTGATTATCAAACTTAAATTCATTAATTTTGACTTTGCTTTTCGCTCGAACCAAGGTTGTGGAATTATCCTTCATGCGAACCATCACCTGGCAGTCTTCACCACAAGCAATAGTGTCGCCAACTGAGACAGCATCATCTTTCGCTAATTTACGCGTCTGATTACTTGCTGAGATTGCGGTCGGATCACCGCTAGCGCGCACTACCTTGCCTACTTCTTGCGCAGATGTCGAAGCACAAAAAATAAACGTCACCACAAATGCAGTGATCAATAAACTGGGTTTCATAAATTACGCCTTTTTGAAAAATAGGTAGTCATATAGATGTAACATTATTTGCTGTCATATTTAGTGACGCCATCCCAATCCGCTCCCGGAGGATTGGCTCGCATAGCATTGATCCGCTCAGCATACACTTCATATAAGAAACAATTTGGTTCAGCTTGCATCAGAGTTTCTAGGCACGCCTGGGCGTGATCCCAAGCTTGCTTTCGGTATAACTCAATAAACTCATTCCATTGCAAAATGCGTTCTTTTTCTTGAGCGCTTAGAGCATTCTCATACCCCATAGGCTGATAAATAGTAATTGGGACATCTTTCCCTTTAACGCGCACCCGATCAATATCACGATAAGCAATCCCTGTAGTTTCTGCTCTGGTGACCTCAGAAACAATAATGCCGACACCATATTGACGAGTAATACCTTCCAAACGAGAACCTAAATTGACAGCATCTCCCATCACGGTATAGGCTTTGCGTACGTTTGATCCCATATCACCAACAGTCATATCGCCAGTACTCAAACCTAAACCAACAGAAATACTAGGCCAGTTACGCTGCCGATAAGTTTCTTTAAGCTCCTCCAATTTAGCCTGCATCGCTAAAGCAGCGCCCACTGCGTGATTGGGGTGATCAAGGTCTTCTAATGGAGCACCCCAGAAGGCCATAATGGCATCGCCAATATATTTATCCAGGGTACCGCCAGATTGACGAATGACAAAACTCATCTCAGTAAGGTAACCATTCACAAACTCACTTAACTCGGAGGGTGTGAGTTTTTCAGAAATAGAAGTAAATCCTACGATGTCAGCAAATAGCACGGTAAGCCGCGCTTTTTTAGAGGCCATATTGTATTTGAGAGGATTTTCAGCCATTTTTTCAACCAACTCAGGGGGTACGTATTGACCAAACAAACCCGCCATCTGACGTTGTTGACGTGACTCTACAAAATATCCGTATGCCACATTAAATACATAAATAAGCACGATCAATATTAGCAAGGAGGCCATAGGCATAGCAAATCCACTTGACCATATCCACCAATTTGAAAGTACGACACCTAGAAAACTAAGGACTGTCACTGCAAGACCTGTAAGTGCCGTTAAATTTGCCAGCAAGATCGATAGCAGGAGTCCGGTAAAAATCAGTAAGAGCAACTGTGCAGCCAACATCCAAGGAGGCTCAGACTTCATTACTCCCCCCTCTAAATCCAAGAGGCCGGCCAACAAGTTGGCATGAACCTCCACGCCTGGGTACAAACCCCCAACGGAGGTAGTACGCAAATCAGCCAAGCCCGGGGCGGTAGTCCCAATCAGGACAATCTTGTCTCTCAAGCTCTCTAAGGGCACAGTGGAATCATAGACATCACTTAAAGAAACATAACGAAAACTTTGTTTGGGTCCCCGGTAAGGCACCAGCACATTCGTACCGAGCGCAACTGGAACAACTCCTTTGCCAAGCGCAATACCTTCAATCGGCAAAATAGCATTCTTTGCAGATTCTGATGAAAGGGGAACTAATTGCATGCCAGGGATCCGCTCAGGCAAAACACCATTACCTAGATATTGAGGATCTTGCATTCCCAAGTACAAGCGATACATGGCTAAAGCCAAACTTTCATAATAATCATCACCATATTTAGCAAGTAATGGTAATCGCCTAATCACGCCATCAACATCAACTGTGGGATTAAAGTGTCCTGCAAATGGGGCTGCATTCACCAATTTTTCAAGATTGGCGCCATAGCCTTTGCGAAGAGCAAAATCCTGCTCGCGATTTTGCAGATCCTCTTTAAAAAAAACTGGCTCAGGCAAAACACCAACTTTGCGAGCATCCTCATTGGAGTTAAAGTAATAACCTAAAACCACTGAACGGTTATCTAAACTTTTAGCAAAGCGCGTATCAAAGTCTAATTCAGGTGCAATTTTCTTGAAAGCTTGATTTAAGCTTGCGTCATTTGGCGCAATTCGACGGACTAAATTTTGAACATTTTCAAACCCAGAACTTTTATCTGGCTCGGCCCAAATGACATCGAAACCTAAAAGTCTGATCTGGTATTGATTAAACAGTCGATCCATAATGAGAGCCATACGATCTCGGCTCCACGGCCAACGACCAAGCTCAGGATTGGCAAGGCTTTTTTCATCTACATCTAAAATCACAATTCGTTCATCTATCCCGCCCGGCATTGTGGCCTGAAGGCGGTTGTCATAAATAATATTATCTAGACGATTTATTAAGCCTAGATTAAAAACGCCCAATAGTTGGGCGGAAAAAACCAGTGTTAAAAGTAATCCAAGAGCAATACGAGGTACGCTTTTTTTAAGTTGCACTCGACTCGGCAAGAAAGATATAAATTGAGAAAACGTCATATATATGGATTGATATTGAGGGTTTAATTAATCCGCAAGCCATGAAACTAAAATGTAATTTTTAAACATCATACTACCGCATTGATTACAAGAAAAATGAATGGAAATCACCCAATAATTGGGGTTTGTGTATCGGGATTAAATGCAACCTTCAGCCAGGCATCGACAATCTCATGATGGACTCCATCACCAGTGGAGTAATTAGAAACGAGCTTTAACTGATTACCATTTTCAGTATTGTCTGATGTCTTTGGGTGCAGATCAAAGCTGGTAATATTTTTATCCGCCAAGCTAAAGAGCTCACCTAAATCAGTGATGCCATTGGAATTAGCATCTTTCCATATTTTTAGACTACTAAATAAAGCATCTTTTGCATCAAGTACACCGTCTAGATTGCTATCCAAATCAGCGAGCGCTTCAAATCCATTCTTTGCCAGTTGGCCATTACTAAGCAC
>CANFLR010000058.1 GCA_947447945.1 Burkholderiaceae bacterium
AGGCCTTTGCGAGAAAGATCTGCCGCCCAGTTAATTTGATGGAGTTTTGCGCCGTTACCCATATGAAACTTGGCAACTGGATTGCCGGCACGGGCAGCGGAACCCAAGCCCAAATACAAACTCGCCAAACAGAGTAGTGCGTTTTTTTCTTTTTCTGAGACTGCATCAGGATGCCAGCCAGCACTAATACGTTCAGTCCAAGATTTACTATCCAAATTGAGGGTGGCTAAGGCCTGATCGCGCGAGGCTTGCATTGCAGGCTTAAAGCGCTCTACTGGAACGCCATCGCCAAAACTCGCACCTGTACTCACCCAATCCATAAAGCCTGGAATCGGCGATAAGGTAACAAAGGTTTTTAGGCTTGGAAATTCCGCTTTGAGTTGTTCAGCAACCCGCTTGATTAAAAAGTTCCCCATTGAAACACCACGCAAACCCGGTTCGCAGTTGCTAATGGAATAAAAAGCGGCCACCTTAAATTGATTTACCTGATCAACTGTGTCGGCCTTCTTATCCACCAAAGGCGTAATCACTGCTGGGATTTCGGGGAGCAGGGCCACCTCAACAAAGATCAGGGGCTCATTGGGTAACTGCGGATGAAAGAAGGCAAAGCAACGGCGATCAGGCTGCAAGCGACGCCGCAAATCATCCCAACCATCAATCGCATGAACAGCCTCATGCTGAATGAGTTTTTCAAGCACCTCGGCAGGAGATTTCCAATCGACGCGGTGCATCTTTAAAAAGCCAGGGTTAAACCAAGATGAGAGCAAATGGCGCAGATCAAAATCGACTGCAGTTAGCTCAGGTTTCTTTTCTAAAACTTGGAGTAGATCACGTCGCATTTGCACGACTGCAGCAGTGCCTTCACTGGCTCGATTCAGGCGCCGAAACAATTCTTGGCGCGGGGCTTCAACTACCCGTTGTAGGCGCACATAATTGCGCGCAGTCGCTTCAGCAGCATAACTTTGCGCAGCCTTCATGACGGCGTCAGCGTCGGGATTTAACTTCTCAAATAAGTAGGTGTAGAAAGGGACATGCTGATCTTTAGAAAGCTTGCGATATTGATTCACCACATCATCGGCCATGCTGACGGCATTGGATTCGCCCCGCTCAGAAATCAAGCGCTTCACTGCATTATTGGCTTTGGATAAGTTACGGGCTTTTGCGAGCTTTTCCAGCATGAGACTCTTTCGGATAAGGTAAGAACGGTACGAACATCAGCAAACAGCTTAAAAATAGGGTTTTAAGGGCCTCTAGAAATGCTTTTTTGCAAAATAAGCATCAAATAAGCACAAAAGGGCCAAAAAACCTACTTTTTAACGACTAATGACTGCTGTTTCCCTGTTTCTTCTTACTATAAGGTAAATTCCGAAAAAAATCATGGGCAGGCAAAGCCACTGCCCCATCGATAAGCCAAGGCCCAATAACCCTAAAAAGGCATCTGGCTCCCGAGCAAATTCTGCCAAGAAGCGGCACAAACCATAGCCTAGCAAAAAGAGCCCCGAAACCTGCCCCAAAGCTCTTGGTTTGCGCGCATAGATCCACAACACCACGCCCAGCAAAAGCCCCTCGCCTAGCAATTGATAAATCTGCGAAGGATGGCGCGGGGCTGAATCTACCAAAGGAAAGATCATGGCCCAAGGCAGATCCGTGGGTCGACCCCATAACTCGCCATTGATGAAGTTCCCTAGGCGACCAAAGGCAAGACCAAAAGGTACTAGCGGAGCTACTAAATCACTCACTACCCAAAAATGGGTCTTGCGGCGATAGGCAAACCAGAACATGGCAACGATGACCCCCAAGAGTCCTCCATGAAAAGACATGCCACCCTGCCAGATTTTCAAAATATCCAAAGGGTGCGAGAGATAAAAGCTGGGTAGATAAAACAGGGTGTAGCCAAGACGTCCCCCGAGCACTACCCCCAGAACGCCTGCAAAAAGGAGATCCTCGAGATCTTTATAAGTCCATCCTAAGGCCTGATATTGCGGCGCCCGAATCCGTAAGCGCCCAAGCAATAAAAATTGCGCAAAGGCTAGTAAATACATCAGGCCATACCAGTGAATCGCAAAGGAGCCAATCCGAATAGCGGCAGGATCTAACTGCGGATGAATCAACATAAAGACCTAGGACTTTGCTTGATCAAAATTGTGTAGTTCATGACCTAGATCACGGTAGGCCTTAAAACGCTCGCGCCCCGCTAAACGCTCTGCCTCATTGATAGTGACCACTTCCACAATCCGTGGAAAGCGCGCTACCAATGCTGGCACATCTTGGGGCATGCGCATCCCAATCTGAATCATCACATCAGCATGGGGTATGGCAGCAAGAGCAGGTGAGGCAAAGTCATCTGTTAAGACAATCGGGGTTTCAGCGGCAGCTTCATCAGCGATAAAACAATGGGGCAAAAACTCGGTCTTACTAAATGTCCACAGCAGGTCATTGAGCTTTTGTAAATCCGCAGGCTCACCAACGATCACGATATTTCTGACGGACTCACCGACTGGAGTTGCACTCCAAATCTTGCGCGTTAAGCGACAAACATATTCCAGCTTGTCGCTCACATTACTATGAAAATCAATCCGCGCCATACTGTAATCAAACCTGCTCGAGTAAATAGTTCAGGAGCAATGGCACAGGGCGACCTGTCGATCCTTTAGCCGCGCCACTCTTCCACGCAGTACCCGCGATATCTAAGTGAGCCCATTTATATTTTTCGGTAAAGCGCGACAAGAAACACGCCGCAGTCACGCTACCTGCGGGACGACCGCCGATATTGGCCACATCAGCAAAATTGGATTTAAGTTGATCGTGATATGCCGCATCTAAAGGCAAGCGCCATACGGTATCTAAAGAAGCTTTACCTGCTTTGCTTAAAGCATTCACCAAGTCCTCATCATCAGAGAAGACCCCACTGTGCACGTGGCCTAAAGCAATAATGCAGGCGCCTGTTAAGGTTGCCACATCAATCACGGCCTTAGGCTTAAAGCGCTCAACATAGGTTAAGGCATCGCACAAAATCAAACGGCCTTCCGCATCGGTGTTCAAGATCTCAATGGTTTGACCTGACATGCTCTTGACAATATCGCCGGGGCGAGTCGCTCGGCCCGATGGCATGTTTTCACAAGTGGGGACTACGCCAATCACATTCTTGTTCAATTTCATTAAGGCAGCGGCATACATCGTACCAATCACGGAAGCAGCGCCACACATGTCGTACTTCATCTCATCCATGGCTTCGCCTGGCTTTAAAGAAATCCCGCCGGTATCGAAAGTAATGCCCTTGCCTACTAAGACGATGGGCGCTTCGCCTGCTTTGCCGCCTTGATGGCGCATCACAATAAATTGTGGGGGTGTATCTGCGCCTTTGGCCACCGACAAGAACGAACCCATGCCCAATGCTTCAATTTGTTTCAGACCCAAGACCTCTACCTTCAGGCCAGTTTTTTTCCCTAAGCCCTGTGCACTTTTACCCAAATAGCTTGGCGTACAGATATTTGGCGGCAAGTTACCCAGATCTTTTGCCAGATCCATTCCTGCGACCAGAGCAAGCCCTTGGGCAACTGCTGTCTTGAGATCTTTAGCACAGGCATCATTGCCTGCAAAAGTCAGATGAGCAAACGGATCTGCTTTATCTTTGACCTTGAATTTCATAGTAGGTTGGCGCACCCCAAAACGGTAGGCTTGATCACCCGCATACTGAATCGTCAGGCGCACTTCTTGGGCTAATGACTGGGTCTGATTGCCCAAAGAAAAGCTGGGGGTAAACCACAGCGCATTTTCAATTGCGCCACCACTCAACTGTTTTAGGGCGGCTTTAGCGATCTTGGCATAACTGCTTAAATCACGCGCTTTTGTAGCGCTCTCGTCGCCAAGACTCACCAATAAAACCCGTTTTGCTTTAACGCCATGACCAGACCAAGTACTTTCCGCACGCAAGGTGCAGGTGCCAGCCTGTTCCTGACTTAAATCACCCACCGCTTGAGCGCGACTGACCGAGCCCCCTAGGAGACGATCGAGTTCAGCCAACAATCCTGCAGGTGCAGCTTTGGTCTTGGCGCTCTTGCCGGCAAAACTGTCTAAATCAGCCTTAGAGTAGGCCAATACGAGGCAGTCCGTGCTGTGCGCAAGGAGCGTGCTCAGGCTGGATTTGAGTTGTTTGGGGAAATGGAGGTCGGCTTGCGAGAAAATCTTGCTGCTAATTTGAATGGTCATAATGTATTACGGTAGATTAAGTCGGTTCAAGGGTGTCAAAGGACATTTATCCATTATCCTCTGAGATAAGAATACGCTTATAGAGTATGCCTAAACTGAGTAATCAGTCAGCAATAACGAAGTCCAAACCAGTCAAAATATAGTCATCAAAGCCCCATGATCTTTAAACAAGCCTTGCGCCGAGAACTCAGTTTTACGACTGGTGGCGTATTTTTGGTCTTAGTGACGGTCATGATCACCACTTTGGTGATTCGGATTTTGGGATTTGCGGCCAACGGCACGGTAAACCCAAAAGATGCGTTTACCCTCATCGCTTTAGCTACGATTGGCTATATGGCAGTCTTATTGACGGTTTCGGTATTTGTTGCGGTCTTGATTGTGCTGGTGCGTTGGTACAAAGATTCAGAAATGATTGTGTGGTTTGCTAGTGGCTTGAGTATTTCCAATTTAATTGGGCCGGTCCTGCGATTTGCCACCCCGCTCATCATTCTCATTGCTTTGCTAGCGCTTTTTGTTTGGCCTTGGGCCAATCGAGAATCCACCTTAATCAGCCAGCAATTTCAGCAACGCGATGATGTCTCGATGGTGACTGCAGGTCAATTTAAAGAATCGGCTAAAGCGGATCGCGTCTTTTTTATCGAAGAACTGGATGTTGGCAAAAGTGAAGTGAAAAATGTCTTTGTTGCCGACTCCAAAAATGGAAAGTTGAGCATTGCTGTCGCCTCTAGTGGTTTTATTCAAAATGGCGAAGGTGGCGAAAAATCGATTGTTTTAAATGATGGTCGACGCTACGAGGGTCAACCCAATCAACCAGACTTTCGGATTCTGGAGTTTGGCGAGTACACCACCCGGATTCATAAAAAAGAAGTGTTGGCACCCCTGCCGCGTGATCGAGAAAAAACCATTCAGGAGCTGCTCAATGAGCCTAACCCGGTCTTTATCAATCCCAATCGCGCCGAGCTCCTTTGGAGAATTGGCTTACCCCTCATGGCACTGGGCTTAGTGCTGATGGCTATCCCTTTGGCTTATGTGAACCCCAGGCTAGGCAATTACACCGCGATGTTCTATGCCGTGCTGATTTATCTGATTTATAGCAACTTGCTCAATCTCACGCAGAACTTTGTCTCACAAGGCAAGCTCTCGGTCTTTGTGGGAGTGTGGCCAATTCATCTGATGGCATTTTTGATTGCCATCGTCCTGATTCGCCATCGCATCAATCCTTCTCTCAAGTGGTGGCGCCGTCAACTGCCCGCTGCTTTCTCGCGCAAATGAAGCTACTCTTTCCGTACATCTACGAGCGCTATCTCGCCAAGCAGATTTATGCTGCTTTTGGTTTTATCTTATTTGCCTTAGTGGCGCTCTTTTTATTCTTTGACATCCTCAGTGAATTGGGTTCAGTCAGTGGGCAATACACCTTGCCGCTGGCCTTATTGCATGTCCTGTTAAAAGCGCCTAGCCGCATCTCTGAAATCATTCCGATCGCTGGCTTGATTGGTAGCATCTATGTCTTTGCGATGCTCGCTAGCCAATCTGAATTCACGATCTTGCGCATTGCAGGTTTGGATATCAAACGGGGTTTGATGACTCTCGCAAAAATTTCAGTACCGCTGATCGTACTCACCTTGCTCATGAGTGAATGGGCTGGTCCGTATACCGAATCGCTCTCCGAAAAAATTCGGGTGAAGGCTTTGGGATCAGCCTTTGAGGCCCAATTTAGAACCGGGGTGTGGGTCAAAGATCGCCTGCGCGATGAGGATGGTATTGGCCCGATTCGTCCTGGTGTGCGCTATGTGAATGTCGGCAAGATTGAACCAGACAACGCCATTGAAAATATCCGCATGTATGAATTCGATGACGCTTACCGCCTACTATCGATTCGGACTGCTGGCTCGGGCCGCTTTAATCAGACGGGCTTTTGGGAGCTCAATGATGTGACTGAGACCCGCTTTAAAGAAGCCAAACAAAGCGATCCGCTCAATCCCGTCTACTCGAGTCAAACCCTCACACACCCCACCCTAAGACTGGAGTCTGAGGTCACACCCCAAATTTTGAGTGTGCTACTGGTCAGCCCTGAGAAGATGTCGATCTTGAGCTTGGGGCAATTTATCAATCACCTGCAAGACAACAAACAAGATACCCAGCGACACTCGATCGCCTTTTGGAAAAAAGTGATTTACCCCTTCAATATTTTTGTGATGCTAGTCCTAGCCCTGCCGTTTGCCTATCTGAAAGTACGCGCTGGCAGCGTGGGTATTAAGGTCTTTGGCGGCATCATGCTGGGCATGAGCTTTCAGCTCTTTAACTCGCTCTTCTCCAATGTGGGTTTACTCGGTTCATGGCCAACACTCTTGACTGCCCTCATTCCGCCTGCCCTGTATTTGCTCTTGGCGATCTTTGGACTGCGCTGGGTCTCCAAAACCTAAGCTGAAAAGGGCAAAGGCTATCCATGAGCAGCGTAGCTAAAAAGCTCCAGCAGATCCGAATCGCATTAGCAGTGCTGATAGCGCTCATCACGAGCAATCTTGCCCTAGCCATGACTTTTGAAAAGCAAGAGCGCTGTGTTGAAGGCATTAACCCTAAATGCCAAATGATGATTTTGGCGATTGGGCAGATCGACAAAGACACGCCCAAACAATTGAAGGCCTTTGCCAAAGATTTTCCGCGGGGTACGTGGTTAGCGATTTCTAGTCCAGGCGGCAATTTAATTGGTGGCATGCAACTGGGTGTGGCTATTCGGGAACTAGGATTTAATACCACCATCGGCAATACTGACTTTAGTCCTCCCGATTGCTTATCAGCCTGCGCTTATGCTTTTGCCGGCGGCGTCTCCAGAAGACTCACTCCCGGCAGTCGCTACGGTCTACACCAATTTAGAGGGAGCGACCAGGCTATCAATGCCGAAGATACGCAAAAAATTAGCGCCACCCTTGCCAAATATTTAGATGTGATGGGGGTCGATCGGCGCTTACTCGATTACGCCCAAATGACCACTAGCGATAAAGTCACGGTCCTTACCCTTACCCAAGCACAACTACTCAAAGTAGATACCGCAGGACAAACCAGTTATGCACGTTGGCGACTCGAGGCAACACCTGATGGCAAATTACTGGCGGTTAATAGCAGTCTCTTTAGTAATGCCAGCAATATCGCCATCACCTTAGGCATGATGCCCATCCCAAATCCCAATAAGGATGCCAGCCTAGCCAACCGTATTGTCTGCCTGATTTATTACAAGAGCAGCGATGCGGCAGCGTTTCAAACCAGTAATCCGCATTTCTTCCAAATTGGCAAAGAACTTTACCCCCTGGTAATGGCTGGGAAGTGGCAAGATAAAACCGGGGGCTATCAAGCGACTTTCGTCGTACCAGAAAATCTACAAACAGCCCTCCTGCAAGCGCAAGACGATACTCAAATCACCCTCGTCGGGGAATTTACCAAACCACCAGCAAGTAATTCAGATGCGGTGAGTACCAGTCCAATGACCGCTTACTTTGGGGTGGGTAATCTCAGAAATAGTTTGCAGGCGCTGTTAAAAAGGTAAGCGTTTTAGGCATCAAGACTTACCAGCCTAAAAATAAAACGTCGATATCAATCATTACAGACTGATCTCAATCATGCGGCGAAATCTTCTTCGGATAACGCATTTGTGACTGATCGAATAATCCAATCACCCAAGTCTGTATTCTCAAATAAATACCCATTTAATGCAGGTTTTTCTTAGGATCAACTGGGATAGTAGGCGCCTCTGCTTGAGCTGCTGGAGCCTCTTGGGCGGCTGCAACATTTAATTGCATCTGCCCCCAATTCGCCTGGGAGGCCAAGCGCTCCAATAAAAGACGCATGGTTTGCAAAATTGGCAGGGTTAATTTGAGGTTCAGGTTCGAGCCTCCAGGCATTACCAAATCCATGGAAAGTACATCCACATTTTCTACCTGCATCATGGTGCACTTCACATCCATGACTAAGACGGGATCTGCCCCAATCGGATACTTGGTAGCCACCTGATAGTCGTTGGTAAATTTAGTCTGCTCTTTGACTGTCTCTTGCTGAAACTGAGCAATGGCTTTGGCTGCTGGCTTGTCGTGGGTTTGCTCCAACTTCTTCTCAACCAAATGATCGGTAGCAGCCAGAATAAATAAAGTCACACGACGGGTAAACCAAAAACGATACTCATCATCTTCCGC
>CANFLR010000059.1 GCA_947447945.1 Burkholderiaceae bacterium
CTTTAAAGCGTGCGATACGCTTTTCCATCTCTTCTGGAGTGGGTTCAATGGTTTCTAATTCAATACTCGTTGGGTTGCTCATTCCTGTCTCCTGTTGGTCTATTCATAGATCTCTATTGGATAATGCTCGCTGTCATCTTAGCATTAGCCGTAAGGGTCTGCTAATTCAAGGCGAAAGTTGTTGACTCTAAGCCGCGCCTAGGCTGGCAGATCCAAGACTATGCTTTGCTTGCTGTAAAACACTGAGTCATATCTTTAACTGATTGGTAGCGAAGAAAATCTTCGACCAATTTGTCGGCCTTGCCAAGTCATTGCACTAACTTTTGAAATTTGATGAGCTCACGATTCAAGATATCGAAGTCAAAGAGCAAATTCGGAAATTCTAGACAGAGAATGATATAGAGCAAGAATGTTACAAGAGCCAGATATAGGATAGTAAGAAACCAATCCTCTTCTTTTTTCACTGCCATTGAATATCCGCATAACATTGAGCTCACGATAAGCTGTACGTACAAAAATCGTTCCAACAGAAATGAGGGGTGATCCTTTGCATGCAACTGATGACTAGCAAAAGCAACCATCAACTGTTCTAATCGATTTCCAAGAATCTGCTTTGCCGACTCGCGAGTATTTACAGGTGCCCTGCTAATGCTTTGAGTTATAAACTCATGAAACTTTTCCAGTTGCTCTTCCTCGATATCAATATGGCGGTCTAGATCCTCGAATGAATGTAAATCCCAATATCAGGGCAGTTAAACCAAAAATCGTCGATGCTACAGCATCCCTCACAACAATCTTCTTTTCCTTATGAAGTCGGTACCTTCCATGGGCCCAGCCAACAAATAAGAAAACGAGTGCAGAAATTGAAAAGATCAGATACCCATATCGAATCAAGGAGAGATGGTTTGTGACTAGGCTATGTTCCATAGAATTTCTCGACTTAGATATTTATAGGGTTAATAGAGAATGCTATCCGGAGCATTCTGCAATGACATCAACTCGGATGACAATTTGATCTCCACATCCACCCTCTTAAAGTGGCGATTTATTGACGCTGATAGGTATTCATTAAGCTATCTTGGATAACATAGGCTACTCCATCAGCTACTAAGTTTAAATCTTCTGTCAGTAGCCTAGCGCGATATGACCATCCTTTAGGCAATTTAAGCTGTTTTTCTAGGGTTGGTAAATCGGCCAATGAAAGCCCAGGATTAATAATCTGTGCATACGATTGCATGACATATAGCTCACCAGATGGTGAAATCAGCTCAAAGACTGGCAGGCCAGCCTTGTAGATCCACTTAGTGTTACGAGCAACCTCATTAGTACGATAGGCAGTATCGCCCCACATATGCCTTAATTGCTGCAATAGTCCAATCTTAAGAGTAGCTCTCAAATTCATTTCAATGGCGCCAAAACTTTCTCTATTGTGATTTACCGTACCCTCACCAGCAGCCTGCAAACCATCGATTGTCCAATAGCGTGGGCCATTGAGCATAACAAATGACGCCTCGCGAGAATCTGCAATGCTTTTCTTGCTAATGGACTGCCACGCTTCTTCAGGGCAGTCATTGAGCCCTTCAGTACTAAATACCCTCAATACCAAACTCAGAGAGGAACGATTGCCATAGAGAACTTCACAATAGCGCTGATTGCGAAGGTTGCTCACGCCGACAGAATACGCCGTTGACTTTTCTACGACAGCACTTGAGGTGGCCGCATTTGCCGGGAAGCTAAGCGCTAATACAGAAGAGATTATTAAAGAAATCAGCAATAAATTCATTGTTGGGGTCACGGCAACAAGGGTGTCTTTAAGTGATCTCATTCAGTAACAATACATATGGCAAAAGACGAAGATTCATAGACATGCTTTCAATAAGGAAAATTTCGTTAATAAATGATAGCTCAGTAAATAACATGGCTAAGCACTTAAATAATCCCTACGATCGGAGGGATATATCAATCAAAGTAAAAATGAATGCACCCTTGAAATGCATCTCTCACAAAAGAGTGGCTAAGCCTCGCTTTTTTTATTGATACTTAGCATTAAAGTGCTTACTTTTTTTGCTTGGCAGATCTCCATGTTACATTGGCAGTGACGAAAAACACACTATTTATATGAATCAAGATCATCAGCCAGAAATTTGGATTAACCCTCCATCGCAATTAATTCACTCCATAGTCAAAGTAGACGCAAGCTACTCGCCCTGGCTAGGTGATCTTGACTTCCAAAATACCTACCAAAAAATCAAAGGTCACACGCTGGTTGATATTTATAGATGTTATGAGCTGTGGTCTCTTGCAAAACAAACCGCCTCTGTCGAGGGAGCTATTTTAGAGGTCGGAGTATGGCGCGGAGGAACGGGGGCAATACTCGCTCAATCTGTTAAGGAAATTCCCTCCAAGACCGTATATTTAGCAGATACATTTTCTGGCGTAGTTAAGGCTGGAGAAAATGATCCCAAATACCAAGGCGGTGAGCATGCTGACACATCCTTAAGTGTAGTGAGGGAACTGCTGCATTCTCTCGATATTAATAATGCATCGATTCTGCAAGGTATCTTTCCAGAAGATACCGCAGAAAATATCCCAGGGAAAATATCACTACTCCATAGTGATGTGGATGTATATCAATCCAGCAAAGATATTGTTGAGTGGTGTCTTCCAAGGCTTTCTACTGGAGGTCTGATTGTGTTTGATGATTATGGTTTCTCGGGTTGTGAGGGGGTCACAACATACTGCGAAGAATTGCGCCAAAATCCAGACTTTCACTTTATTCACAATCTGAATGGGCATGCGATCTTTATTAAAATGAAGTGAATTGAATTTACTGCGCAGCTCTCCCGCCTGGCCTATAGCGGTCCATCACCCGATCAAGGCTGTTATTGGTAATTTGCGGATTTATCTTTTGTAAGCAGCCAAGTAAAACGGCCTTATTGGCATGCTTTTGATTGCCTTCAGGCATCGCTCCACGAGGGGCTGGATTGACATCACTAAAACACACTCTAAATTGATCTGGCGTAATGCCAAGATCATGACTAATTTGCTCGACTGGACGATTGGGGTCATCCCGCAGGACTCCCGTGGCAGTGAGCGCTGGCTGAGCGAAGGCCGAAGAGCAGATGCCTAAAGAGCAGAGGAATAATGAGGTGAAATTTTTCATTGAATAATCACATTAATGAATATTCAATGCCAACAGCTTTTCATATACCAAGTCTCCGAAAATCTCTGGTCTTCCATTGAAAAAAATATCAACTTTGCCGGGTCCAGAGAATTTCTTTCTTAATATCGTGCGTTCTTCATGATTTTCCGATAAACGGACTACTGCATTGATGTATTGATCAATATTTTTAGCAATTAACCACTCTGGTAAACCCAATCTTTCAAATAAACCTTGGTCTATATGCTCATGAACCTCGGGTCCAGTTTTACAAACCCCAACTAAACCAGCGCTGATAGTATCGATAACCCCATTGGTATTACCAAATGGAAAGGGATTAATAAAAAGATCGCATCTATTAATGACTGCCATATAGTCAACATAGGATTGGTGTGGATAAACCCTTGCCTTATCCCCAAGAAACATCTGGATAACACGCTGAACATTCGGATAAACGAGACCTTGAGCCTGCCCAACTAAAAAATGGAAACGAATTGGGACGCATGACTTTTCTAAAATCTGCTTACAAGCTTGTAAAAATCCTGGATTGAGCTTCATGGTAGTTGAGCACACTACGATTTGGACGACCGCTGGATTCTCGTGGAACCCCGTTGGGACTGATACATCTCGAGCTGAAGCGGAAGGCCGATAAGGCATGCCATCTTTTGGAAGTCTTAATAATTTTTCACTAAAACAGGCTTCATCACCAACATAATCATCCTCCACCACGACATAATCAATTGCGTGAGCATGAGTAGTAGCTGGGTGCCCTAATGCCATCAGTTGAAGTGGGGCTACGCGTAAATTGGCTAGCCACATAGTTAATGGAAACATGCCGACACTGGGCATGTAACAAACCACTGCTTCACTCTTCTTGGCTTGCTCTTGAATCTGACGTAACTGATCAATCATGTTGATATTTGGTATGGGTATGAATTCATCAAATACTTGCTTGCTAATGTCATCAAGACAATTTTCATACCCCATCGCAATTACATGAAAATGATTTCGCGCACTTTCCATGGTGCGAGAATGTGTGCGATAGATTGAATGAGAACTTCCAAACCACTCTAATACCACCAGCATCACAGGCTTATGGCGTTCAGAGCTATCCAGTGCTATAGACTTTGGGATTTCTAAATCGAATAAGGTATTTTGTGCCAATTTTCTGCGAATTAAACTATTAATAGGTTTTTTAATATCATGCTTATCTGCGCGATCTGCATAGCTGCAATGCATATATAAATCATGCAGCACTCCTAGGGGGAGCTGCTCGATATCATCCAATTGATCTAAGCGCGCAGCTAGCCACGGTAAAACTTCTTCTCGCTTGCTATGCGCAACCGGTGAACCCAAAAACCGCGGAGAAATGAGTACCAAACCTAAACCAGCAGCCAATACTTTATCAGCCTCCCATAGTGCGTTTAATTCCAAATGGACTTCAGAGTCTGGGGTGAATAAAAAACAGAACTTTAGTAAATCTTCTTTTGCAATTTCCAAATTCTTTAGATCCGATTGGTCTGTCTGAACATGTAGCGTTCTAATGACGTGATCTGCTGTATGAAAAGGGGTGGCAGCAAATAATGCAGAAAGCCAACGATGCAGACCTAAAGTATTTCGTTGCCATTGGTCGGCAATAAAAAGATTCTTGTTTGACAATAAACTCGAGGCAGCTGCAGCAATCCGCGTATAAGTGTGTTGGTCTACCTCTTGCTCGGACAACGCTTGCAATGGTTGCGCCTCAAACTGCGCTCCAAGCCTACCAAAATTTTTATCTAATTCATTGAGCAATGCCATTAGTTCACGCATGCCCATTTCTAGGTTGCCGCCGTAGGCATAGGCCTCAAATTTTTCCAACGAAAATCCCACGTCTATCACTCCCTATTATTGAATCTCAATTAAACGTTCAATTCTCGCAATCGATCACAAAGCATCGCCCGAATTTCATTCACTATTCCCGCCCATTGGCCAATGTGTTCCTGCCTAAAGATTTGTGTATTGGGATACCAAAGTGAGTTGATCTGATGAACGCCCCATCTCCAGTCGCTGAAAGTTGGTAGCATCAAACATACAGGGATGTTCAAGGCTCCTGCTAGATGAACGATTGAGGTGTCGACGCTAATCAATAAATCCAACTGAGCACAGATAGCGCCCGTTTGCATGAAATCAGTCAAGCGCCCACCAAGATGAGTGATAGATGTATTCTTAGGTAGCTCAATGTGGTCAAAACCGCCTAAAGGGACATCCTTTTGCAAATCAATCCAGTCGATTCCAGGCAATTCAAATAAGTCTTTAAGTACATTTAGGTCAGCAATAGAGCGGAGTTGGTCATTTTCATGACTGGCACTCCCTCTTGATACTAGGCCTACTCGCAATCGACCCGCTTTTCTAAGTGGTAACCATGTTTGCACCTGGTTTAATTCCGCTTCAGGAATCTTTAAATAGGGAACTAGTGCAGGAATGCCGTTTTTTTCCAAAGAATAATGAACGGGTATTGAGTGGGGAAAGACCCAAAAATCATGCTTAGGCACTTGTGCAGCCTCTTGATCTGCAAAGATCGCGTCAACGCCTGGCAAGGCATTGAACAAGGAGGCTAATGGTTTTTGGCAAACAATCGAAACTTTTGCTGCATGGTAATGCCTCTTAAAGACGTCTGCAAAGCGCGCAAACATGATTTCATCTCCAAACCCAAATTCAGTCCAAATCACAATGGACTTATTTTGTAGAGACTCTCCTTGCCACTTTGGATACATGGTCGGGGGGGTTACAGGCGTTCGTCTTTGATCAGCTACTAGGACATCTCGCTGAGAAAATCCTTCATCGTACCGCCCAATGGAAATCAAAAATAGTGCTAGATATAATTTCGCAGCATGAGAATCTGGCAGATGACTAAGGCAATCCCGCCAAACTGATTCTGCCTCAGCAATATTGCCTCTCCTTTGCAATATATTGGTCAGCCTGTTATAGGCATCGAATGTTACAGGAGCTTCCTGAATGACTCGTAAAAATAAATTACAAGCCTTTTGCTCTTGCCCTTGCCACTCAAGCTGATCAGCCTGCTGCATAGCCAAACTCAAGGGAGGTCTTCTCTTTTGCAGCACAAATTCGATCGCACACTCAGCATTACCAAGGGTTTGATCTTCGCCAAGCAATCCATCAATATAGCCATCTTTTATCTGACACACCCGTTCACACTGAGTCTCAGGAGAAAAGTTTTTGACTAGATTGAGTACATTAATTGAATTTGGTAATTCAGGACTATCTTTATAAATTGTAAAACTCCACTTATGATCCAAATTAAAGGGTGACGGCCAAATCCCATGCTCGTACATATCCTCATCGGGGACGGAAATAATTAAAAATCCGCCAAGCTTTAAAACCCGCAACCAATTACTGATTGCAAGCATAGGATTTTCCATATGCTCTAAGCAATGTGATGAATAGACAAAATCGAAACTTTCATCACCAACGCCATGCAAAAACTGGGCATCCCCATCATTTAGATCCCAATTGCGAACTGCCTTAATTTTAGGAAACTTACTGACATGTTTACCTAAGGAATCCAGGCCAGCGCCAATATCTAGCCCGCTACCTACAAAATACCGAGTGGCATAGATTTGATCACGAGAGCGTCGCACGCTAGCTTTGCTAGTTTCATCCATTTAACTAATCACTTTAATCAATTTTTAATAAATCATCCAATTGCATAGATACTAGATTTTCTTCTTCTCCGGGATCTGTTGAGGATAAGAAAATATAGGCTTTACAGAGTTGATCATCAATAGCCAATCCAAGATTGGTATAGCCGAAAATACTCTCAATGCATCCAACAAATAAATCTGGGGAGTATGTCAAATATACCTGCGGAGCATTTGTCGGGGCTAAATTTTGGAGTATATACGGTGTGGAAAATATAGCCCCTCCGGTATTCTGACCTGGCCCTTGATTTGCAAGAATATAGGCAGATGTAAACAATGCACTCCCGCTTACTATAGTGAAATTAGTAGAATCAATAAGCCCATTAATTAAATTTACCGCTTGCAGTCCAACATTTGGACTCGCAAATACGCCGGTAGTAGTTACACTAGCTGGCCCAAATGCGCTTTCAGCCGCTAAACTACCGTTAGCAGAACTACTATTACCCAGCTGTACTACTCCAGAACTATTCGTACTGATGGCAGCGGCGGTTGTACCGTCATAGTATTTATTATTTGCAATGCCACTAGTATTGAGTATCACATTGGCCTTTGTGATGGTTGCGGTGGTGTTGATCTGACTACCACTGACCATGGTGTAGTTGGTGCTATCAGTCAGTACGGTACTCAGATTAACGCTCTGGCCTACCCCAGCACTGGCATTGGTAAAAGCACCCGTGACGGTGTAGTTACTAAAGGCAATCGAGCTATTGGTACTACCATTGGCCAGCGTGCTATTACCCAGTGCTACAGTCGCATTACCGCTACTATTAATACGCGCATTGGTGGTGGTGTCATAGACCTTACCGTAGGCGCTCACACCAGTCAGATTGACGCTCGCTTTACTAATGTTGGCCCTTGTCACTTGAGTAGCGGCCAAAATTGTGTAGTTTATGCTATCAATAAGCGCGGTCGTTAAATTGACTGTTTGGTTTATACCAGCGCTGGCATTGCTAAAACTTGTACCAGTAATATTATAGGCACTGAAGGCGCTACTACTATTAAGACTACCATTAGCCAGCGTACTATTACCCAAGGTTACGATGGCGCTGCCATTATTACTTAAACTCGCATTGGTGGTGGTGTCATAGACCTTGTCAAAGGCACTCACATTTTGGATGCTCACATTGGCTTTACTAATATTGGCGTAGTTTTTAGCCTCCGTACTCACGAGCGTGTAGTTGGTGCTATCGGTGAGCGCACTATTAAAGCTCA
>CANFLR010000060.1 GCA_947447945.1 Burkholderiaceae bacterium
CCGCATGCTAAAATTTTGCTTGTCTTGATTTATATAGCGCGGCAGTTACTGTTAGTGCGAGCCCGAGTGGTGAAATCGGTAGACACAGCAGATTTAAAATCTGCCGACTCAAAAAAGTCGTGCCGGTTCGATTCCGGCCTCGGGCACCAAGTTTTTAATGAAATCTATCTATTCATTCCCTTTTTTCCGAATGCTCAGCTTGTTTGGCTTGGCGAACTTCGCTTGCTCTGCTTACGCTGAAACCATTTCCTTTAATTGCATGCGCATTGATCGTGATATTAGAGAAGAATATGTTCTAAAGATTGATTCACCCATCCCAGGTGTAAAAAATTCCAAGGGCAAGGTGTATGTTGATGAGCGTGATTTAGATCAGCTTGGCAGTGAAGGTCGCCAAGAAATCAAAAATGTTTTGATTAGCAAAGATAAGGTTTCGTTTTTGACGGATACTACTTTCCCACCAGAAGAATTCGATGGTGTGCGTTATGGTGCCGGGACTGTCGTTTCAATGACAACGATTTCTCGAGTCACTGGTGAATTAAAAAAGATTGAAACCATTCAAGGTGGATTCTTATCCACCACTATCGGAGAGGGCACCAGGTCTTATACTGAAAAGTGCTCACCGATTTAATCTGGTTCAGTAACAAAGCCTAATTTTGTTAAACCTGCCCGACGCGAGGCAGCCAAGACCTGAGCTACAGCCTCATAGCGGACAGCCTTATCGGCGCGTAAGTTGATTTCAGGTTGCGGATCTTTTTGAGCCGCCTTTTCAGCGTAGCCATCAAATGTTTTTAAGTCGATCGCAGAGCTATTCCAGAAGATTTTTCCCTGAGCATCAATCGTCAATTGGATAGATTCAGGCTTGACTTCATTACGAGTGCTATTGGCTTTGGGTAACTCTACTTTTACAGCCTGCTGAATGACTGGCAGCGTGATAATGAAAATGATCAGTAAGACCAACATGATGTCCACCATTGGCGTCATATTGATTTCAGCCATGATGCCATCATCACCTTGCTCATCACGTAGATTAAAGGACATGATTATTCTCCCGACTTAACGCGCGCACCAGTCACAAAATAAGCCAAGAGATCATTACCAAAGCGGTTGAGATCTGCCACAAATAATTTATTGGCACGATTGAGGGCGTTAAAGCCAAGCACCGCTGGGATTGCAACTGCTAGACCTAAAGCAGTCATGATGAGTGACTCACCAATTGGGCCAGCAACTTGGTCAATTTGGGCGCTGCCAGAACTACTGATGGCAATCAGGGCGTGATAGATGCCCCAAACCGTTCCAAAGAGGCCGATAAAAGGGGCAATGGCACCAGTAGACCCCAAAAAAGTGAGACCTTTCTGTAATTTTGCAGCTACACCATCAATACTGTTTTTGAGGCTTCTAGCCATCCACTCGGAGTAATTGAGGGTTTGTAAGAGCTCACGATGATTCGTCGATTGGCTTTGGTGATGTGCGGAAGCATCTAGAGCGGATTTGGCGATTTGATAATACGGGTTGAGTGCGTGCTCACTAAAGGAGTGCAGACCTTGGTCAAATGAAGTAGCCCGCCAAAAATTTTCTAATTGGGATTTGAGTTTGCCCAGTTTGCGCAGATCCCATAAACGAGATAACAGGATGACCCAGGTCACGATGGAGCAGAACAGCAGTAGTAGCGCAACAAAGCGGATGACTAGATCGCCGTCTAACCAGAGGTTGACTATGCCAAATGGTGTATTCATATGATTAGGTCTTTAGATTAAATTTAATAAGCAGGTTGGTAGAGATGCGGGTGGGTGAGCCATTTACTAAATAAGGTTTAAAGCGATAGCGCCTACCAATTTCAGAAGCTGCACGATCTAGCCGTGGATAGCTGCTTGATTTTAATAGGGCAATATCTTCAACACTACCAGTTTCATCAATAATTAAACGCACTACTACTTCGCCTTGTTCGCCCGAGCGTTTTGAAAAAGACGGATAGTAAGCATCAGCATCAGGTTGGTATACGACGATCAGTTTACCAATATCGGTTTGAATTGGGGTGCCACTAACCCCCCCGCCAGTAGAGGGGGCCACTGCCGCACTTGGGCTTGGCGCATCTGATTTGGTTTGCTCAGTACTTTGAGGGGTGGGCGGCTGTTGAGCTGTTGGAGGTGTTTGCGAGCGACTTAATTTATCCTCAACCTTCTTTTTCTTTTCTTCTACATTCGGTTTAGGCGGTGGCGGAGCGGCAGTGGGTTGCTGTTTTTGCTTAGCAGTATCAGGGCTTACTAGGTTTGCCATGACGCGCTCATCATCATTTTTGGGTGAGCTAGAAGATTGAAAGTGGATTAGTTCTAGTGCTGGCAATGCGTGCAACAGCAACACGATACAAATAATAATGCGCTCTTGTCTGTTAAACGGGAGGCGGGCCTCCAGGCGAGCTAAAGTAGACTTCATGCACGCTCGCTTAGTAATGTCGCACTTACAACATGAAGACTTAAGTCGCTAGACATGAGTTCTTCTGCCATCCCTAAAAGCGTGACCTCATCTTTGCTGCTGATGAAGATCACGGAGCCATACTGATTATCAGGGGGGCCGAAAGCCTTCTCTTCCAATTGGCGTTTGAGTTGGCGCACAACTGCTTCACTAGTGTCAATCAGGGTGATGCTATCACCGAGTAATTTGCGAATCGCTTTCCGTAAAAATGGGTAGTGGGTACAACCCAACACCAAAGTATCTGCGCCCGCATCCTGAATCGGCTCTAAATGCTTCGCTAGTAACTCGAGCGTTTCTTCGCTATCTGCTTGACCTGCTTCAATGAGGGGTACTAAGCCAGCGCCAGCCTGTTTGATGAATTGGCAATGGGCGGGAAGAGTTGCGAGTAGGGCGTTGAACTTATCGCTATTGAGGGTTGCTTCAGTGGCTAATACGCCAACAATACTATTTTGGGATTGCATGGCTGCGGGTTTGATGCCAGGCTCAACACCAATAATCGGAATGTTTAATTTACTCCGAATATCTTTAATGGCTTCTGCGGTGGCGGTATTGCAAGCTACTACAATCGCATCGCAACCCTGATTGGCGAGATATTGACATAAGGTCAAACTACGCGCGGCAATCCACGTACTCGATTTCTCGCCATAAGGTGCGTTAGCAGAGTCGGCGACATAGATGTAATCATGCTCAGGAAGTTCCTGGAGGGCCTCATCCAAAATGGATAGGCCTCCAACCCCAGAATCAAAAACCCCGATCAGTGCCAAGTCATTAACCGTGCTATGTGATTGCTCTTAGCAAGGATTAAGCAATCTTGACCGGGATATTGCCGATCTTCGCTTGCCATTCTTTAGGCCCAGTCTCGTGGACTGCGATACCTTCAGAATTCACTGCCACTGTGACAGGCATGTCTTTGACATCAAATTCATAAATCGCTTCCATGCCTAAGTCAGCAAAGCCAATAACTTTTGAAGTTTGGATTGCCTTAGAAACGAGATAAGCTGCACCACCAACTGCCATCAGGTAGGCGGACTTATGTTTCTTAATGGATTCAATGGTTGCTGGCCCGCGTTCTGCTTTACCAATCATAGACAGTAGTCCGGTTTGAGACAGCATCATTTCAGTGAACTTATCCATACGAGTAGATGTTGTTGGGCCTGCTGGACCAACCACCTCATCCCGCACCGGGTCAACAGGACCGACATAATAGATGATGCGATTTTTGAAGCTCACCGGCAATGCTTCGCCCTTGGCGAGCATGTCCGCAATCCGCTTATGAGCGGCATCGCGGCCCGTCAAAATTTTGCCATTGAGCAAGAGGGTTTCACCAGGTTTCCAGCTCGCCACTTCTTCTGCGGTTAAGGCATCGACATTCACGCGCCTTGATTTTTTGGTATCTGGAGTCCAGGTCACATTTGGCCAATCAGACAAAGAGGGAGTTTCTAATTTCGCTGGCCCATCGCCGTGCAAATGAAAATGAACATGGCGGGTTGCTGCGCAGTTTGGAATCATGGCTATCGGTAGAGAAGCAGCATGGGTAGGGTAATCCAAAATCTTAACGTCTAAGACGGTTGCTAACCCGCCCAAACCTTGGGCACCAATGCCAAGCTTATTGACTTTGTCGTAAAGCTCAATCCGCAACTCTTCTACTTTGTTCTTTGCGCCACGAGCAATCAGTTCTTGAATATCAACCGGTCCCATTAAAGACTCTTTTGCCATCAGCATTGCTTTTTCAGGTGTACCACCAATACCAATACCCAAAATACCAGGTGGGCACCAGCCAGCACCCATTGTCGGCACCGTTTTCAAAACCCAGTCGACGATTGAGTCAGAGGGGTTGAGCATCGCCATCTTGGCTTTATTTTCGGAGCCACCACCTTTAGCCGCGCAAATCACCTCGATGTCATCACCAGGGACGATTTCATAATGAATTACCGCTGGGGTGTTATCGCCAGTATTGTTGCGTTTACCCGCTGGATCAGCCAAAACGGATGCGCGGAGCATGTTGTCGGGGTTCAGGTAGGCGCGACGCACTCCCTCGTTCACCATCTCGGTCACGCTCATCGTGGCGTCTGACCATTGCACATTCATACCCACTTTGAGGAAAACCACGGAAATTCCAGTGTCCTGGCAAAGAGGGCGGTGACCTTCGGCACACATGCGACTATTGGTCAGAATTTGTGCGATGGAATCCTTTGCTGCCGGGCCCTGTTCTAGCTCATAAGCCTTGCCCATGGCGGTAATGAAGTCCTTGGGGTGGTAGTAAGAAATGAATTGGAAGGCATCAGCAATGCTTTGAATCAGATCGTTTTGTTTGATGTTGGTCATGGTTTTAGACTTAATTAGTAAAGGTTTGCCCTATTTTAAGGGTTTGCCATAGAGCAAATTCAGAGTGTTTTCACTTATCTTATGGGCTCTTAAGGGCATATTCCCATCATTCTGACTGCATTATGCAGAAAATGCGTGACTGATTATTAAAAAGAGGGCTGTGAAGCATGGAACCATTAATGCAAGAAAACCGCGTATTTAACCCATCGGCTGACTTTGTCAAGGGTGCTGCCATTCCTGGAATGGACGCTTATAACAAGCTCTGCGCTGAAGCTGAAAAGGATTATGAGGGTTTTTGGGGACGTCTTGCTAGAGAGAATCTCTATTGGAAAAAGCCTTTTACCAAAGTTCTTGATGAATCCAAAGCGCCTTTTTATAAGTGGTTTGAGGATGGTTTAACCAATGCCTCTTATAACTGTTTAGATCGTCAAATTGAAAATGGCTTAGGTAATAAAGTTGCCATCATTTTTGAAGCCGATGACGGTCAGGTCACTAACGTCACTTATAAAGAGATGCTCGAGCGCGTTTGTAAAATGGCCAATGCGCTTCGCAAAATGGGTATTAAGTCTGGCGATCGCGTCATTATTTATATGTCGATGTCGATTGAAGGCATCGTTGCAATGCAAGCTTGTGCTCGTATTGGGGCAACACACTCAGTTGTGTTCGGCGGTTTTTCTGCTAAATCATTACAAGAGCGGATCGTTGACGTCGGTGCAGTTGCCGTCATTACTGCGGATGAGCAATTGCGCGGTGGCAAAGCATTGCCGCTAAAAGTGATCGTGGATGAAGCCTTGGCTTTGGGTGAATGTGAAAAAGTAAAAAATGTCATCGTGTACAAACGCACTGGTGGCAATATTCCCATGAAGGCGGACTTGGATTGTTGGATGCACGATATTGTTGCCTCTGAGTCCACTACTTGTGAGCCGGAGTGGGTGAGCGCAGAGCATCCTTTGTTTGTGCTCTACACCTCTGGCTCTACTGGCAAGCCAAAAGGGGTACAGCACTCCACGGGCGGTTATTTGTTGTGGGCTATTTTGACCATGAAGTGGACCTTTGACATTAAACCAAGCGATATCTTCTGGTGTACTGCAGATATTGGCTGGGTCACGGGTCACTCCTATATTACTTACGGCCCCCTCGCCGTTGGTGCTACTGAGATTGTGTTTGAGGGTGTTCCTACTTATCCAAATGCCGGCCGTTTCTGGGACATGATTCAAAAACACAAAGCAACGATTTTTTATACCGCGCCCACAGCGATTCGTTCATTAATCAAAGCATCGAGCAATGATCAAGCCATTCATCCAAAGAGCTATGATTTGTCGTCATTGCGACTCTTGGGTTCAGTGGGTGAGCCGATTAATCCGGAAGCATGGATGTGGTACTACGAGAATGTTGGTGGTTCGCGTTGCCCAATTGCAGATACCTTCTGGCAAACCGAAACTGGCGGCCACATGATTTCTCCAATGCCTGGTGCAACACCAATGATTCCAGGTTCATGCACCTTGCCATTACCAGGCATCATGGCAGCAATTGTGGATGAGGTCGGTCATGATGTTCCTAACGGTCAAGGGGGTATCTTGGTTGTCAAGCGCCCATGGCCATCCATGATTCGGAATATTTGGAATGACTCTGATCGTTTTGTGAAGAGCTATTTCCCCGAAGAGCTGGGTGGTACCTTGTATCTTGCTGGTGATGGTGCAATCCGAAACAAAGATACTGCTTATTTCACGATTACTGGTCGTATCGATGACGTTTTAAACGTTTCTGGTCACCGCATGGGCACCATGGAAATCGAGTCTTGCTTAGTTGCTAATCCATTGGTTGCTGAGGCTGCAGTAGTAGGTCGTCCCGATGATATGACTGGCGAAGCGATTTGCGTATTCGTGGTTCTCAAAGGCGGGCGTCCAACTGGCGATGAGGCCAAGAAAATTGCTACTGAGTTGCGGAACTGGGTTGGTAAGGAGATTGGTCCAATCGCAAAACCGAAAGACGTTCGTTTTGGTGATAACTTGCCAAAAACCCGTTCAGGCAAGATCATGCGCCGTTTATTACGCGTGATTGCGAAAGGCGAAGAGGTTACTCAAGACACCTCTACCTTAGAAAACCCTGCGATTCTCGACCAACTTAAAGAAGCGCTCTAGGCAAATCGACTCCCGCCCTTTCTTAACCGTATAATCGAGGGTTTCCGGAAGGGTGGATGAGCGGTTTAAGTCACACGCCTGGAAAGCGTGCGTAGGTTAATAGCCTACCGCGGGTTCGAATCCCGCCCCTTCCGCCAAGTCAAAAGGTATTACAAGGGTTTGTAGAGATACAACACTCTTGTTACCAAAATCGTTACCAAAGCCATCCTTCGGGGTGGCTTTTTGTTGCCTTGTGGGTCGGGCGAGATTCGAATTCGCGACCAATGGATTAAAAGAGCTGTTTTAACAAGGTTTAGCTCCATTAAACACAAATACGGAAAAACACGATAGTACTTATTTTTCGAGCGAGTACCTGCAACTGTAAATTTTAATGATGTGCTGCCATGAGGATTTATCAATAAGCTCAATCCCTCCTTTCGGAGGGTTTTGCTACATTTATACCCTTGGTATAAATAAGCTGTAGTCAGTTTGATTGTTTTGAATTCATGCAGAGTTTCCTGCGCTTACTTAGGAGATTTAAATGTTAAAAATTGCTATTGCTAGTTTATTCTCAAAAAACAAGAA
>CANFLR010000061.1 GCA_947447945.1 Burkholderiaceae bacterium
GACCCGGTTCTCGGTGAAAAAGTACGCGCTGAGTACGGTGATGAGGTCTATGCCAATTTTAAAAATATTGGCATCACCTTTGGGACGGTCTGGAAGGGCAATGCTTAATCCACTTTAGGGATCTTGTGATGAGGCAATTGTCATTTTTTGTGTGTCTACTAGCTACACTTTTAAGCAGCGGTATTACACTCGCTCAAAATTATCCAAGCAAAACAATTCGCTTGGTCTTACCATTTCCTGCTGGTAATAATTATTTAGTTGGACAATTTTTAGCCGAGAAACTCACTGAATCTTTGGGTCAACCAGTCGTCATCGAGAGTAAGGCTGGTGCAGGTGGGAGTGTGGCAATCGAAATGGTTGCAAAGGCTCCCCCTGATGGCTACACATTGCTGGTGACCTCACCAACCCTGACCATAAGCCCCATTATTAATAGCAAACTAAAGGTTAACCCGCTAAAAGATCTCGTTCCTATCGCGATAGTCGGCTCCATTCCCAATATATTTGTGGTGAGCCCAACTAGTCCAGTCAAAAACTTTAAAGAATTTTTGGATTACGCAAAATCACGGCCTGGCCAATTAACCTATGGCACTGGCGGCATTGGCTCCTCTAATCATTTTGCGGTTGAGCTATTAAAAATTACCACGGGGGTTGATTTATTGCACATACCCTATCCGTCTGCTACTGCAGCCATGACCAATGTGGTGGGTGGTCAAATTGATTTAATTGTTGGGGGCTTGCCTGCATCGGTGCAATTGGTCAAAAGTGGGCAGTTAAGGGCAATCGCGATTCTAACGAACCAAAGAAGCCCGCTATTGCCAGATGTTCCCACCATTGCAGAGTTAGGCTATCCAGAGCTAGTCGTAGATACCTGGTATGGCGTTTTAGCGCCCGCTGGAACAAAGCCAGAGATTGTTGACAAGCTCCACCGGGAAATTGTCAGAATCATGAAATCTCCCAATACCAAGGAATACTTTGCTAAAGCTGGAATTGACCCTGTCATCCTAACAAGGCAGGAGTTTACGGCTTTTCTGAAGAATGATTACGAGAAATGGTTGCGCGTCAAAAATACCGCCCAATTAAAATTTGACTAATTGCATGGTTAATTCAGTTTATTAATCGTCATGCAAAAGCGCTAGGTCGCAGTGCGGTGATCTTTTATCAGATTTTTTCTTCAGTTAATATCTGATTATCCCTCACCAAGTTCGGACCAGTATTGGCACTATTTTTATGAGAATGTAATTGCATAAGCACGACGAAAGAGCCTTTCCTAGTTCCTCATTGCGGTTTTTAGCGATTGCTTTGCTGACTATTGCACTGTTGGCATGTTGTTGGATGTTATATCAATCCTTTCTTCTTCCTAATCGGGAAAGGGTTTATGGGGCCTTTTATGGAGGCATGACGGCAGCTCTTGCTACGGCTCTAGGGGCCATACCCGTATTGGTTACCCAGCAGTATTCCCGTAAAACTTACGCTGTGTTGCTTGGTTTTGGTGCAGGAGTAATGCTGGCAGCCTGCTCCTTTTCTCTTATTATTCCCGGCCTTGAGCACGCCAGAAATGGGGGGCTCTCCTCCCTGATGTCAAGCTTCGTGGTTGGAGGGGGTATTTTATTTGGCGCACTGTTAATGTCCTTGATGGATTGCTTAATGCCTCATGAGCATTTTGATAAAGGGCGTGAAGGCCCCAGTTCAATCGCTCTGAAGCGAGCTTGGCTTTTTGTGATCGCGATTACGCTTCATAACTTTCCCGAGGGGCTATCGATTGGCTTTGCTTTTGCTGGTACAAACTTGCTATCCGCTGAAGCACTTGCTATCGGAATATCGATTCAGGATATTCCTGAGGGATTGGTAGTGGCTTTAGCCTTGCGGGGCGTGGGCTATAGTCGGACCCGTTCCTTTATTTTGAGCATGTTAACCGGCTTAGTTGAGCCAATTGCTGCCTTATTAGGAATATTTTTGGTTGGATTAAATCCCAGCATGCTGCCATTCGGTTTGGGTTTTGCTGCAGGGGCGATGTTATTTGTCATTAGTCATGAAATTATTCCTGAGTCCCATAGGTCAGGTAGAGAGCACTATGCTACGATCGGCGCTATAGTTGGATTTGTATTAATGATGTTTTTGGATACAACAGTTTGAGGATTTCAATAATGACTTTTAAAAGCCCTAAGAAGATGATTCAAACCAGTATTGGTTTAATGATTGCTGCCGCAGGATTAGCGGTGATGATCTCGAATATTTTATAGCTTAGTCCTGCGAACTCAGTCCCATACTTTTTCTAAGCCACGACTTAAAGAGTTTTGTTTTTTTATTTTGATCTCCGCCTTTAGGTGAGACTAAGTAGTAATTGCTAGATGATGGTGCTCTGATAGATAGGGGCTCAATTAGTACCCCATTTTTTAAATCATCTTCCACTAGACTTGATCTTCCCAGTGCAATTCCTAGACCTGACACTGCTGCCTCTAAAGACGTAGCGAGATGGTCGCAGTGAATAGTAGAGCTAAATTCGAGGTTACCTTCGTTAGCAAAAGCCATCCAACTCTCCCATTCATCATTCGCCACGGGCGATGTGGCCTTGATGATGCGGTACTGAGCCATCTCTGCCGGGCTTGCCAGGCTTAGCTTCCCGCCCAATAGGGTGGGGCTACATACTGGAAAAATTTCCTCACTACCCAAGGGTTCGGAGTCCATGCCTGACCAATTTCCATTGCCGTGCCAAATAGCGACATCAAAGTTATGAATCGGGTTAGTTTTTGTTTGCTGCGTAGTCCGAATGCGCAACATGATTTCCGGATGTAATGTTTGGAACTCTTGAAGTCTGGGAATGAGTTGTTTGACCGCAAACATTCCAAAACATTCAATTGCCAGTACGTTGCTGTTGTTTTGGTCAATCAGACTTTCAGTGGCAATCGATAAGTTCATGATGACTTCGCGGACGGTAGATAAATATTCTTCACCTGCTTTCGTCAGCGTAAGTTTGTTAGCACTACGAATAAATAACTTATGCCCAAGTAGATCTTCTAAATTTTTGATTTGGTGACTAATGGCTGTTTGTGTCAGATGTAGCTCGGCAGCAGCCTTAGTAAAACTCAATGTCCTTGCTGTCGCTTCAAAAGACATTAATGAAGTCATTGAAGGCAGTCTTGTTTTCATGTTGTATTTCTCTTGAAATCTGAATGAAATTTTTTCATTATTTGATTAAATTAATTCATGCACCAATCGTTGCTATTTTGAAGCTTAGCGTGATAAATTGATTTAAATCAAAAGTTTATGGACTTATTATGGCCCAAAAATCCCAAAACGTTAATTTCTATGCTACGAGCGGATTGGCTATGTATTTCCTCGATTTAATTCTTTTTACATCGTTTTTTTGGGCTAAGAGGCAATCAAGTTAATGGCAAGCGATCATATTCAGGTAATCAATCAAGGTAGTCTTTACGCTTTACAAAATGTCTTTAAGTTAGATGGCTTGGCAAGTTGCTATCCGACAAATGCCCAAGGATATTCGGTAGTGAATTCCTATGTATTGAAAAATGCTAGCGGAGCTTTAATGCTTGATGCTGGTTACTCGGCACATTTGCCAGCAATTTTGAAGCAGCTGCATGCGGTGTT
The DNA here is from genome assembly GCA_947447945.1 of Burkholderiaceae bacterium. Lineage (GTDB taxonomy): Bacteria > Pseudomonadota > Gammaproteobacteria > Burkholderiales > Burkholderiaceae > Polynucleobacter. The sequence goes on from CANFLR010000061.1 coordinate 3,607, forward strand.
GGATGTCAGCAAGCCTTTGTCGATATATCCCTTGCGCCTCAATGAATTTATGTCCGTGTCTAATGTCGAGGCGATTGCCGAGGAATTTACGGTAGATCAGTGTTATTCCAGCAATCCTGATGCAGCATTATGGGTGGATTTTGGGGGTCGTTCTGATTCCGCAAATCCCAAACCCTTGTCCATTAAAACAACTGTAGTGACAAGAGCTCAAACAATTTATCTTGGTGGCGATGAGGCTTATCCCCTAGAGGCTTTTCAGGCCCCTATTCGCTTGATCGCTACTCGTTGGATATATGACAAATCAAGCCGCACGCTCTTCACGTCCGATTCATTTACCCATGAGTGGTCTAGTCAAGAAGATGGTCCTTGGGTATACGGCGATAGTGATGATGCAACTACTGTAGAGCATATCAAAAGCTTTCTTCTTAATACGCGGTATTGGTGGTTAGAGGGTGGTGAGACTTCAAGCTTGCGCAAGAAGTTAGCTGGTGTATTCGAAAAATATGACATTGAAAATATTGCACCGGGATACGGCCGGATTCTCTGTGGCAAAAAGCAGGTAGAGCGTCAATATCGACTACTCGATGAAGCCTTGCGTCAGTTAGATAAAAGCCAGATTGCTGCCAGTTATATTTTTAGAGATAAGGTTAGATAAATCATGACAATTGGACCAAAACAACTACCAAGAGAGATTGCTAGTGGCATTTACTGGCTTGGCGATTGCTTGGAGCAAAGAGCCAATGGCAAGATTTACCACACCTATAACGCTGCTTTTTTAATGGTTGGCGAACATTCCTCCATGATTATTGAGACTGGGCATCCAAAAGATTTTCCTTTAATTGCGAAGCAATTAGATACTTTGCCTTCCAATATACCGCCTGTGAAATATCTCTTCGTGACCCATCAGGAAACACCACATGCTGGTGGTTTAGGAAGAATCTTGCATCGTTACCCTGAGGCTATTTTGTGCGGAGATATGTGTGATTATCACCTCGCATTTCCTCAGTATGCCCACCGTATGAAATCGATGAGGGAGGGGGATGAAATTGATCTTGGGGGAAGAAAGTTTGTAGTGGTTGAGCCTGTCATTCGAGACTTAAGAACTACTTGGTGGGGTTTTGATACTCAGGAGCGTGTTTTATTTCCTGGCGATGGGTTTGCTTACAGTCATTACCATGAAGATGGCCATTGCGGTCTGTTTGCTGAAGAAGCCATTTCCCTTGATATTCCTGAGGTATCTGCAGTTTTTGCAGACAGAGCTTTGTTCTGGACAAAATTTACCGATATGCGCTTTTACGTTGATCGTTTGCAGTACTTGATGGATAAGTATGACGTTAAGTGCATTGCTCCGACGCATGGCTTGCCCATTCGTGACCCTGGTATTACCTTGCCAAGAATTAAAGAGGGTCTCTTGTTTGGCGGATCTATACCCGAATCGGGAACCGAGTCAGACGCCATAAAGGCAGCGCCTACGCACAAAAAAACATACATTAACGTCGACGATTAAAAAGATAAGGGGATACATTTGAAGTTAAGGATCATTTTTTCTCATTGCATCGGCGCATTATTTTTATCATGCCTAGCCCAGAATGTTGCTGGGCAAACTTATCCGGATAGACAGATTTCATTGGTAGTACCAGGTGCTGCAAGCGGCGGAATGGATGTCATTGCGCGCGCTTTAGCAGATCGATTGTCCCTGACGCTGAAACAATCGATTATGGTTGATAACAGACCTGGGGCAAATGGCAATATTGCAGCTGACATCGTTGCCAAATCAAAGCCCGATGGCTATACAGTATTACTAGGACAAACCGCTCAATTTGCAATTAATCCAGCGCTGTATCAAAAAATTCCCTTTGATCCCATAAAAGATTTTGTGCCTATTGTGATGTTGGCTGAGGCGCCAAATATTATTTTTGTAGCGAGCGATTCCCCTTACAAGACGCTGTCTGATATCGTAAAAGCAGCCCAAGCAAGTTCCAAGACTTTAGACTTGGCAACCCCTGGCAATGGAACTCCATCTCATTTGATTAGCGAGATGTTTCAAAAAGCGAGCGGCATCAAATTTACGCATATACCTTATAAAGGCGCATCTGCTGCCATTACCGATCTCGTTGGTGGGCGCGTTGCTGTCATGATGTCTTCGGTGCCTTCGGCCTTGGGTCAAATCAAGGCGGGAAAAGTAAGGGCAATTGCAGTGTCATCAGCAAAACGAATTCCAGTATTGCCTAACGTACCTACGATTGGGGAGTCTGGCTACCCTGGATTTAACGTCGGCACCTGGTATGGTTTATTTGTACCAAAAGGGACGCCGCCAAACATTGTTAATGATCTCAATGCAGCTGCAAATTTAGCAATTAATACGCCTGTATTTAAGGAAAAGATTTTTTCTGAAGGTGGCATAGTCATTGGCGGTGATAGCAAAACATTTGGCAATACTGTTGCCAGTGATTATGTTGCGTGGAATAAGATTGTTAAAGAATCAGGCGCAATGATTGATTAATAATTTTTAGAGAGATCAGGAAAAATAACTAATAGGCACTAACTTCTTAAAAGACAGTTAGACCATTTGCAAAAGAAAAAAAGCCACCCGAGGGTGGCTTTTATATTGCTGCTAGAGTCCATTTAAGCCCCAGGCTAACTCATGGTCTAGTTATGAAAGGGCTCCATCGTGAATGCCCCATTATCTACACTTGTACCATTCTTATTGAGCTGGTAATCGGCCACCTCTCCTACGGTAGCTCCTGCTATAGCACCTAGATCACCACCCGCCAATGATCCTATGCCAGCACCAGCTGCCACTGCAACTAACTGAGCATTCCTTGCAGAAATAATAAAGCGATAAGTTTTGCCGCTTTCAAGCGTGTACTCTTTAGAGAAATGACCAATCGTAAAGGTGGCATCTACCTTGATCGTGCGTTTGCCAGCAGACACTGTAGTTTTGCACTCAGCCCCATTGGGTATGGAACATACTTCAATACTATCTACAGAGACATTCGCATCTTTGAGGCTGCCCACGAAATTGCTCTCTCGATGAAACATCAAATTCACATCTCCGCCAGGATTATTGATAGCCTGAACTTGTTGGGGCGCACTTTGACATCCCATGAGCAGGGCGGCTGATCCGATTATGAGCAATAGCGGTTTCAACATTATTTGTTTCCTATTTCTGTTTAATTTAAATAAGCTAACTATACCCATTGTTTACTCTACTAAATACTAGTGCCAACTCTAGCAAAAAGCCCCACAGGGCGAGACCTGAAAAACCGGCAAAGCCAAGAGGTGCGTGAGTTAATCAAATACCTTAATGGATTATTCCGAGAACAAAAGAAACTGATTGAGCAAGAAAAAACCACTCCGAAGAGTGGTTAGTGATGTATTTTTAGTCAAATCCAAGGGAATGACTAGGCGGCAACTAGCAGGTCGTCGAGCTGCAAGTAAATCCATAAGCCACTGCCGCGCCAGAAGCTTCCACAGCCTCATCATTTACTTCAACCAGTGTTACTTCTTCTAATTCAATCATTTGTACTGGCATGGTATTTCTCCAAGGTGGGTTAATAAGACTGTGAAACAGGTATTTCACCCATAATTTATAAAGTACTTTATTACTAGCTAAAACC
>CANFLR010000062.1 GCA_947447945.1 Burkholderiaceae bacterium
GTTGCTGCTTTCTTCACTTGAGCGATCTGACCTTGAACGGCGTCGATTGCTTGATCAGCAGTTTTTTCTGCAGTAGCAAAAGCTTCCTTGCTTGCAGCGCGGAACTGTTCAAAACCTTGCAATGCGCTACCGTAGGCGGTCTTAAAAGAAGAAACAAACACGTCAGAGCCAGCAGGTGCATTAGCAGCTACAGTATTGATCCACTCTTGGAAACCATCTTGCAACTGGTCAATGCTAGATTCAACTACGTTAGCAAATTCTTTATTGCCATCGCGCAATACTTTAGTAACTTTCTTTTGGTAAGCAACAGCTTGGCTACCGGCAGCTTGCAATGCATCGGCACTGAGGATCTCAGTAACTTGTTTAGGATCTTTAGCTGTGAAAACTTGTTGAATACCGTCTTGAGCATTTACCAATGCATCTTTAGAAGCGGCATAGTTCAGTTCAGCCAATTTTTGAGCATTTTCTAAAGCAGCTTCGCTCAAGGAAAATGAAGCCTCAAGGCCTTTGCTGTTGATTTGGGACAATTTAGCGGTGATTTGATCTTGGTTCATATATTTCTCCAGTAATTAAGTGGTACAACTAATCAATTAAGTGCAAGATTAAGGCTAGGAAAATACCGATAAACTTTATATATTGCACTGCACCAATGAACTTTAACTGAAGCAATATGACAAATCAAGCATTTTTTGTTGCTACGCAACATATTTTTACTGAATTGAAATAATATTGAATAATATCAATAACTTACTAAATACTAAAAAGCCTCACTCCTATTCAAAAGTGGCTGTAGCCGCCTGCTTTGGGACTTTTTTGGAGTGGTATGACTTCCTAACCTTTGCTACTTTGGCCGTGGTGTTAGGTCCACTATTCTTTCCCTCGGATGACCCCACTAGCAGCCTATTAGCCAGCCTAGCGACCTTTGGTGTGGGTATGGTGGTAAGACCTCTTGGCTCCGCCCTTTTCGGGTCTATGGGCGATCGTATTGGTCGCAAGCCAGTATTCATGATCACTATTACCCTCATGGGTGCTGCTACTGTAGGCGTAGGTCTTTTACCCACCTATCAACAAGTTGGTATTTGGGCGCCCGTTTTGCTAGTAAGCCTCAGACTCTTGCAAGGGCTATCAGCTGGCGGTGAAATTGGTGGAAGTGCAGTGTATTTAACAGAGCATGCAGGTGATGCCAATCGCGGCTTTAAAACAAGCTTCTTACAATTAATGGGGCCCTTAGGAATTTTGGTATCCACCCTACAAATCACATTTCTCCAACACTACTTAAGTGCTGAAGCATTTCACTCATGGGGCTGGAGGGTGCCATTTTGGGTTTCACTGCTGCTGCTAGCAATTGCATTCCGGGCAAGACGCGCACTAGCAGAAACGCCAGTATTTTTGGAGCTTAGCAAGCATCAAAAACCAGAATCGCAATTCATCAACAATTTTAAAGACTCAGAAATTCGCAAAAAAATGTTTCTGCTCTTTTTCTGCGTCTCTTCAAGTGGAGCAATTTTGTTCTTTTGCGTCCAGGTCTATACGGCAATCTTTCTCAAAACAGCAGTCAAGTTACCCCCTGAATTAGTAGACCAACTTAGCATCTGCGCAACGCTTGCTCTGTTTCCGCTCACTATATTTGCAGGCTGGCTTTCAGACAAAATTGGGCGCAAGCCAGTCATCGTTACCGGGCTTCTATTTGGAGCAATATTGATTCAACCAGCATATTGGGCGCTAGAAAAGTTTGGCCTAGAGTTTATTCAAACCAATCACTTGAGCGACCTATTGCCGATCATGTTGATTTTGATAACACTATCACTTGCGCTTGCACTTGTAGTTGGGCCACAAACTGCTTATCTTGCAGAGCTCTTTCCAGCTAAGAATAGAAACAGCGCAGCAACACTTCCACATAATCTTGCGGCAGGCTGGATCGGTGGCATGCTACCCTTAATCGTTACCTGGCTAAATCAAATGGGGGGTAACTCTTTGGCAGGGCTTTGGTATCCGACTGGATTCTTAACAGTCAGCGCATTAATAGCGCTAAAGGCATTGCCAGAAACGAAAAGCAACCATTTATAGATTGAATCAAATAAGTGATGCAATAAGCTTTAAGTACTTTGGCCTCATCTCGTCCCAACTATTTTGCTTTGCCCAAAGAGCCCCTGCGTTGGAATAAGGAGCCAAATCCATCCCGTAGACGCTATCAATCATTGCGGCAATTTGCTTCACATCATACTGTGATGAGATCGTTGGCAGTCCATTAAAAGAAAGTGTTTCATGCCCCACGGGCTTAATCAACAAGTCCAATGGGAGCCACTGGTTTAAAGGAAAGCGATCGCCAGCAATAATAGCCATGCCAGAAGCAAAAGCCTCTTGTAGGGGCATACTTAATCCAGCAAAACGCTCAACAAAGATAAATACATCACCACTGGACCATAACTGATCGAATGGCAGTGTTTTATTGATGATTGAAATTTTTGGGTTAGAAACCTCTGGCAAATTTAATGCTTGTGCCCGAATTTCTAATTCAATAGGAGACTTTACATATTCCATGGCCTTAATTAAATCTAAAGTGCCATTCCTATCGTTTGAACTGCCATTACCAGCATTATGAATAAATTTAACCGCACTTTTTCTCTCGCGCCAAATCACATTTGAGCTCACCGGAACATTCAGTTGCTCTACTCGAGCATTTGGATATAAATCCAAATAATACTGATGATCCAAAAGACTGGGGGTGATAAATAAATTAGCGGGAATAGGGCCGGGCGACCATTCATACATTGGCATCAAAACAATGGGCTTTTTGTATTGAAGTGCGAAATCAATTACCTGCGGATGCCAATATGACTCAAATAAAAAAAGTATGTCAATCTCCCTAACAAAGGACTCGACAGTTAATTTTTCTTCAGTCGCCAAATGTCCAACTGGGCTAGCAAGAACTGGCGCGCCAGGATACCAGTCGAAATGATTCAGAAAACTATTATGTGTCTGCACTAATATGTCTGTAATGACTTTATTCTTATAAAAATCTTGAATTAATAGTCCCAATCCAGATTCAGTGGCATACCCAATAGTACCTACTCTCATTGATGGCTTCTCATATTGATGGTTTTTTACAAATTCTCACGCCATACCAATTGCCCTGAGCCAATGGTAACTGAGACATCCAAGCCAATTCGTCAAGACATATAAATTTATTACTTTCAAAATGCATAAACTCATCTTGAAAAAAATATCTCATCGAATGAAGCTCGTCTATTCTTTTATAAAGCCCTGTTGCTTCTTTCACAAAAATTGAGTAATTTATCTTACAAAGATGATTTTCCAAATCCATATTAGGCTCAGAAATCCTCAAAATTTCTTGGTGATCCTTTTTAATTTTTAGCACCCTCGTAGATGGACCATCGGAGAGCACCGTGGGCCCATACCAAAAGTCGTATATAAAGAGCCCGCCTGGTTTTAAGTGCTCATAGGCCGTTAAAAATGTTTTTAATACATCCTCGTCGCTATTCTGATATCCGAGTACATGAAACAAAGAAAGTACTACATCAAATTTTTTATTTAATGCTAGTGTTCTAGCATCCCCCAAAGAGAAGCTCACTTTAGCCCCATCATTACGGATGCTTAATTTGGCTTGCTCCAACATGCGGCTACTGATATCAACCCCATGGATTGAGTAGCCATACTTTAATAACTCCCGTGCATGCCCACCACTTCCACAGCCCAATTCTAAAACCTTCAAGGCGCCCTTGTGATGAGTTTCTATCAATTGATGTACGTACTCCGACTCCCCTTTGTAATCCTTACCCTCATAAAAGAGATTGTAATATTCGGCATATGCATCAAATTGATCAATCATTGAATATCTGCCTTAAAACTTTTGAAACATCACTAATTTCCAGCTCTGTAGTGCCAACTCCACTTGGCAAATACAACCCAAACTCTGCAATATATTCACTATTAGGATAGCTTTCGTTTAAAAAAAGATTTAATTTTTCAAAAATTGGTTGCTTGTGCATCGGCCAAAAAAATGGTCTAGTTTGCACTCCCAAGTCTGACAACTTACGAGCCAAATCTTTTGCATTCATTTTAGCAATTGGCTTAAGCACAATGGGATATACCCAATAAATATTTTCTGCATATGACTCCCCTGGGATTGGAAGAAAAATCTCATCTATACCGCTTAGGAGCTTATTGTAGAGTTGGCCAAGATTCTTTTTGATCTCGACAAACTCACTTAATCGCTCTAGCTGGGCAACTCCAATTGCTGCTTGCATATTTGTCATTCGATAATTCCAACCTAGCTCTTCGTGAACAAATCTCTGTTGCGGGTTAAAACATAAATTTCGCAATGAATTAGCTCTCTCCGCCAAATGTGGATCATCCGTTACTACCATACCGCCTTCACCCGTGGTAATGAGCTTATTTGGGTAAAAACTAAATATACTGATATCGCCAAAACTACCGCAAGGTCTGCCTTTATATTGCTGTCCGTGCATCTCTGCAGCGTCCTCAATGATTTTTAATTTATATTTATTCGCTAACTCTATGACCGGATCCATATCTATCGGCAAGCCATAAATGTGGACCACCAAAATTGCTTTTGTTCTTTTTGATATTTTTTGCTCGATGAGGCTAATATCCATATTAAAATTTCTATCATTGCAGTCTACTAATACTGGCACTGCTTTTGCATTTAATATCGATGTAATACAGGAAATAATAGTGAAGGTCGGCATGATTACTTCATCGCCTGAAGCCAACTCAAGTGCAGCTAAGGCAATATCAAGGGCTGCTGTTCCACTTGATACTGCAACCCCAAACCTACGGTTTACCGACTTTGAGAATTTATCCTCAAATTCCTTAATAAATGGCCCCTCTGAGGATATCCACTGAGTATCAATACACTCTACTAAGTACTTCTTTTCATTCCCATCTAATAAGGGGCGATTTACAGGGATCATTGTTATTTTCTAAATTAAAATTTTTCTTTGTCCATATCGTTGGCATAAGGACCCTGCTTCACTTCAATCATTTCAGAATCCTCCATCATCTCAAAACCATGCCCACCTTGAATTAATAAAATCACATCCCCAGCATTTAAGAGCCGCTCACCAACAAATACCTTGTTTACAGAGTAAAAATTTACCTTTACTAAACCGCTTTTTATAAAAAGCATTTCATTTGTATGTTGAATTTCTCTCAAGACTGGGCGATGTAAATGTGGCTGTATTGAATAACCTTTCGGCCGATTCATATACCCCAGCTGCTGCGAATAACTATTGGGCGTAAAAAACTCAATGCCTTCCTTGGAGAATGTAGTTCTCAGTATGACTGCAACCGGAGTTATTGACGAAATCGACAGGTTCTCAACTAGCCCCCCATGGGATAACTCGGAAACTAAGGTATCGGTCATATCAAAAGGGGGCTACGGTCAACCCCTAAAATAAATTTTTCTTCGATCTTCTCAAAGGGCTGAGAAGTCCTTATCTCATAATGAGATTTTTCATAGGGGACAAAGTTGCCGATTTGAATATTTTGCATATAGAACGGCATTGCTGAGGTGTGGGTACTGTCTTCAATGAAACCATGATTTGTCGTTAAGTTCTCTGGTGGCGTCAAAAAATACAAGCCATGCTTCCAATTCGACAGCAAAAAACGTAATGCCCAAGTATTGATCGCATTATTCAAGATATTGGCCCTAACTGAATGCCAAAAATTGATTACCTGCGCATCGTAGTTAAGGTACTTTGGCAAGGTATTTTGAAAAAAATCTTCATCGTGCTCAATATTGTCATCGTAATTTTTCCAACGCTCACTCCAGGTAGCCCACCCCCAGCAGTGAAATATTTGAGCAAGTAAGTATTTGGGCTGAAAAAAATCTTTGGAAAACATATGTGCCATCAAATTGTTCCCAGATATAGCGCCAATGTTCATATCCTGATCTAGTTGTGAGAATCTTTGACAGTACTTAAAGAAATTTTCATTAAAGGCGATATCGTCCTCTAAAACTATTCCAAACTCTTGTTCGTCAAAAAACCAGTCGAGCGCACCCTTAACTGCGGGTCTTAAGCCTAAGTTTTTCTGGTTGCGCCTTAACTTCACTTCGCAGTCCCAGTTAATATTCGCAAATGCTGCTTCAACCTGGTCTACTTTGTTCTTATCACCGACAACTTCGCTCTTATGGCCGTCAATGGAGATATACACTTTTTTTGGTTTTATCTTGGCAAGATTTGTCACCAACCTTTTAGAAAACTCTGGTCGGTTGTAATTCAGAAGTATTACAGGTATATCTTGCATTCATCCATCCGGTTAATGTAGAGCTGAGCAATTCGCGCTTACGGCATCTAATTGTGCCAAAATCCCGCACATTTACAAGCGCCATGACCTGTATTTAGCCTTGGGCACCCTTGAAAATGAGGTCCCTCAACTGTTTGCCATGAAATCCAAATGAAGTGCTAGGGTTTTGCCCAAAGGCGGCATCAGACGACTCTACTGAAAATTGAGCTGCTAACTCTGGACTGGGAAATCTTATTCCTGCATCTAACATTTGGTCCAAGAGAAAATGCCCCAGAATGAGATCTTCAGAAGCGCTGGGGAAAGTTAGGCTATCAAAATCAATCTTCGCAGTCTCTTCGAGAAGTCTCTTACTGCGTAATGAAAAACCGCCGTTACCTACTTGATTCCTATGCATATCTAAAATTAGCTCTGTAGGGGAAAGTCTTAATTTTTGCGACCAAGGTGCGCCAATGTAGTCGTACTCTAGAAACTGGTTCTGCCATCGACTAGGATTCAAAACGAATCCGTCAGCCTGGATTAGCAAGCAATGTGAGGTATTTACATACCTATTGAGATCTTGGAGAACAAACTTACTGTACCCCCAAA
>CANFLR010000063.1 GCA_947447945.1 Burkholderiaceae bacterium
CTGAATCGATCTTAATGTCGATGCCTCCGGTAGTACAGTGGTGGTACAACTGGCAACCACAGCCAGATACCCCCGAAGCCAAACTCTACGATTACTACTTGCAGCCGCGCGATTGGTTGGCGTAAATTGATGAGTTCAAAAAAAATCGGCATCTTGGGTGGCACCTTTGATCCACCGCATATCGGTCATTTAAGACTAGCGAGTCACTTTGCCAAGATATTGCATTTAGATGAGTTACTACTAATACCGAGTGGTGAGCCATGGCAAAAAGGCTCCGACATTACTTCTGCTGAAATACGCTATCAACTCACTGAAGCGGCAGGCATCGACTTAGCAAGAGCGCTTTTATATCTCAACATTCCGACGCAAGTCAGCATTGATCGCCTAGAGATTGAACGTTGTGGACCGAGCTACAGCATCGATACCGCAAAAACCTTACGAGAGCGTTTTGGCCCAGAAGCTAGTCTGATTTGGCTAACGGGTGTCGATTCACTGATTCATCTCCCGAGCTGGAACTCGTGGCGGGATTTATTTCAATACCTCAATTTTGCGGTTGCTAGTAGGCCCCATTACGACCTATCAGCTGAGATGAGTCCTGAAATCAAGGAATTGCTCGATACTCGCCAAATACAAGACCCCTCCCCCCTTGAGAATGCGCCGTTTGGCCTCATCTATGTTGATGAGGGCTTATCGGTAGATTTATCCTCTACAGATTTGCGACAACGCTTAAAAACCGCCTCTCGCAGTCAAATTGAGTCAGAGCAAATCCCGTCGCATGTTTTAGAAATCATCGCTAATCTAGGCTTGTACCAATAATCAAGCTAAGATCACCCCATACCCATCAGACCTATTACAGAAATACAGCAAAACTATGGAATTACGTAAATTACAGCGCGTCATTATTGACGCTTTAGAAGATGTCAAAGCGCAAGATATTCGCGTCTATGACACCACCAAATTAAGCGAGTTATTTGATCGCGTGATCATTGCAACGGGCTCGAGCAATCGTCAAACACGTTCACTAGCCATGTCAGTCAAAGAAGAAGTCAACGCCAAAGGTGGCGAAGTGATTTCTGTTGAAGGTCTAGAAACTGGTGAATGGGTGCTCGTTGATTGTGGCGATATTGTGGTCCATATCTTGCAACCAATGCTGCGCTCCTATTACCAGCTTGAAGGCATGTGGGGTGCCAAACCTGTCCGCGTGAAATTGGCTACTGATAAAGGTCTTGTCAAAGCCAGTGAATTTGACGACGAAGATTAAGTACACCATTAGTCTATGCGCTTAAGCATCGTTTCGGTGGGACACAAAATGCCAGATTGGGTCACAACAGCAACCCAAGACTACATTAAGCGTATGCCCTCTGACTGCAGTATTGAGATTAAAGAAATTAAACCTGACCTCACGCCGGCCAAAGAAGCTATCAAAATTGCTGCAGCCATTCCGAAAGGCTCCCGAGTGATTGCCTTAGATGAGCGTGGCAAAGATCAAACAACTCAACACTTAGCAAGCCAATTGGCCAACTGGCGCCAAGAAGGCGTTGATATCACCTTCTTAATTGGTGGGGCCGATGGCTTAGACGCCAGCCTCAAAGACCAGGCCCATGCCCTGTGGCGCCTCTCCAGCCTGACCTTGCCTCATGCAATGGCTAGAGTGTTGCTGGTAGAGCAACTCTATCGCGCCTGGACCATTTTGCAAGGTCATCCCTATCATCGCGAATAAGCCATTCTGATGTTTTCTTATCTGTATCTTGCCTCTCAGAGCCCCCGTCGCCAAGAACTCCTCAAGCAAATAGGCGTCGCTTTTGAAATGCTCACCGCTTCACCTGAAGAGGATAGTGAGAGCATTGAAACACCCCTCCCTCATGAGAAAGCGCGCGCTTACGTAGAGAGGGTCACACTCGCAAAAAGTGCAGCCGCATTTATACGCTGGCAAAAAAAGCAGTTGCCCTGGGCGCCAATTCTTTGTGCTGATACCACCGTCAGCCTCCCTGATCACCCTACTGGTGAAATTTTAGGCAAACCAAGTGATGCTGCAGATGCCTTGCGTATTCTCAGCTTACTCAGCGGTAAGATCCACGAAGTATTGACGGCAGTAGCCATCCTCCCTTCTCCAGAAAGCTCGCCTATTTGTCTTGTACAAGTTTCCGAGGTCGAATTTGCGACGCTCTCTCCCCAGCGCATCGCATCCTATATCGCCAGCGGTGAGCCTTTCGGCAAAGCCGGTGCTTATGGGATTCAGGGCCTAGGTGGCGCCCTCATTCCAAGGATCAAAGGCAGTTATAGCGGTATCATGGGTCTGCCGATTTATGAAACAATTCAATTACTCGAGCGCGCCCAAGTAAGCCATATATGAATGAAGAAATTCTAATCAATATCACCCCGCAAGAAACACGGGTGGCATTAATTCAACAGGGAGCAGTACAAGAACTCCAGATTGAGCGCACCCGCCAGCGCGGGATTGTGGGCAATATTTACTTAGCAAAAGTCGTACGCGTCCTCCCTGGCATGCAATCAGCTTTCATTGAGGTGGGACTCGAGCGCACTGCATTTATGCATGTTGCAGACATCACTCAAAATAATCCGCAAGCGCAAATTGAAAAATTGCTATTTGAAGGGCAAACCGTTTTGGTTCAAGTTCTGAAAGATCCCCTTGGAACCAAAGGAGCGCGCCTCACAACACAACTGAGTATTGCAGGTCGTAATTTAGTCTATCTTCCGCCGGTCAGTAGCGATATCACCGCAGAAAAATATATCGGAGTCTCCCAAAGAATTGATCAACCTGAAGAACGCGAAGCGATCAAAGCACGCCTTGCTGGACTCATGCCTGTCGATGAAAAAGGTGGCATCATTGTGCGCACCAGCGCCCAAGATGCCACCGATACTGAACTCCAACATGACATGCTTTACCTGCGCACCACTTGGGAAAACATTCGTGAAGCAGTCAACCACCAAGCACCACCTTCTTTGCTTTACCAAGATCTCAGTCTTGCAGAACGGGTGCTGCGCGATGTTGCTGGAGAACAAACTAGCCAGATTCGGGTGGACTCTGCCGAGAACTTTGAGAAGCTCAAGGCCTTTGCAAGTTTATACATGCCCAATCTTTTGGATAAATTGACCTTGCATCGGGGTGAGCGCGCCCTCTTTGATCTGTTTGATGTCGATACTGAAATCAACAAAGCTTTAGGGCGCCGGGTCGATCTCAAATCAGGCGGCTATTTAATGATTGATCAAACCGAATCAATGACTACAGTGGATGTCAACACGGGTAGTTACGTCGGTGCGCGCAACCTTGATGACACCGTTTTCAAAACCAATCTTGAAGCTGCTCAATCGATTGCCCGTCAATTGCGCTTGCGCAATTTAGGCGGCATCATCATCATTGACTTTATTGACATGATGAGTAAGGATCATCAAGAGTCAGTTTTGCATGAGCTCAAACGCAATTTAGGGCGTGATCATGCGCGCACTTCTATTAGTGAATTTTCAGCACTAGGTTTGGTTGAAATGACCCGTAAGCGCACGCGTGAATCCCTTGCACATATCACCTGCGAACCTTGCGCCGTCTGCCTGGGCAAGGGTGAGGTAAAAACTGCTCAAACGGTTTGTTATGAAATCTTGCGGGAGATTGTGCGTGAACATCGCCAGTTTAATCCCAAGGAATTTCGGATTGTGGCCGCACCCGATGTTATTGATTTATTTCTGGAAGAAGAAAATCAATTCTTGGCGCAGTTAGGGGATTTTATTAATAAGCCAATTACACTTCAGGCGGAAGGCAGCTTCCCGCAAGAGCAATACGATATTGTTCTGAGCTAAGGCTCCGAATGAATTCTTTAAGCTAAGCATTCGAGAATTGGATGCGATGCAGGTTCGCATACAAACCTTCCTTCCCAATTAAATCAGTGTGAGAGCCATTCTCAACTACCTTGCCGTGTTCCAGCACAACAATGCGGTCGGCATGCTCAATCGTTGATAAACGGTGGGCAATGACCAAGGTTGTTCTGCCAGCCATTAGTCTTTCGAGTGCATCTTGAACTTGACGTTCAGACTCAGAATCTAAAGCAGAGGTGGCTTCGTCCAAAATTAAGATCGGCGCATTTTTATAAATCGCGCGTGCAATCGCTAAGCGCTGACGTTGGCCGCCAGACAGACGATTACCGTTGTCACCCACTAAGCTGTCAATCCCGTCGGGTAGCTCTTTTACTAACGCACTTAAATTCGCCGCCTCTAGCGCCTCAATCACACGGCCTCGGTCAATCTCACCCTTCGCAACCGCGCCATAGGCGACATTCGCGGCAATGGTGTCATTAAACAAGATCACGTCTTGGCTGACAAACGCAATCTGCCTTCTCACGTCCGATAAAACAATCCCTTCAAGAGGCACGTCATCCAAGAAAATATGACCCGTAGTAGGCTTGAAAAAGCGCGGTAAAAGATTGACTAGGGTTGACTTGCCGCCACCCGATGGCCCAACAAAGGCGACTACCTCTCCTGGCTGTATGACCAAGTTGATGTCTGTTAAGGCATCTTGGCGCCCAAGCTCTTGTTGATAAGAAAAACCGACGTGCTCAAACCGAATTCCACCCTTAGCCTTCTCCAAAGGCTGCATATTGGTTTTACGAGATTCGTCTTCCTCATAGGGTTGATCGATTAAGGTGAAGACCATCTCTGCCGCTGTCAGGCCGCGTTGTAAAGGTTGATTGATATCAGCTAAATGTTTTAGTGGTGAAATCACCAACATCATGGCGGTAACAAAGGCGGCAAAACCACCAACAGTGGTTCCTTCTGTGGCTGATTGCATTAAGGCAATCACCAGCACTACTGAGAGTGCCATGGAAGCAATCAACTGGGTAATCGGCTGATTTAAGCCACCTGCTACTGCAGACTTGAGGGCAAATTGGCGCAAGCGCTCCGCTTTTTCCATAAAACGCCGCATCTCATAGCGCTCAGCACCATGGACTTTCACAATCTTATAACCCGCAGCAGATTCTTCCACGATGTAAGCCAGTTCGCTCGTCAAATCCTGTTGCTCGCGATTTAAGCTTCTTAAGCGTCGGTTAATTTTGCTCATCACAAAAGCAATGATGGGAAAAATAACCAACACAACTAAAGTGAGTCGCCAGTTCAGATAGATGAGATACCCCATCAAACCCACTACTGTCAGAGAGTCACGCACCAAACTAATCAACATCCCACCCATGATGGTCAGCACGTTATTCACTTCAAAAACTACGGCATTAATTAAATTTGAGGCAGAATTTTTTTGAAAAAATACCGTGCTAGCATGCAAGAGAGTTTGGAACATCTCTTCACGTAATTTAAGGAGCACTGCATTAATCACGCGGGTCAGCAAATAATTCGAGAGAAATTGCGCCAAACTGCGGACTAAGGCTAAGCCCACCAAGAAAACTGGCACCTGCCAAAGCTTGCCATTCAGTTGCCCTGTAAAACCACGATCCAATAAAGGCTTCATCAAAGCAGGAATGGAGGTCTCAGCACCAGCCACCAAAGCCATGGCCAATAATGAGCCAATAATCAAGCTAATATGGGGTTTAAGGTACTGAACTAAGCGATTTAGAGCGGTTCGGTCGATAGCATTCATATAATGAATTATGCCCACCTTATCAGTCATCCTCATCACCCGCAATGAAGAGGCCAATTTGGCCGACTGTTTAGCCTCTCTGGACGGGATTGCCCAGCAAATTGTGGTGGTGGACACCAATAGCTCGGACCGCACTCTGGAAATCGCTAAAAGCTATGGCGCCGTGATTGCCCAGCCGACTGATTGGCCTGGTTTTGGACCCCAAAAGAACCGCGCCCTCGATCTGGCAAGCAGCGAATGGGTCCTATCCCTGGATGCCGATGAAAGGCTAACCCCCGCCCTAAAAGCTGAAATTCTGCAGGTGATCAGTCACCCTACCCAGGCGAACTGCTTTGCCATTCCCCGCTTGTCTTGGTATTGCGGACGGTTTATTCGTCACTCAGGCTGGCGCCCTGACTATGTTGATCGCCTCTTTAAGCGCGGCACTGCCCGATTCTCGAAAGACTTGGTGCATGAGCGTTTAATCGCCCAAGGGCAAGTGGCCAAACTGAGCAATTCTCTCTTGCATTACAGCTTTATGAATCTAGCTCAGGTGAAGGCCAAAATGGAGCGCTATTCAACCGATTCTGCAAAACAGGCTTTTTTACAAGGTCGCACAGGCTCACCCTTAAAGGCGATCGTTCATGGATTTTGGGCTTTTATCAGAACCTACTTCTTGCGCTTGGGATTTTTGGATGGCCCCCAAGGCATCTCATTAGCCTTTGCAAATGCCCAAGGATCCTATTACCGTTATATTAAGTTATGGCGTCTTCATCAATCTGCCAAGTCAAGCCCAGAATCATGAACAC
>CANFLR010000064.1 GCA_947447945.1 Burkholderiaceae bacterium
AGGTTCCAAATTTGGCCCCCAAAAAAGTTACGCAGCTAAATCGAAAGATCCCCAGCGTAGTTCCGAACGTCGTAATGCTAGCGGCAATCTGATTGCTCCGGTCGGGCAAAAGAATTTCTCTAATGCCAAGGCTTTACCTCAGCACGCCATTCATTTGGAGCGTTTGCTGCCTGAGCTCTTGAATTTTGAGCAGCCGGCTGATCGTGTAGTGAGTCGCTATTTTCGTTCGGAGCCACAGCTTGGTAATCGAGATCGTGCTCTGATTGCGGAGAGTGCCTTTGCGATTTTGCGGCGTAAAAATGAGATGTCCCAGTTGGCCGTTAGTGGTGAAGGCTCACAGGCAAGACGCTTATCCCTATTGGGTTTGATGTCTGCTTTGTCAGAAGGGGGGTTGGGTTCTGCGAACAGAGCAGAGAGTGCCATTGCCGACTTGGCCCATGTGCTTAAGCCTGGTGAATATGAGTGGTTACAGCACGTCTCTACGGTGGATCCCGCTTCCTTAAATCCTTTGGTTCGCAACAATTTACCGGAATGGCTTTGGGATGCCTTTGGAAAATACCCTGGTGAAGATACCCGCGAGGATCTCGCAAAATCTTTGCTACAACCTGCATTGCTGGATTTGCGTGCGAATACGATGAAGACAACTCGCGAGCAATTGCTCACCGAGATGAATGCTCTCGGTGGCCGCTATCAAGCGATTCCAACGCCTTATGCACCTGATGGTGTTCGCATCATGGGTAAACCGGCCCTTCAAAATACGGTTGGTTTTAAAGCGGGCATGTTTGAGGTGCAGGATGAGGGCAGTCAGTTGCTTTCCTATTTACTGGCTCCCAAGCGTGGTGAGATGGTCGTTGACTTTTGCGCAGGTGCCGGCGGTAAGACTTTGGCGATTGGAGCGCTCATGCGCTCTACAGGGCGTTTATATGCACTCGATACTTCAGAGCGTAGGCTAGCAAATTTAAAGCCAAGACAGGCCCGTAGTGGCCTCTCAAATGTCCATCCTGTATGGATTGATAGTGAAAATGATGCCAAGATCAAACGGCTCGCTGGAAAGATTGATCGGGTTTTGGTCGATGCCCCTTGTAGTGGCATGGGTACCTTAAGACGTAACCCTGATCTCAAATGGCGTCAAACCCCCGCTGGGATTTTGGAGCTCAATGAAAAGCAAACCAATATCCTGGCCTCTGCAAGTCGTTTATTAAAACCCGGGGGCCGCTTGGTTTATGCCACCTGCAGTCTATTACCCCAAGAAAATCAAGCCATTGCAGAAGCCTTCCTACAAAGTCACCCCAATTTTGAGGTGGTTCCAGCTGCTGAGGCCCTAAAACCCCTCTTCCCAAAAGAAACTTTGCCCATCGGCTGTAGTCCAGATAACCCTTGGTGGCAGTTATGGCCTCATATTCATGGAACAGACGGCTTTTTTGGAGCGGTATTCCAAAGGAGAGCGGCTACACCTGTGACAGACGAGGATAAACAGGGGCTCAAGGCGGAAAAAGTCAAAACCAAAAAGGCTGAGAAGAATTAAAATTGGGTTTTACCTCTGCTTAGGGATCCCCTTTTGAATACCGTTTCAGTCTCGAGTTTTGATTTATTTCTCAATTGGCTTGCCCATGGCTATCTACATTGGTCTTGGTGGCAAATTCTGGTCTTCACCTTAATCGCTACTCATATCACCATTGCCGGCGTAACTATTTTCTTGCACCGTTGTCAGGCACATCGCGCTTTAGATTTACATCCGATTGCATCTCATTTTTTCCGTTTCTGGTTATGGCTTACAACTGGCATGGTGACTAAAGAGTGGGCAGCCATTCATCGCAAGCATCACGCCAAATGTGAAACCGTTGATGATCCACATAGTCCGCAGATCTTGGGCATTAATACAGTATTGGCGAGTGGTGCTGAGCTATATAAAAAAGAGGCTGCAAACCAAGAGACCTTAATGAAGTTTGGTCATGGCACTCCGGATGACTGGCTTGAGCACAACCTTTACTCCAAGTTTTCTTGGCAGGGCGTTGCTTTAATGCTCATCATTGATGTATTTTTATTTGGTGCAATTGGCCTCACCGTTTGGGCCGTCCAAATGCTGTGGATCCCCATTACCGCTGCAGGGGTGATTAACGGGATTGGACATTACTGGGGTTATCGGAACTTCGACTGTGAAGATGCCTCTACGAATATTTTTCCGTGGGGGATTTTGATTGGCGGTGAAGAGTTGCATAACAATCACCATACCTTTGCAACCAGTGCCAAACTCTCAAATCGTTGGTATGAATTTGATATTGGCTGGCTTTACATCCAGATCATGAGTGCGGTTGGATTGGCACAAGTGAAAAAGACGCCACCCAAGCCCGTACTCAGCGACTTACGTCCTGCGGATCACGGCACGCTTGAGGCTATCATCGCTAATCGCTATGAAATCATGGCACGCTATAGCAACACTTTACGCAACTTCTTTAGTCATGAGGTGCAGCACATGCAGGTCTTGGCAGCACATTTGAAAGATGCGCGAGCTTGGTTGGGCAAGGACGAGGGCCGTTTAAGTGAAAGTGAAAAAGCAAATCTTGAAGAGCTGATTGCAAGCAATGCCCAGCTACGCAAGATGATTGAAATGCGACGTGATTTGCAGGCCATCTGGAGTCGCTCTCATGCCACAAGAGACCAGTTGTTATTACAGTTGCGTTCTTGGTGTCAGCGCGCAGAAGAAAGCGGTTTAGCGAGCTTGCGGGATTTCTCTTTAAGGTTGCGCCGTTACGCTTAATGCTTACTCTTGATTTTTCATGATCATTAAGGCATTAAAAAACCCGCTACTAGAGCGGGTTTTTTATTCGCTGCAAGTAATTCGATGACTTGATTACTTACTTGAGCTTAGTTTCTTTGTAAGCAACGTGCTTGCGAATAGTGGGATCAAATTTCATGATTTCCATTTTCTCAGGCTTTGTACGCTTGTTTTTTGAAGTGGTGTAGAAGTGACCAGTACCAGCTGATGACTCCAACTTGATTTTTTCTCTGCCGCCTTTAGCCATTTGTGTGCTCCTTAAATTTCGCCACGTGCGCGAAGATCAGACAGAACAGCATCGATGCCATTCTTATCGATAACGCGCAAACCAGCATTGGTTAAGCGCAAGCTAATCCAGCGGTTTTCAGATTCAACCCAAAAACGACGATTTTGCAGATTGGGCAAAAAGCGACGCTTCGTTTTATTGTTTGCATGGGATACATTGTTGCCAACCATCGGCTTCTTCCCAGTGACTTGGCAAACTTTTGCCATGACATAACTCCATTAATTGCGAAAAAAGAAGATTGTATCAGGCTAAGCCTTGTTTGATCTACCCCCAATGCGCTTTAGTTTTGATTCTACCTGGCTATTGGTTGTACTTGAGCGACTAAAACCCCTATTAAGTTAGTATTTACTATCATTTATCACCAATTTTCATAAGACCTGCGTCTGAAAAGGAGAAAAAACCACTGCCGCTCACAATGCAGTGGTCGAGTAATGTGATGTCAACCAATTCGAGGACATTTTTTAGGGTTTGGGTCAGGTTTTGATCGGCTTTGCTCGGCAAAGGGTTGCCGCTCGGGTGATTATGGGCCACGATCAGGGCACTGGCATTCCTCGCCAAGGCTTCTTTGAGGATTTCTCGGGGATAGACGGCAGTCTGGGTGATCGACCCCCGAAAGAGTTCCTGACACTCAATCAAGTGATAGCGAGAATCGAGATGGAGACAAAGAAAGAGCTCATGGGGTAGACGGCCAATCTTGGCTTGGAGAAACTCTCGGACGTGGGTTGGCGAGGAAAAGATGGAATCCTGAGCAAGACCTTCCTCAAGACTACGTTTTACTAACTCATAGGCAGCCTGGATTTGCGACCACTTGGATAAGCCTATGCCATGAATGCGGGTGAGCTCTTCGGGTCCCGCATTGAGTAGGCGAGGTAGATTGCCAAAATGATGGAGCAAGTCTTCTGCAAGCGCCACTGCTGTCTTGCCTTGGACCCCTACTCTGAGAAAAATAGCCAATAACTCGGCATCGCTTAAAAAAGCTGCACCATGGGAGCGGAGTTTTTCCCGGGGTTGCTCCGTTTTTGGCCATTCAGAAATGGGGACGTGCAAAGTTAGCTCCGGCCTAGATACAATTACCTTATGACTAAGCTTGCGGTTTTGCCTCACTCCTACCTGACCCTCAACTATCGGTTGACTTTGCCCAACGGGGAGGATTACATCAATACCTTTGGTGACCGTCCGGCGACGGTGATGATGGGGTCTGGACAATTTGCGCCTTGTTTTGAAAAGGTGTTGCTAGGTTTGGGTGTGGGTGAAAAGAAAAGTGCATTGCTCCCACCAGAAGAAAGTTTTGGCGAGCGCAAAGAGGAGTTAGTGCAATGGGTTTCTTTGAAAGCTCTGAAAGAGGGGCGAGATGATGATGTGGAATTTCATCCGGGCGATGTGATTGAGTTCAATGCCCCTGGTGGCGCTCAGTATGCCGGAGTCTTGCAATCGATTAATGAAGAGGGTGCTTGGTTTGATTTCAATCATCCTTTGGCAGGAAGGCCCGTCACATTCGAGGCCGAGATTATTGCCATTCTTTAAATCACAATGAGCGCTAACGACTTCGCAGAAATTCTGATGGCTCAACCGCGGGGTTTTTGTGCGGGCGTCGACAGAGCAATCAATATTGTGAATGAAGCACTGACGCGTTTCGGAGCGCCAATATATGTGCGCCATGAGATTGTCCATAATGTATATGTTGTGAATGAGTTGCGTGAAAAAGGTGCGATCTTTGTGGAAGAGTTGCAGGAAGTTCCGCGAGGTGGGATTGTGGTCTTTAGCGCTCATGGCGTATCTCAGGAAGTTCGCAGAGATGCTGAGGAACGAGGGCTGCAGGTATATGATGCGACCTGTCCACTGGTAACTAAAGTCCATCTGGAGGTTGTCAAGATGCGTAAAGATGGCTTTACCGTGCTGATGATTGGTCATGCAGGACATCCAGAGGTTGAGGGTACGATGGGCCAAGTCAAGGATGGCGTCTTTTTGATCGAGAAGGTTTCTGATGTGGCGACCTTGCCATTTATGGTCGATGAAAAAATTGCGTTTGTAACTCAAACCACTCTCTCCATTGATGAGACCAAAGAAATCGTTGAGGCATTAACCCAAAAGTTTCCCAACATTGTTCAACCGCGTAAGCAAGATATTTGTTATGCAACTCAGAATCGTCAAGATGCTGTGAAATTCATGGCACCGCAAGTTGAGGTTGTTATTGTCGTGGGTAGTACCTCGAGCTCGAACTCTAATCGCTTGAGAGAGTTATCTGAAAAATTAGGCATACCTTCTTACATGGTAGATGCGCCAGAGCAGCTGCAGCCAGAATGGTTTGCGAATAAAAAACGGGTTGGTCTTACTGCGGGAGCTTCCGCCCCTGAGAGTCTTGCTCAAGCGATCGTTGCGCGCATCCAAGAATTTGGCCCTAGACAGGTTCGCAACCTCGAGGGTGTTGTTGAGGACGTCATCTTTTCATTGCCCAAAAACTTGCAGCAATAATTTAGATCACTTGCTTTAATAGTTCACGCAAGATGTTGGCCATCTGACGAATTTCATCATCCGCAACATTCAGTGCCGGCATAAAGCGCAAAAGATTAGGTCTTGGTGAGTTAATTAACAAGCCTTCTGGACTGCGATCACGTGCGAGATCGACCAATTTTCCACCAACATCTTTGCCCAGCATGAGTGCGCGTAATAGACCTTCGCCACGCTCACCTTCCAAGCCAAATTCTTGTGAGAGTGCAAGAAGTTCTGAGCGCAGTAACTGACCTTTGGCTTTCACTGAATCTAAAAACCCTGGGGCTAATAATTGCCTGATGACGCTAATTCCAACAGCAGTCATGAGAGGGTTCCCGTTATACGTGCCACCTTGATCGCCAGGTACAAAGCAAGCTACAGCATCTGTTGCCATCAGTGCTGCTAATGGCACGCCGCCACCAATTCCTTTACCCAAGGTCATGATGTCTGGTTTGATACCGTAATGTTGATAGGCGAATAAAGTACCCGTACGACCACAGCCCGCTTGCACTTCATCCACAATCAAGAGAATATTATTTTCTGTAGTGAACTGGCGCAGGCTCTTCATAAACTCAGCGCTCGCTGGAATCACACCGCCTTCACCTTGCACAGGTTCAATCATGACGGCTACCGTTTTATCGCTGACCAGTTTTTTAACGGATTCCAAATCGTTGAGATCCGCTTTAGGAAAGCCAGGCACTTGGGG
>CANFLR010000065.1 GCA_947447945.1 Burkholderiaceae bacterium
ACGATACCTGGAAGCTCATTCCAGAAACGCATCATCAATTAAGACAGGCCGATCATTGCGAAATGAAGGTTTACCGCGAAGCCCTCCAAAAAATGGCAGCATTTTTGAGTGCATTGCAGCCTGAGAACGTCATTAGTCGATATCAAAACGAGCCTTCAGATGAAGAGTATGCCCGCTTAATTCTGCTTGTAAAAAGAAACTTACTTATTGCTAATTCTTACCTTGATATGAAACTTCTATCCATCGCCGTGATTGAAGCTTTATCCGTGCAATTTTCCATGCAAGCATCAACTAATATATTGACTGTGGATCCGCATAAAAGCGATTCAATATCAGGCGACCCGCAAAATATTGCACTCACCGAAACCGATAGGATGGTCCTTGCACTACTAGAAGAGGGGCGGACAAGGGATTTAGCGTGCGATAAAAGGAATTCGCCAGTCGCTATTTTTATTCTAAGGACAATGAATCAAGAGGTTTCACGAAATTTGTTATCTCAAGCGCATCTATTTTTTTTGGGCGAACTCAGCGCGGAAGGCTTTTTAAAGGACTGTCCTAGCAAACTCATTAATGCCTGCATTTCCTAGGAGCTTATTTTGACTTGAGGCCCTATTGTGCGGTGCTTAATAACAGTTCAAGCTCGTTTTAGATCTAAAAGTAATGTTATTTGAGGGATATAATTGATCGGTGAGAAAGAAATTTCTCGATACTGATAAATTGCTGCTCCTGCACAAATTGGATTGGAGTGGCTAAAAGGGGGGAAGATGACGCAAGAGAATAATATGACACGCCGTAATGTATTGAAAATGAGCGTAGGTGCGGCTGTTCTTGGTAGTGCCGGTCTAAGCGAGGCTCATGATAAGGGTGTAAAAACCCCATTTAATGTTGACCAAGTCTACATTCCTATTGCTGGCAGTAATCAAGAGTTTCCTGTGCGTAGGATTTATTGTATTGGTAGAAACTATGCCGCCCATTCAAGAGAAATGGGTTCTGATCCGACACGTGAACCCCCATTTTTCTTTCAAAAACCAACTGATGCCATTCAGTTTGTTGCTCCAAATAAGATCGTAGATCATCCTTACCCTTCCTTGACTAAGAATTACCACTATGAGGTGGAGTTGGTTGCGGCTATCAATAAAGGCGGTAAGAATATCCCAGTTGAAAAAGCGCTTGAGCATGTGTTTGGTTATGCACTTGGCTTGGATATGACACGCAGAGATTTACAGCGCTTTATGGGAGACCAAAAGAAGCCCTGGGAAATCGGTAAGTCATTTGATCGCTCAGCGCCCATTGGTCCGATTTTTCCGCTTGCTAATATTGGCCATTTCACCAAGGGTAATATCGAGCTCTCAGTCAATGGTGTTGTAAAACAAAAAGCAGATTTATCGCAAATGATCTGGTCAGTGGCTGAGCAAATTGCGCAATTATCTGAAGCAAATGAACTCTTCCCTGGAGACATTATTTACTCGGGTACCCCTGAAAATGTGGGCCCAGTAGTCAAGGGTGATGTGGTGCGTTGCTCGATAGATCGATTGCCAGATTTGGTTATTAAGATTGTTTAATCTGGAGGCAGTGACTAGGTAACACCATTTCTTTCTGGGCTAAAGCCTTAAGAGGCTTAGCAGAAATAAAAAATACCAACCTTCGGGTTGGTATTTTTTATTGGACACATGTGCAATATTTTGAGTGGAATTCTATTTAAAAGCCACCATTCCAGCAATTAAGTTAATGGCTATTCCTAGCAGGGTAGCATTAAAAATAAAGGCAGTCATGCCCTGAATCATGACCCAAAAACGCATTTTAGACTCAGCAATATCGACATCAGCAGTCTGGCAGGTCATGCCGACTACCATGGAGAAGTAGAGAAAATCGATATAAATTGGCTTCAACTGGTTAGCAAAAAGCAAAGGAGGGTTTTTGCTTGTCTCCAGCTCAATGTAATAGGCGCGAGCGTAATGCAAGGTAAAGGCTGTATGTACTAAGAGCCATGAAACAGCATAAGTTAAAAGAACCAAACCTATCTGCCATGCTGCATCAGTAACGGAAGGTAATCTTTCACCAGACAAGATGATGACGATAGTGCCTAGACTAATGACGGCGCCCAAAATAATGATTAATAACACCATTACTGCATTGGCATCTTCTTTTTTAGATAGGGCCAACATATTTTCTTCGGTGGAGGAATGCATCATGGTGAAGCTCAAGAAAAGATAGGTGCTACCAGCAATGATCCAAGAGACTGCCAAACGAGCCGTTAAGGCTTGACTTGGAGATAGCAGAAAAAAAGTGATGATCCCAACAGCGCTAATAATGAGTAGTCGCATGCTGGCGCTGATGTGATGCCAATGAATTGCCCAGTGGTTTGATCTCATAGGTATCAGTATGCACCCAAATAGGCCTATCAATCTAATGGTGGCGCCTAGGGTGAATATTGATACAGACGCTCACTCAATCAATCTTGTAATATACGACTAGAATAGTCTGCAAATGCATTGAAATTGCGTCAAGATACCAAGCAGTCAATTTTCAGTAGGGAAACTTTCAGACCCAAAACAATTGCCAATGAAGCCTAATTTATTATGAGAATCGAAGATACCGATCCAGCCAGACATGCGGGGATTGAATATCCCATGGAAGTGGGGGCCCCAGTCTTTGCTCCAATTAAAGTCGTTGAAGAAAAGGATAAGGCAGTTAATGTGGCACGACAAAATGCCAAATTAGAATATGACCGCATCATGGAGCAAGCTGAAGTTCTAATGAAGCAGGCCCGCGCTCTGCAGGCGAGGTTAGATGCAACTGAGATGGTGCACTGTGCGAAGTTCGGATTTAATCCAATCCATGGAAAAATTTATTACCTCTATTACGATGACCGAAATGCAGTAAACGTACTCATTCAGAATGCCCCAAACAATTGGAGTTGTGGAATACCGGATAACTGGTCTTATTTAATGGCAGTCAAAAAGCTAGGTGATAGTACCTGGGCGATTGTTGAGGAAGAGCAAATAAGCCTCCCTTGAATTAGAGGCTGATTCAGTTAAGATAATATTTATTAATCATCACTATTGAGATAGGGCGTAGTTTTTATGAAAAAGATCATTTCAATTTTCGCTGTAGCACTCGCTTGTCATTCCCTATCTCCGGTATTTGCCCAGGTTCATGAGCGCACCATAGATGAGATCAAGCAAGAGAGTATCTTGCGGGCAGAGAAGGGTGCATATCCACTCGGAGGATTAAATCCTGCAGATGTTAAGGAGGCTTTTTCTTATATCCAGACGCGTGATCGGGATGATTGGGCCGCAGGCTTTAGTAAGGTGGCAGCGAAGTATATGGAGATTGGTAACCAATCATCAGATCCAAAGACTGCAGGCGAGGCCTATAAGCGGGCTTGGCGTTTGTATTATTTTGCACAGTGGCCTGTACCGAACTCCCCAGGGAAAAAACAGGCTTATCAGAGCGCCTTAGATGCTTATGCAAAGTACAGCAAAACCTTGGACAATCCAATGAAGGTCGTTGAGATTCCGTTTAATGGAAAAACGATTCATGCTTATGTTCGTATGCCTAAAAATGCGACAGGCCCAGTGCCGATGATCTTAGCAATTAGCGGTTTAGATAGTCGTAAAGAAACAGTAGCAGAAAGCTACTCACAAATCTTGGATAAAGGCGTTGGCTACTTGGCAGTTGATAGTCCAGGTACTGGTCAGGCGCCAGTGAAGGTGGGGCCTGGTGCTGGAAAAATGTTTTCGGCGATTCTGGATTACATGGGTCAACAGCCAGAGATCGATAAGAGCCGAATTGTGGTCTCAGGTGTTAGTTTTGGAGGTTACTGGGCGGCCGACTTGGCATTTAGGGAAAAGGCGCGCATTTTAGGTTCGGTGGCGCAATCACCCCCAGTGGATGAATTTTTCCAACCTCAGTTTTTGTATAAAAATACTTTGGGCAATCGCGAGTATTTATTTGATTTGGCACCAGCATTTATTAATGTGTTTGAAGGTGCTTCTAACGTCAATGATTTGGCAAAGCTCATGCCTAGGATGTCTTTGAAGGCAGAGGGTTTGTTGAGCCAGCCATCTGCAACAATGCTCGTGGTTACTGGCGCAAAGGATACACAAGTACCTATTTCTGATATTGAATTGCTCATGCGTTCTGGCGACGTTCCTAAAGAAGCTTGGATTAACCCCCAGGGTGGTCATTTAGGTCGTGAGTTGAAAGGATGGACAGATCCTGTGATTTTCAAAGAGGTCATCATCCCCTGGGAGCTGCGTTTAATTGAGGCTTCCAGAAAGCAATAGCAACTCAGTCTTCCGGAAGGCGCTCAATCTGGTAGACACCATTTTTTAATTCGGATAGTGTTTTACCTAATTCGGATAGCACCTTTTTTTGTCGCTTATCTAGCATTTGTTTTTTGGCTTTAAGTTCTTCGTTGCAGGTAGGCTCAATCTCTAATGGATGATCATCTGTTTTCGGTTCCATAGAGGTATATCCAAAAAAATCCCCAGCCGTGGCTGGGGGGGTAAGTCGTCGTGACAAGGAGCATTTCTTTTATAAAGCCTTTTCATCATGCAACTCAAATGTGGCAATCTAATGAATCTGCTTTTAAATGATTGTCAATTTAAAGTGTCACAATCGAGCATCCATTGAAAGTATTTAAAAGGTGAGTGGGTGATTACTTGTATGACAAGTCATGGTCATCCAACTCTTTGAGCTCAAGTTGACCGAAGATAAAAGATTCTGATTTCACTAGTTGCCACTCTAAATCCTGAAAGATGTCTTGATACTGGCCTGAAAATTTACGTGATATGCCGTAGAAAATATCGGTAAGTTCCTCTTCTAATGCCTCGGGAACAGTTTGCGAGAAAAAGATCACCTTCTCGCCATTGTAAGTTTCGCTAATACTTGCCCCTTTGATATCTGCGATACAGATGCCAATATCAGGATGATAGTTTTTCAAAAATGTCGGTTTATATTTGGTGGCTACAGAACCTAGCTTCCAAACTAGACCACATTTAATTTCCATGTTGTCTTTTTGGAAAACTTCTCTTTCAACAATGGATCCAATTTCAAGCGGAATAATTTGATATTGCATCGGAGATACTCCTTTGTGGGCCGAGCCTAGAGGAAATTGATTCTTTCACTGTAATGTGACAGTTCTATGATGAATGAAATATTTCATGTCATTCATACGTGTTAAATTGAATGGCGGTTAAAGGGAGCCAGTGGGTTCAAAAATGAATAAAGCAGAGTTAATAGATCGTGTTGCAGTTGGCGCTGATATTTCAAGACTTGCAGCCGAGCAAGTCATTAATTCATTTATCACTCATATCATTAACACTGTTTCGATTAATGGGGTGGTCCAATTAATTGGCTTAGGTTCTTTTAGCCAAATTGAGCGAAGTGCGCGTAATGGGCGTAACCCAGTTACTGGTGCAACGGTCAATATACCAGCCACTAAGTCAATAAAATTTAGAGCAGGTACGGCATTTAAAAATACTGTAAACCATAAAAAGTGAGCTTTCTTTGCGATTTTTAATGATTTCGAAAAAGCTTATTTTCGTATTTCTAATGACCCTTATAGGTAGCGCCTATGCTCAGGAGCTATCTAATGGCAATGACCTCCAGGTATCAGCTACTCGTGAAGAATCTCGTTTTCATATTAAGGTAAGCTACCTTACTTCTCGGTCATTATGTGAGGCATTCTCCTACCTTACTGACTATGAGGGAGCCAAGAAGATTCCTGGAATTGTTGAATCTAAGGTGATTCAAAGACAGGGCAATAAAGTGATTGTGGAGAGGTTGATTCGGGAGCGGATTTTATTTTTTCCGATTGAGTTGCGCTCAACCATTGAATATTCAGAATTGCCCAATCAAGGTTTGAACTTTATTCAAACCAAGGGTGACAATAAATCTTATATGGGAACATGGCGATTGCAGGAAGATGCAAAAGGCGTACAAGTTCGCTATGAAAGTTTTATTGAGCCGGATTCTGTCA
>CANFLR010000066.1 GCA_947447945.1 Burkholderiaceae bacterium
GCATCAGAATACAAAGCCATCAATTTAGGGCAAGGTTTTCCAGATTTCCCCTGTGACCCTCGTTTGATTGCTCACGTGCATGAAGCGATGTTAGAGGGCCATAATCAATACCCCCCAATGATTGGCATTCCTGAGTTGCGAAGCAGCATTCAAGAAAAGATCAAAACACTCTATGGGCATCAATATGATGCCGACTCTGAAATCACTGTTACTGCTGGAGGAACCCAAGGCATTTTGACTGCAGTATTAAGTTGCGTTTCGCCAGGTGATGAGGTGATCATTATTGAACCCGCCTACGATTCGTATCTGCCGTCGATTGAGCTGGCCGGCGGAAAAGTGGTATCCGTATCTTTAAAAGCCATCCGTGACGACTATGGCCAAGTAAGTTCATATGAGATCCCTTGGGATTTGCTGTCCAAGGCAATGAATTCCAAGACACGATTGCTGATGATCAATACGCCACATAATCCAACGGGCATGGTTTGGCAACGATCAGACTTAGATAAGCTCGCCCAGCTTCTCGCTAACACCAATACTTTGGTGTTGAGTGATGAAGTCTATGAGCATATGGTCTACGACGGCGCTCCACATGAGAGCGTTGCCAGGCATCCCGAGCTCGTCAATAGAAGTTTCTTGGTGTCCAGCTTTGGTAAAACATACCATGTTACTGGGTGGAAAGTCGGTTATGTTGCTGCTCCCGCAGCCCTTATGAAAGAATTTCGCAAAGTACATCAATTCAATGTATTTACAGTAAATACACCAATGCAATATGGCTTGGCAAAATATCTACCAGAATCACAGCACTACTTAAACCTCCCTCACTTCTATCAGATGAAGCGCGATTTTTTCAGAGACGGCATAGCAAAAACCAACTTCAAACTGCTGCCTTCTCCTGGGACATACTTTCAGTGTGTTGATTACACTGCCATTAAATCTCCGCAGCGTAAGTTAAATGAGGCTGATTTTTGTACTTGGCTGACAAGCGAGATTGGCGTGGCGGCAATCCCTGTTTCTGCTTTTTATGAATCGCCTGTCGAATCTGGCGTAGTTCGTTTTTGCTTTGCTAAAAAAGAACAAACGCTGACTGATGCATTACAACGCTTAGAACACCTTTAAAGAAAGAGCTTCCAATGGCAACTCCTAAAGCAAAAAATACAGTGATCGATGTATATAGCTGGCCAACACCAAACGGCCACAAAGTTCATATCATGCTCGAAGAGTGTGGCTATAAACTTGGTCGCGACTGGATAGCACACCCCATTGATATTGGCGCTGGAGATCAGTTCAAAGCGGATTTTTTAAGCATCAGTCCAAACAACAAAATTCCAGCAATCGTTGACCCCATTGGTCCTGATGGCAAGCCAATCAGCGTATTTGAATCTGGCGCTATTTTGCTCTATCTCGCAGGCAAAACAGGCCGCTTTCTCCCTAAAACAAGTCGTGGAAAATATGAAGCACTGCAATGGCTGATGTTCCAAATGGGCGGATTAGGCCCTATGCTTGGGCAAAACCACCACTTTAGAATGTATGCTCCTGAGAAAATTGACTATGCAATTAATCGTTACACCAATGAAGCCAATCGTTTGTATGGAGTGCTTGATAGGCAATTAAAAGATAATGACTATGTGGCTGGAAAAGAATATTCGATTGCCGATATGGCTATTTTTCCCTGGACTAGAAATTGGAAGAATCAAGGCATTGATATAAACGAGCTTCCGCACTTTAAACGTTGGTTCGATAAGCTTGCTGAACGGCCAGCCGTCAAGCGCGGCGTCGAAGTATTGGCCACATTGCGAAAACCCGTTCATGACGCCAAAGCAAAAGAGCAGTTATTTGGTCAAACACAGTACCAAAAAAGGAAATAGTATGAGCATCCAATCTGTTGGGGTAATCGGCGCTGGAACCATGGGCAATGGCATTGCCCAGGTCTGCGCAGTCGCTGGTCTTGAGGTGGTTATGGTTGACATTAATGACGCGGCCGTTGAACGAGGTCTTGCACAAATTCGTAAAAGCCTTGACAGATTAGTCAAGAAGGAAACCTTAAGGTCCGAAGCTAAGGATGAAGCCCTCAAGAGAATTAAAGGGAGCACCTCTTATACCGATTTTAAGGGTCTTGGTTTAGTGATTGAGGCTGCCACCGAGAATCAAGTCATCAAAGAAAAAATATTAAAGCAAGTAGATGAGATCGTTAGTAAAGAGACAATTATTGCCACCAATACATCCTCACTCTCTATTACTGGTCTTGCAGCACTCGATTCAAACCCAGCACGATTTATCGGCATGCATTTTTTTAATCCACCACCTTTAATGGCTCTCGTTGAAGTGATTCGCGGTTTACAAACAAGTGATGCTACCCATCTAGCAATTATTGAAATGGCTAAACGGATTGGCAAAGAACCGATTACCGTGAAGAATTCACCAGGCTTTGTTGTGAATCGAATTTTGCTGCCGATGATCAATGAGGCATTTTTTGTTTTGTATGAAGGGCTTGCAAGTCCAGAGGATATCGACGCAGGAATGAAACTGGGTTGCAATCAACCAATCGGCCCACTGGCTCTTGCCGATTTAATCGGTTTAGATACTTGCTTAGCCATCATGGAAATCTATTTCAATAATTTCAACGATTCTAAGTATCGTCCCTGCCCGCTATTACGCGAACTGGTAGCTGCGGGTTATTTAGGCCGGAAAACAGGTCGCGGCGTCTACACTTATGATCACTAAATTCAATTAGAGTATCTTCGGAATTATCTCGTGAACCCCTTATCACCATTAGTACGTCAATTAGCTTACGCCGGTGTAATCCCATTTGTAGGCTTGGCTTTCATGGTGCAATTAGCGCCTTCACCCCTCAACTACCTTAGCGCAGAGTCGCTAGCGAGTTATGGGGCGATCATTACCTCCTTTATGGGTGCCATGCATTGGGGGGGCAATTTACATACTCTTGGTGAGCCAATGAGTGGTGATCGCTGGTTAGATCGAAATGCTTGGATTTGGGGCGTCATACCCGCCATTGTTTCCTGGGTCGCTCTGCATATTTATATCCCAGTTGGACTACTTATTTTGGCCGCTATCTTGGTCATCCAACGCAATATCGATCAAAATACCTATTCATATTATTTCAAGGATGATGAGGCGCGTAATGCATTCATGACCATGCGCAATCGCTTAACTTACATTTCAGCAAGTTGTTTGGTATGGGCTTCCTTGGTCATACTATTTACTCAAGCGTAATGACTTCATCAATGGTCGGCCTATTTGAGAGTGCACCTCCCCCACCGCTAGCCGAAGCCTTGCGTCCAAAGGCTATTAATGAGGTCATAGGACAAACTCATTTATTGGCAACTGGTAAACCACTCCAACTAGCATTTGGATCGGGTCAACCGCACTCGATGATTCTGTGGGGTCCGCCAGGTGTTGGGAAGACGACGCTAGCGAGACTTTCTGCTAAAGCCTTTGACCGAGAATTTATTGCGATCTCAGCGGTCCTAGCTGGCGTAAAAGAAATTCGAGAAGCCATAGACAAAGCCCAGCAAAATATGGCTCAATATGGTCGTCAAACGATCTTGTTTGTTGATGAAATACACCGCTTCAATAAGAGCCAGCAGGATGCGCTATTGCCTCATGTTGAGTCTGGGCTGTTCACTTTTATTGGGGCCACTACTGAAAATCCTTCTTTTGAAGTGAACTCAGCTCTACTATCTAGGGCGCAGGTCTATGTCTTAAAGTCACTCAACACTACAGAATTAAAGCAACTCTTTGATCGCGCTCATCAGCATGCCATGCCGACTATTGAGTTTGATTCCGCTGCTATCGACACTCTCATTAGCAATGCTGATGGGGATGCACGTCGACTCCTCAATTTGGTAGAACAAATCTCCAATGCACTTTCTGCCGGAGGACCAGAGAAAAGTAAAGTGGATCAACACTTTATTGAGAATGCCTTGACGGCACATGCCAGGCGCTTTGATAAGAGTGGTGATCAGTTTTATGATCAAATTTCTGCGCTCCATAAATCCGTTAGGGGCTCTAATCCCGATGCATCTCTGTATTGGTTTTGTCGCATGCTAGATGGCGGAGCTGATCCCCGCTATTTGGCAAGACGTATTATTCGCATGGCCTGGGAGGACATTGGTTTAGCAGATCCGCGTGCGATCCAGTTGGCAAATGATGCTGCCCAGACCTATGAACGTCTTGGTTCTCCTGAGGGTGAGTTAGCGCTTGGTCAAGCGCTTATCTACCTGGCAGTAGCATCAAAAAGTAATGCCAGCTACAAAGCATTTAATGCTGCTAGAGATTATGTTGCTAAAGACCAAACAAGACCTGTTCCAAACCACCTACGCAATGCTCCTACCAAGTTAATGCAGGATCTTGGTCACGGGAAAGAGTACCGCTACGCTCATGATGAGGCTCATGGATATGCCGCTGGCGAAACTTATCTCCCCGCAGGAATGAGTGAGCCCCATTGGTATCAACCTGTCGAACGAGGCCTAGAAAGCCAAATAGCTGAAAAGATGGCTTTTTTAAGAAACTTAGATGAAGCTTCAAAGAAGAAATAGTTACCTCTACTTTTTACCCATAAGGAAATTACATGCGCAAAATCATCACCCTAGCCATTGCAATAGGTTGCCTCAATACTAGCCTTGCTTTTGCTGGACCCAAAGTGGAATTCAAAACCAATGTGGGGAGCTTTGTTGTTGAGCTGGATGCTGATAAGGCACCCAAGACAAGTGCCAATTTTTTAAACTATGTCAAAAGTGGTTTTTATAACGGAACTATTTTTCACCGAGTCATTGATGGCTTCATGATCCAAGGCGGTGGGTTTACTGCCGAACTAAGCCAAAAACCAACTGATGCACCAGTTCCCTCAGAAGCACAAAATGGTTTAAAAAATCTGACTTACACCATCGCAATGGCACGCACTTCGGATCCAGATTCTGCTACTGCTCAATTTTTTATTAATGTCAAAGACAATCAGGGTCTTGACTATCCCAATGCTATGGGAAATGGCTACACCGTATTTGGCAAAGTCATTTCTGGCACGCAGACAATTGATACCATTCGTAGAATACCGACCATGATCACCCCGGTACCCAAAATGGGTCGCATGTCTGATGTCCCCACCAAAACGGTCTTAATTGAGTCAGCAAGCATTCTTAAATAATGATTCAGGTATGGCAATGATTCTGCTTGATGATGCCTACAGCACATCGAGCAATACCTCGAGCCGCCTTTACCAGGGCGCTATTCGCACTTGGACTGTCCAAGCAAGTGTTTCCATTGATCAGGGTAAAGCTGAATTTGAATCTTGCATGGAAGAAATTTCTCAAGCGCTTTCATCTGGTCAATATGTCGTAGCGGCTTTTGCATATGAACTTGGTCAGCTTATTTACGATCTACCTTCGAGAAGGTCACAGCATCCGCTCATGCAAGCCTGGGCCTTTAATAGCTATGAAAGCCTTTCAAAAGAGCAAGTAGACGATCTGATTTCTGCAGGCTTAAATGCGCTTGAACCATCAACTCAGATTGCTGGAGTGGTTGATCTTGAGGAATCCATTGAGGCCAATCAGTTCAACAAAGATATTGAACAGATCCAAGAATACATCCGCAGTGGAGATGCCTACCA